>RXJO01000536.1 GCA_003987795.1 Curvibacter sp.
CCTTGGCGGCCAGCTTCTGGGCTGCTTCCAGGTCGACCCCGGCAGTGACCTGCTCGACCAGGGCCACGATGTCGCCCATGCCGAGGATGCGGCCGGCGTGGCGTTCGGCGTCGAACACCTCCAGGCCATCGATCTTCTCGGAGACGCCGGCAAACTTGATCGGCGCGCCGGTGATCTGACGCACCGACAGGGCTGCCCCCCCACGGGAATCGCCGTCAAGCTTGGTCAGCACGATGCCGGTGAGCGGCAGGGCCTCCTTGAAGGCCTTGGCGGTGTTGACCGCGTCCTGGCCCTGCATGGCGTCGACCACGAACAAGGTCTCGACCGGCTTGAGCGCGGCGTGCAGCTGCTGGATCTCCTGCATCAGCACTTCGTCGATGGCCAGGCGGCCGGCGGTATCGACCAGCAGCACATCGAAGTAATGCTTTTTGGCGTAGTCGAGGGCGGCATGGGCGATGTCCAGCGGCTTTTGGTCCGGGCTGCTGGGAAACCACTCGGCGCCGGCCTGGGCGGTGACGGTCTTGAGCTGTTCGATGGCGGCCGGGCGGTAGACGTCGCCCGAGACGGTCAGCACCTTCTTCTTGCGCTTTTCGATCAAGTGCTTGGCCAGCTTGGCCGTGGTGGTGGTCTTGCCGGCACCCTGCAGGCCGGCCATCAGGATGACCGCCGGCGGCTGGGTGGCCAGGTTGATGTCGGCCACGCCTTCGCCCATGGTGGCCGCCAGCTCGCGGTTGACGATGCCGACCAGGGCCTGGCCCGGCTTGAGCGAGCCCAACACGTCCTGGCCCAGGGCCTTCTCTTTGACGCGGGCGATGAAGTCACGCACCACCGGCAGGGCCACGTCGGCTTCCAGCAGCGCCATGCGGACCTCGCGCAGCATGTCGGCCACGTTGGACTCGGTGATGCGCGCCTGGCCGCTCATCTGCTTGACGAGGCGCGAAAGTTTGTCGGTAAGGGCGGAGGCCATGATTGATGTTCCGAGAGGGTTGAGCGGGCTGGGCCTGCCAAGGCTTGCGCCAGGCAAAGACGGCGGGCAGCGCGCCGGGCACCCATGTGCAAGACGCTAAACTGTGATCCATGATTTTATCCAGTGAGTCCACCGGTCTGGTGCTGCTGGGCCTGGCCGCCGCCGCGGCCTATGCCGTGCCCGCAGCCGCCGCTTCGCGCATCGCGCCGCGCAGCGTGCGTTTCGCCCTGCTGCTGGCCTGGTTGCTGCATGCCGGGGTGTTGATGCTGGGGCTGGCGGGCGAGCCCCCCCGATTCGGCTTTGCGCCGGCCCTCTCGGTCACCGCCTGGCTGGTGCTGACGGTCTATGCCATCGAAAGCCGGCTGTTTCCGCAACTCCAGGCGCGCTGGGCCCTGGCGGGTCTTGGCGCCTTCACCGTGCTGTTGTCGCTGGTGTTCCCAGGCCAGGCACTGCACGTGAGCGCCTCCCCCTGGCTGCCCCTGCATTGGGCCCTGGGCATTGCTTCTTACGGCATGTTCTCAGCCGCCGTGGTGCACGCCTGGCTCATGACACGGGCCGAACACCGCATCCGCCAGGCGGCCGATCCGCACAGCGGTGTGCCGCTGCTGACCCTGGAACGCCTGACCTTCCGCTTCGTGGCGGCCGGCTTCGTGCTGCTGACGGCCACCCTGCTGGCGGGATGGTTGTTCGGCGAGGTGCTGTACGGCCAGGCCTGGCGCTGGAACCACAAGACCGTGTTCTCGGTGCTGTCCTGGCTGACCTTCGCCGTGCTGCTGCTCGGCCGCTCACGCTTCGGTTGGCGGGGCCGCCGCGCGCTGCGCATCCTGTACATCGGCTCGGGGCTGCTGCTGCTGGCCTATGTGGGCTCGCGCTTCGTCATGGAAGTGCTGCTGAGCCGAGGCGGCGCATGAGCAAGGTCCTGCTGATCATCGGCATCGCGCTAGGCGTGTATTGGCTCTGGCGCCAGGGGCGCATGGCCGAGGCGCGCGAGGCGCGGGCCTCGAAGCCTGCCGCCCCGGCCACCGCGCGCTCGAGCGCCGCTCAAGCGCCGCAGGACATGGTGGCCTGCGCCCACTGCGGCCTGCACCTGCCTCGCAGCGAGGCCCTGGCCGATGGTCCTGGCGGCAGCGCCCCCTTCTACTGCAGCCCGGCCCATCGCCAGAGCGGCCGCCAGGCATGAAAACGGACGACGCGCCACCGTCCTGGTTCAGCGCACTCGACCCGACCTCCGAACTGCTCCCGCCCCCGGGCACGCCGTCCCGGCTGTGGCACGGATTCCTGACCGCCCGGCTGATGCTGGCCCTGGCCCTGTTGATGCTGCAGAGCCTGAGCAACTTGCTCGCCCAGCCCATCAACACCTGGGTGATGGTGCTGGGCGGGCTGTACCTGGGGCTGACCTTGCTGACGCGCTGGCGAGCGTCACAGCACCCCCCCAGCGGCGAGATGGGGACGCAGTGGTTGCCCACCATCGGCCTGGACCTGCTGGTGTTCTCGGGCCTTCAGTGGCTGCAAGCCGGGAACATGAACTACGCCCCACTGGTGGTGATGCCGGTGCTGATGGCCGCCACCCTGGGCTCACGGCTGTTGACGCTTTCCAGTGCGGCCGCCGGAACGCTGCTGTTGCTGATCCAGACCTGGAGCCAGCACCTGCTGACCGGTAACGATCCGGCAGCCCCGCTCATGCAGGCCGGCATCACGGGCTGCGGCTACTTTGTGGTCGGGCTGCTGGTGCACCAGTTGGCGCAGCGCCTGGCGCGCGAGGAACGCATCTCCAACAGCAGTCGGCTGGCCGCCCAGGTGCAGGCCCAGGTCAACACCCTGGTGATCGATCACCTGCGCGACGGCGTGCTGGTGATCGATGCCCGCGAGGTGGTCTGCGCCCTCAACCCGGCGGCGCGCGCCCTGCTGGGCGCAGCGGCCGCCCATGCCGCCCCGGGCTTCTGGCTGGGTGCCCATTCGCAATGGCAGCCGCTGCTGGACCTGGTCCGCAGCACCTTCGCGCAATCCCGATCCCAGGTGCAGGACACCGAGTTGCGCCTGGATGCCCAGAGCACGGCCCAAGTGCATGTGCGCACCCGCCTGACCCACAGCGGTCCGCAGCCGACCGGCAATCTGTGCGTGATGTTCGTGCACGACCTGCGTGAGTTGGAGGCCCGGCTGCGCACCGAGAAGCTGGCCGCCATGGGCCGGGTCTCGGCCGCCATGGCGCACGAGATCCGCAACCCCCTGGCCGCGATCACCCAGGCCAACGCCCTGCTGGAAGAAGACATCCAGGACCCCGGCCAGCGTCGACTGGTGCAGATGGTGCAGCACAACGCCCAACGACTGGCCCGCATCGTCGAGGAAGTGCTCGACATCGCCCGGGTCGAACATCAGTTGGGGGCCGATCCCGGCATGGCGATGCCCCTGGACGCCAGCGTCGCCAACTGCTGCCGCGAATGGTGTCAGCGCGATCCGGCCGCGCGCCGGGTCCAGCTGGATCTGCAGGCTGGCCCGGTGCAGGTCGGTTTCGACCCGGAGCACCTGCGACGGGTGCTGGACAACCTGCTGGACAACGCCCTGCGTTACCAGGGCACCTACCCCGACTCGTTACAAGTGTCGACCCGGCATTCCGAAGGGCCATCACCCTGCCTGACGGTCTGGAGCGACGGACCGCCCATGGAGCCCAGCGTGGAGCGACACCTGTTCGAACCCTTTTTCTCTTCCGAGAGCCGCTCATCCGGGCTGGGCCTGTACATCTGCCGTCAGCTGTGCGAACGCCACGGAGCCCGCATCGTCTACCGACGCTCGGCTGCGCTCACCACGCGTGGCCAGCTCGAAGGCAACGCCTTCGTGCTGGATTTCACCCTCGCCCGGGGCAGTGATGGACAGCCCCAGTTGGCCTTTGACACAATGCCCAACTGACCATGTCCAGCCCAAGCCCCCACGCCCTGCCGGTTCCGGCCCACATCCTTGTCGTCGACGACGAGCCTGATCTGCGCACCCTTTACGAGCTCACGCTGTTGCGTGAGGGGTACCGGGTGGAGGCGGCCGGCAGCCTGGCCGAAGCCCGGGCCTGCCTGGACGAACGCAGTTTCGATGCGGTGATCACGGACATGCGCCTGCCCGATGGCCTGGGACTGGACCTGCTCAAGCAGGTGCGCACCCGCCAACGTCCCGAGCGTTGCGTGGTCATGACCGCCTATGGCTCGGCCGAGAATGCGGTCGAAGCCCTGAAGGCCGGCGCCTTCGACTACCTGACCAAACCGGTCGACCTCAAGCAGTTCCGCACCGTGGTGGCCTCGGCCGTGCAAGGCAGTCGCGAGACCCTGGTGATTGCCGCCCGGGAGGTCTCCCACGCGGCCGACCCCGGGCTGAACACGCCACCCGCCGGCCTGCAGGCCCTGGACCGGCTGGTCGGACAATCCGAAGCCCTGCAGGCCGTCAAGCTACGCATCGGCAAGGTGGCGCGCGGCATGGCGCCGGTGCTGGTGCGCGGCGAGTCCGGTACGGGCAAGGAGTTGGTGGCGCGCGCCCTGCACGCCTGCAGCCAGCGTGGCCACGGCCCCCTGGTGGCCGTGAACTGTGGCGCCATTCCCGAAAACCTGCTGGAAGCCGAGTTCTTCGGGGCCCGCAAGGGCTCTTACACCGGAGCCCAACAAGACCGTGAAGGCTATTTCCAGGCCGCCAGCGGAGGCACACTGTTTCTCGACGAAATCGGTGATCTGCCGCTGGCCATGCAGTCCAAGCTGCTGCGGGCCATCCAGGAGCGCAGCATCCGTCCACTGGGCTCGACCCAGGAGGTGCCCGTGGATGTGCGCATCGTCAGCGCCACCCACAAGGACCTGGCGGCCGAGGTTCTGGCCGGGCGTTTCCGCCAGGATCTTTACTACCGTCTCAACGTGATCGAGGTGGTGGTGCCGCCGCTGCGCGAACGACGGGAAGACCTGCCGCTGCTCTGCCAGGCCCTGCTCGACCGCATTGCGCGTGAATCCGGCCTGTCGGTGCCGCGACTCACCGAACAGGCCATGGCCCCGCTGTATGCCCTGCCACTGGCGGGCAATGTGCGCGAACTCGAGAACCTGCTGCACCGCGCCGTGGCCCTCAGCGAGGGCGACGAACTGGCCATGGACCAGGCCTTGTGGCTCAACAGCAGCCCCCTCCAGCCCGGAGAGACCGAGGCCCCACCCTCCGCCCCCCTCGCGACGGTGATGACGGTGGAGCCGGCCTGGGTTCCTGCCAGCCCGCAGCCCATGCAAGCATTTGCCGGTGACCTGCCGCCACCGCTGCAGGCAGGCTGCAGCCCACCGGCCCTGCCCGACCCCTTGCCCAGCGACCTTCAGGCCTACCTCGACGATCAGGAGCGCTGCATCCTGATGCGCGCCCTGGAAGACAACCAG
>RXJO01000453.1 GCA_003987795.1 Curvibacter sp.
CCGCAGCGTCAGATCCAGGCACAGAGCCACCAGCGAACCCTTTGTGTAGTAACTGATGGTGGCGTTGGCCGTGTTCTCATCTTGGCGGTAGTACTTGACCCAGGCGTCAAAACTCGCGTCGGCCACGCTCTGCACCAGGCGCCCGGGGGCCTGCAGCACCTGGTTCAAGGCCTTGTTGAGCAGACGCAGGTAGGCCGAATCGTCGATCAGCCCGGCCCGGCGCAACAGCAGGTCGTCGTAATAACTGGTGAAGCCTTCAAAGAACCACAGCAAATGCGTGTAGTTTTCTTGGGTGTAGTCATAGCGGGCCAATTCAGCCGGCCGCAGCCGCTTCACGTTCCAGGTGTGGAAGTATTCGTGGCAGATCAGGCCCAGCAAGGTGGTGTAGCCCTCGGGCATGCGGGATTCGCCCAATCGGGGCAGATCACGGCGACCGCAGATCAGTGCGGTGCTGGCCCGATGCTCGAGCCCGCCATAGTTGTCGTCCACCACGTTGAGCATGAAGACGTAGCGTGGGTGGGGCACACCGCTGGCGCTAGGCTTGGCCGGGTCGACTTGGGGGTGCCAGAAGCGGATGGCGGTCTCGCAGATCTTCTGGGTGTCGCGCAGCAGCCGGGCAGAGTCGAAGGAGGCCGGAGCGCCGGCCACCACGATCTGGTGCGGCACGCCACAGGCCGTGAAGCTGGCCTGCCAGAAGTCACCCAGCTCGAAGGGGCTGTCCACCAGTTCGTCGTAGTCGGCTGCCTGGTACAGGCCGAAACCGCGCCGGTCGGTCTTCAGGGCGGTCAGCGCCGTGGCAGCGTGCCATTGTTCATCGGGTGACTGCACCGTGATCAGGTGCGGCAAACCTTCCTGGCCGTGCACCCGCAGGCACAGACTGGTGCCATTGAAAAACCCGCGCTGGCTGTCCAGCCAGGCGGTGCGGACTGAGTTGTCGAAGGCGTAAACCTCGTAGCGCAGCTCCAGGGGGCTACCGCTTTGGTTGGCCACCAGCCAACGGCATTTGTCCAGTTGCTGCACCGCCACCCGGCGTCCCTTCTGACGGGCCTGCAGTTGCTGCAGGTTCTTGGAGAACTCGCGCACCAGGTAGCTGCCCGGAATCCACACCGGCAGGGAGACTTCCTGCTGGTCGGCAGGGGCCGGGATGGTCAGCGTCACCTCATAGAGATGGGCGTGGCGTTGACGGGCGTCGATGCGGTAGTGCGGGGCGCTGGGGTGTTGTTTCATGCGGGCCTGCGGAAAGCGAGGTAGGGGAGCGGCGCTCGGCTGCGGTCGTGCCGTGTGGCTCAGGTGTTGGCAGCGCCCAGCAGGCAGCTCAGCGTGGCGACCACGGTGAGCCGGAAGCGCAGCGTGAGCCAGGGCCTCAGTTGCGGCGAGGTCCAGGTCTTGCGATCCACCAGATAGCACACCACCAGAAGCAGCCCTAGCAGGGGCAGGCCGGCATAGATGGGCATCACCACAGCGATCCAGGCCACGATCGGTGGGATCACGCCCCACACCAGGTGGATGCGCGGGGCGGCTTCACCCTGCTGGAAGGCGATGCCCCAGTGGATGCCCCCGAGGAAGGAGGCCACGGTGGCCGCGTAGGCCATCAAGGCCAGGGCCACAAAAGGCATCAGGTCGGGTGTGACCAGCCACATCAGCAAGGCCAACAGCACAAAGGGCGCCAGGCCGGCATAACCCAGGCGCTCGATCACGATGGACAAGGGGGCCCCAGCCGGATGGGGAGTCGGGACGGAGGTGTTCATGCCCCGGATTGTGGCCGGGTTTGCGAGCCCCGGCCGCGGGCCAGGGCAATCCGCGGGGCCGAGTGTGGCGTGAACGACGCACTCAGGCCCTTCCGGCGGGTTGCCGGATCACTCCTTGGCAGGGGTGGCCGCCTGGGCGATGCGCTGCTCAATCTGCTGCGTATTGAGGGCGCCGGGCACCCGGCTGCCGTCCGAGAAGATGATGGTCGGCGTGCCTGTGATCTTGTACTTGCGACCGAAATCCACATTGCGCGCGATGGCGGCCACGTCGCAACTCGCGTTGGGCGCCGCTTTCTCGCGCACCATCCAGTCGAGCCAGGTGGCGCTCTTGTCCTTGGCGCACCAATGGTTGCGTGCCTTGTCGGCCGAATCAGGGCCCAGGATGGGATACAGGAACATGTAGACCGTGACGTTGTCCACCTTGGACAAGTCTTTCTCGAAACGTTTGCAGTAGCCGCAGTTCGGGTCTTCAAACACCGCGATCTTGCGCTGGCCGTTGCCTCGGACGATGGTGAAGGCGTCGCTCAGGGGCAGAGCGCTGAAATCGACGGCGGTGATCTTGGCAATGCGCTCTTCCGTCAGATTGCGCTGCTGGGCAGTGTCGATCAATTCACCCTGGATCAGGTAATTGCCCTTGGCGTCGGTGTAGAACAGGTCATTGCCCACGCGCACCTCATAGAGGCCGTTCATCGGCGTCTTGCGCACTTCGTCGATGCTCTGCAGTTGCGGAATGCGGGCCGCCAGGGCCTTTTTGATCACCGCCTCCTGGGCAATGGCGCCCAGGCTGAGCAAGGGCAGCGCTGCCAGCAGCAGGCGCGGAATCAGGGTTGTTTTCATGGTGTGGGTAGGGGCAGTGAGAAGTAAGGGCCGGCTCGGGGTCAGGCCAGGCCCATGGCCAGGCGGGTCACCCAGCTCTTGAGGGGGCCGCTGCGGTTGAACTGGTTCATGCCCCAGTTGCGCGCGTTCTGTACGCTGGGCAGCGTGTGGTCGAACAGGCGTTGCAGCCCGTCGCTGGCCAGGCCCAAGGCCCAGATGCCCGCCTTGCGCTCGCGTTCATATCGACGCAACAGCTTGGGGTCGCCCACGCTGCGCCAATAGTCACGCTCGCGCAGCACGCGGGCCAGCGCTTCGACGTCACCCAGGCCCAGGTTCAGGCCCTGGCCGGCCAGCGGATGCACCGCGTGGGCGGCATCACCGGCCAGCGCAAAGCTGCGCACCTGGCCTGCAGGGGCCTGACCGGGCATGGCACCCACCCAGCGGTCCGCACGCGACTGCTGCAGCGACCAACTGGCACGTTCGCTGCTCAGGCTCAGCGAGCCCGCAGGCCAGCCGGCCTGGGCGGCCACGCGATCGGCAAAATCTTGGGGGGGCAGGGACATCAGTTCAGCAACCTCGGCATGAGGCACTGACCACACCAGCGCGATGGAGTTCCCCTGATCGCCACCCAAAGGCAAAAAAGCCATCACCTGACCGGGCAAAAACCACTGGCGAGCCTGTTGCGCATGGGGTTCGTGCGCCTGCAGACGGGCCGCGATGGCCGTGTGTGGGTAGGGGGTGGTCTCGTAATGCACGCCGAATTCTTCGCGGGTGCGGCTGGCGCGGCCCTCGCAGACCACGGTCAGCGCGGCATCACGGGGGCTGTCGACACGTTCGATCTGGGGCTGGTAACGCACGGCCTCGGTCAGTCGGGCCTCCAGAGCGGGTACGTCGACGATCCAGGTCAGGGCCGGGGTGTTCTGTTCGCGGGCCGAGAAGATCACTTCACCGCCCTGGTCGCCCAGCACCTGCATGCCGGTCACCGCAGTGACCGCCTCGCCTTCAGGCCAGCAGCGCAGCGAATCCAGCAATTGCTGCGAAGCGTTGTTCAGCGCGTAGGCGCGCACATCCTGGGCGGGGGGCTCGGCCTGGGCCGGTCGGGGCGGGGACACCAGGGCCACCCGCAGGCGTTCACGGGCCAGCAGCAGGGCCAGGGTCTGGCCGACCACGCCGGCGCCACGGATACACACATCAAAGGCTTGCGTCATGGGGCCTGATTGTAGGAGGCGGGCACAATGGCGCCCTGACCTTGCGCAAGCGTCATTCGGCCTTGCAGGGGTGTTTGGGCCGGCGTGGTTGCATGTGAACAGGAGCAAACAGGACATGACGTGGGATTCAGAGGCTGATTTTGACGTTCAGGGCACCGTGGCGCGCCTGTTTGTGCACCCGATCAAATCCTGTGGCGCCGTCGAGGTGCAGGAGGCCGTGCTCACCGAGACCGGACTGGACCTGGACCGCGCCTGGATGGTGGTCGACCCCGAGGGCGTGTTCGTGAGCCAGCGCGAACTGCCGCGCATGGCCCTGATCCGCCCTCAGCTCAAGACCTACGAGATGGTGCTGCGCGCCCCGGGCATGCTGGCTCTGCACCTGGCCATCGATGGCGTCGAAGCGCCTTGCACCGCTCAGGTCTGGAAAGACACGGTCAAGGCCTACGACATGGGCGACCTGGCCGCCCAGTGGTTCAGTGACTTTCTGGGGCGCCCCCTGCGTCTGGTCCGCTTCGACCCCGAGCAGCGCCGCCTCTCCAGCCTGCAGTGGACCGGTGGCCTGGAGGCCCCCAACCAGTTCGGTGACGGGTTTCCGGTTCTGGTCTGCAGTGAGGCCTCGATGGACGATCTCAACCAGCGCCTGGTCCAGGCCGGTCACGGGCCGGTGGGCGTGGAACGGTTCCGGGCCAATGTGGTGTTGGCAGGGGTCGAGTCCTTCGACGAAGACCGCCTGGAAGACATCGTGATCCGAGCCGACGATGGGCCGGCGGTGTTGCGCCCGGTCAAGCCCTGCACCCGTTGCCCCATTCCCGACATCGATCCGGTCACCGCCACCAGCAGCACCGAAGTGGGGGACACCCTTCGCACCTTCCGCCGCGATGACCGGGTGGGGGGCGGCATCACCTTCGGCATGAACGCCATCGTCATCGAAGGAGACGACCGCATCCTGAGGGTCGGACAGGTGGTGCAGGGCCGCTACCGCTTCGATTGAGTCGGCGGCGATCAGTACAATCGGGGCCAAACTCCCCAGGCAAGGCAAGCGGTCGTTCCACAGAGCCGCCAAGGGCCGCTTCCGTGCGTCGCCCTGCCGGCAGCGCCGCATGGCCAGGGAAGCAACACCAAGAAAGCAACCTCCATGAGCCTCAAATGCGGCATCGTGGGCCTGCCCAACGTCGGCAAGTCCACTCTTTTCAACGCCCTGACCAAGGCCGGCATCGCGGCCGAGAACTACCCCTTCTGCACCATCGAGCCCAATGTGGGCACCGTCGAGGTGCCGGATCCGCGCCTGGACCAACTGGCCGAGATCATCACGCCTGAGCGCATCGTCCCGGCCATCGTCGAGTTTGTCGACATCGCCGGCCTGGTGGCGGGTGCCAGCCAGGGTGAAGGCCTGGGCAACCAGTTCCTGGCCCACATCCGCGAAACCGACGCCATCGTCAATGTGGTGCGTTGCTTCGAGGACGACAACGTCATCCACGTGGCCGGCCGTGTCGACCCGATCGCCGACATCGAAGTCATCCAGACCGAGCTGTGCCTGGCCGACCTGGGCACGGTCGAGAAGACCCTGCAGCGCTCGATCAAGGCCGCCAAGTCGGGCA
>RXJO01000210.1:0-5219 GCA_003987795.1 Curvibacter sp.
GCTGGGCAGCGGCAACAAATTGCTGCTCGTCGTCCAGCAGCCGCCGACAGGCTTCGATGGCCTGCCCGCGGGCGGACGCTACCTCGGACTCCAGACGCTCCAGGGTGACGGCGTCACGGGCCTCGTCGAGCGCCTCGCGCCACTCCATCTGCTGCATCAGAAAAGCCGCAGGCATGGCGGTGTTGTTCTCAGCCTCGATGGGGGCGCCGCGCAACTCGCAGAGGTAGGCCGCACGGCGCAGAGGATCTTTCAGACGTTGATAGGCCTCATTGATGCGCACCGACCATTGCATGGCCACCCGTTGGGCGGCCGCGCCCTGCGCGGCGAAACGGTCGGGGTGCGCCTCGCGCTGCAGTTCTTTCCAGCGCTGGTCCAGCGCAGCGCGGTCCTGGGCAAACTGCTCGGGCACGCCGAACAGCTCGAAATCATTGGATTGCAGGTTCATGGCATTCAGTAAAAAACCGCCAGCACACAGGTGAAGGCGGTTTCATCAAGCAAGAGGCCGGCCAGCGCCGGCCGGCAAGGCCCGGTCTCAGACGCGGAAGCTTTCGCCGCAACCGCAACGATCACGCTCGTTGGGGTTGTTGAAGCGGAAGCCTTCGTTCAGGCCTTCGCGCACAAAGTCGAGCTCGGTGCCATCGATGTAGGCCAGGCTCTTGGGGTCGATCAGCACCTTGACGCCATGGCCTTCGAAGACGATGTCTTCAGGGGCCAGTTCGTCGACGTACTCCAGCTTGTAGGCCAGGCCGGAGCAACCGGTGGTCTTGACGCCCAGGCGCACACCGATGCCCTTGCCCCGGCGGGACAGGTATCGGCTCACATGCCGGGCCGCCGCTTCAGTCAGGGTCACAGCCATGGTTTACTGCGTGTGCTTCTGACGGTAGTCGTTCACTGCGGCCTTGATGGCGTCTTCAGCCAGGATGGAGCAATGGATCTTCACAGGCGGCAGGGCCAGTTCTTCGGCGATCTGGCTGTTCTTGAGCGCAGCGGCCTCGTCCAGCGTCTTGCCCTTGACCCATTCGGTCACCAGCGAGCTCGAAGCGATCGCAGAGCCGCAACCATAGGTCTTGAAGCGCGCATCTTCGATCACGCCGGTCTGCGGATTCACCTTGATCTGCAGCTTCATCACGTCGCCGCAGGCCGGGGCGCCCACCATGCCGGTCCCGACCGACTCGTCGCCCTTGTCAAAAGAACCCACGTTGCGAGGGTTTTCGTAGTGGTCCACCACTTTTTCAGAATATGCCATAGCCGTTCCTCAATTCGTTGGGGGCGCGCTCAGTGCGCAGCCCATTGGATGGTGCTCAGATCAACGCCGTCCTTGTACATCTCCCACAGCGGACTGAGTTCACGCAGACGGGCGACATTTTCACGGATGGTGCTGATGGCGTAATCGATCTCTTCCTCGGTCGTGAAACGGCCGATGGTCATGCGCAGGCTGCTATGGGCCAGCTCATCGCTGCGGCCGAGGGCGCGCAGCACGTAGCTGGGTTCGAGACTGGCCGAGGTGCAGGCCGAGCCCGAGGACACGGCCAGACCCTTGATGCCCATGATCAGCGACTCGCCTTCGACGAAGTTGAAGCTCATGTTCAAGTTCTGGGGCACGCGGCGCTCCAGACTGCCGTTGATGAACACCTGTTCGATGTCTTTCAGGCCATTGAGCAGTCGCTGCTGCAGGGCGTAGGCCTTGGCATTGCCTTCGGCCATCTCGGCCTTGGCAATCCGGAAGGCCTCGCCCATGCCCACGATCTGGTGGGTGGGCAAGGTGCCTGAGCGCATGCCGCGCTCATGGCCACCGCCGTGGATCTGGGCCTCCAGGCGCACGCGCGGCTTGCGACGCACATACAGCGCACCCACGCCCTTGGGGCCATAGGTCTTGTGGGCCGTCATGCTCATCAAGTCGATGGGCAGTTGGTTCATGTCGATCTCGACACGCCCCGTGGCCTGCGCGGCGTCCACATGCAGCAGGATGCCCTTTTCGCGGCAAAGCGCACCAATCGCGGGAATGTCCTGGATGACGCCGATTTCGTTGTTGACGAACAGCACGCTGATCAAGATGGTGTCGGGACGGATGGCCGCCTTGAGGGCCTCCAAGTCAAGCAGACCGTCTTCCTGGACGTCCATGTAGGTCACATCAAAGCCCTGACGCTCCAGCTCGCGCATGGTGTCGAGCACGGCCTTGTGCTCGGTCTTCAGGGTGATCAGGTGCTTGCCCTTGCCTTTGTAGAACTGGGCAGCGCCCTTGAGCGCCAGGTTGATGGACTCGGTGGCTCCGCTGGTCCAGACGATCTCGCGAGGGTCAGCGCCGATCAGGTCAGCGACCTGAACGCGGGCTTTTTCAATCGCCTCCTCGGCTTCCCAACCCCAGGCATGGCTGCGAGAGGCGGCATTGCCGAAATGCTCACGCAACCAGGGGATCATCGCGTCGACAACGCGCGGGTCGACCGGCGTGGTGGCGCCGTAGTCGAGGTAAATGGGGAAATGTGGGGTCATGTCCATGGCTGGCTCATTCAAAACTGGCTGGCTGGCGCAAGCGCAACAACCGTCGGAAAACTGGCGGCACCCGCAAGGGGTGCTGGCGTTCAAAACATCACGATTTGGCGAAGGCATTGCCCAGGGCGAACACCGAATTCGGGGCATTGACGCGGATGGGCTTGACCACCGGCGTGCTCGAGATCGCACGACGCAACACGGGCTTGTCTTCCACCTGCACGCCCTTGGCAATCTGCTCTTCGACCAGCTTCTGCAGGGTGACCGAGTCCAGGAACTCGACCATGCGCTGGTTCAGGGCCGACCACAGCTCGTGCGTCATGCAACGGCCGGATTCACCCAGGCAGTTTTCCTTGCCGCCGCATTGGGTGGCGTCGATGGGCTCATCCACCGACACGATGATGTCGGCGACAGTGATGTCGGCCGCCTTGCGGCCCAGGGTGTAACCGCCACCCGGACCCCGGGTGGACTCCACCAGCTCGTGGCGGCGCAGCTTGCCGAACAACTGCTCCAGGTAGGACAGCGAAATCTGTTGACGCTGGCTGATGGCCGCCAGGGTGACCGGGCCATTGTTCTGGCGCAGTGCCAGGTCGATCATCGCGGTCACCGCAAAGCGGCCTTTGGTTGTGAGACGCATATCAAGCTCCTTCGTCAGGCTTGGTCTTGTTTCAAATACCTGGCGGCAGGGTATGCCGCCGGTTCCGTCCTCACCCCGTTATCCGGCTCTTGGGGCCGGCCCTTCATCGTTCTGGGTTCTTGACTGTTTGCGTCAAGTATATCACTAAGGCCAAATTAAACAGTCAGGTAAACAGACTGTCCGGTCACAATTCAATCAATTGGGTCGATAGTACAAACAAATCGAACGCCTGACCATCGGCGGGTCAGGGCCTGGCACTCGGCAGTGCCGGGTATATGAACAGTCTTGCCCTCACGGAGTTCCTATCATTTTCGCAAGGGCAGCACGGCCACGTTGTCGGAGCCGGCCGCTCCGAAAGCACGCTCGCGCAGCAAGGCCAGTTGATCGCGGGCCTGCGCCGCCTTCTCGAACTCGAGGTTGCGGGCGTGCTCCAGCATCTCCTTTTCGAGACGCTTGATTTCGCGGGCGATGTCCTTCTCGCCCATCTCTTCGACACGTGCTTTCTGCAGCGCCGATTGCTCGAGCTTCTCGGCTTCGCGCCCGCTCTTTTCGCTGTAGACGCCGTCAATCAGGTCTTTGACCTGCTTGACAATGCTGCGCGGCGTGATGCCGTGCTCCTCGTTGAACGCGATCTGCTTCAGGCGGCGTCGCTCGGTCTCGCCCATCGCCTTGCGCATCGACTCGGTGACTCGATCTGCGTAGAGGATGGCGCGGCCGTTCAGGTTGCGGGCAGCGCGGCCGATGGTCTGGATCAATGAGCGCTCGGCACGCAAAAAACCTTCCTTGTCGGCGTCCAGAATGGCCACCAGGGACACCTCGGGGATGTCCAGCCCTTCTCGCAGCAGGTTGATCCCGACCAGCACGTCGAACACCCCGAGGCGCAGATCCCGCAGGATCTCGACGCGCTCGACCGTGTCCACATCGCTGTGCAGGTAGCGCACCTTGACGCCGTTGTCCGTCAGGTAGTCGGTCAGCTGTTCGGCCATGCGCTTGGTCAGGGTGGTGATCAACACCCGCTCATGGCGGTCGACCCGGATGCGGATCTCCTGCAACACATCGTCCACCTGGTGGGTGGCCGGACGCACCTCGACCACCGGATCGACCAGCCCGGTGGGACGGACCACCTGCTCCACCACCTGCCCGGCATGTTCGATCTCGTAATTCGCCGGCGTGGCCGAGACGAAGATGATCTGGCGCATGCGTTGCTCGAACTCCTCGAACTTCAAGGGACGGTTGTCCAGCGCAGACGGCAATCGGAAGCCGTACTCGACCAGCGTGGTCTTGCGCGCCCGGTCGCCGTTGTACATGCCGCCCAACTGCCCGATCAGCACATGGCTTTCGTCGAGGAACATGACCGCATCCTTGGGCAGGTAATCGGTCAGTGTGGAGGGCGGCTCGCCCGGCGCAGCCCCCGACAGGTGACGCGTGTAGTTCTCGATGCCCTTGCAATGCCCGACTTCGCTGAGCATCTCCAGGTCAAAACGGGTGCGTTGCTCAAGCCGCTGCGCCTCGACCAGCTTGCCCATGCCGACCAATTCCTTGAGCCGGGCGGACAGCTCCTCCTTGATGGTCTCCACCGCTGCCAGCACGCGGTCGCGCGGGGTCACGTAATGGCTGGAAGGGTAGACCGTGAAGCGCGGGATCTTCTGCCGGATGCGTCCGGTCAGGGGATCGAACAACTGCAGGGTCTCGATCTCGTCGTCGAACAACTCGACGCGGATCGCCAGCTCACTGTGTTCTGCCGGGAAGATGTCGATGGTGTCGCCGCGCACGCGGAACTTGCCGCGTGAGAACTCCATCTCGTTGCGCTGGTACTGCATGCGGATCAGTTGCGCGATGATGTCGCGCTGGCCCAGCTTGTCGCCAACCCGCAGCGTCATCACCATGCGGTGGTAACTCTCGGGCTCGCCAATGCCATAGATGGCCGACACCGTGGCCACGATCACCACATCACGCCGCTCGATGATGCTCTTGGTGCACGACAGGCGCATCTGCTCGATGTGCTCGTTGATCGCAGAGTCTTTCTCGATGAACAGATCGCGCTGAGGCACGTAGGCCTCAGGCTGGTAGTAGTCGTAATAACTGACGAAGTACT
>RXJO01000210.1:5269-5414 GCA_003987795.1 Curvibacter sp.
GTTCTTCGGGAAGAACTCGCGGAACTCGCTGTACAACTGCGCCGCCAAGGTCTTGTTCGGCGCGAACACGATGGCCGGACGCCCCAGACGGGCGATCACGTTGGCCATGGTGAAGGTCTTGCCTGAGCCCGTCACACCCAGCAGG
>RXJO01000272.1 GCA_003987795.1 Curvibacter sp.
CGCTTTTACCTCCCTGTGGGGAGTCTTTAGGTCAGGTCACCCATGTCTGATTTAAGTCTTCAACTGCAGCAGGCCGCAAGCCAACTACCAGTTTCAAGCTATTTTGACGATGCGCTGTTCCAGCGCGAGATGGACATCATCTTTCAGCGCGGGCCCCGCTATGTGGGGCACCGTCTGAGCGTGCCCAATGTGGGCGACTACCATGCCCTGCCCCAGGAAAACGGCGGCCGTGCGCTGGTGCACACGCCTTCTGGCGTCGAGCTGGTTTCCAATGTGTGCCGCCACCGCCAGGCGATCATGCTCAAGGACCGGGGCTCCTTGCACGACACGGCCCCCGGCAGCGCCGGCGGCAACATCGTGTGCCCTCTGCACCGCTGGACCTACAAGGCCAGCGGCGAGCTGCTGGGCGCGCCGCATTTCGCGCACGATCCCTGCCTGAACCTGAACAACTACAAGCTGCGCGAGTGGAACGGCCTGCTGTTCGAAGACAACGGCCGCGACATCGAGGCCGACCTGGCCCACATGGGCCCCCGTGCCGAACTCGACTTCACCGGGTTTTCGCTCGACCGCGTCGAGCTGCACGAGTGCAACTACAACTGGAAGACCTTCATCGAGGTCTACCTGGAGGACTACCACGTCGGCCCCTTCCACCCCGGCCTGGGCCAGTTCGTCACCTGCGACGACCTGCGTTGGGAATTCAAGGAGCACTACTCGGTGCAGACCGTGGGCGTGTCGGGCGGCTTCAACCGCCCGGGCTCCAGCGTCTACCAGCGCTGGCACGAGGTGCTGCTCAAGTACCGCGAGGGCAAGCTGCCCGAGCGCGGCGCCATCTGGCTGACCTACTACCCCCACATCATGGTCGAGTGGTATCCCCATGTGCTGACCGTGTCCACCCTGCACCCCATCAGCCCGCAGAAGACACTCAACATGGTGGAGTTCTACTACCCCGAAGAAATCACCGCCTTCGAGCGCGATTTTGTCGAGGCTCAGCAAGCCGCCTACATGGAGACCTGCATCGAGGACGACGAGATCGGCGAACGCATGGATGCCGGCCGCAAAGCCTTGCTGGACCGCGGCGACAACGAGGTCGGCCCTTACCAGAGCCCGATGGAAGATGGCATGCAGCACTTCCATGAGTGGTACCGCAAAACCATGGGTGCACAGGGCGTGAAGGACTGAAGCCCGCGCCGCGCACTGGCACACAAGCGACCCCCGGGTCGCTTTTTTTTCGTAACATCGCATGCTTTGGACAAAGGCCCACCGGGCCAGCGCGCCAACAACTCTCGAAAGCGAAACCGATGCAGGCGATGTGGATGGTGGTGGCGGCATTCTTCTTTGCCTCCATGGGGGTGTGCGTCAAGATCGCATCCAGTCAGTTCAACGCCGCCGAACTGGTGTTCTACCGAGGCCTGCTGGGCATCCTGTTCATGTGGGCGCTGGCCCGCTACAGCGGCATCAGCCTGCGCACCCGCTACCCCCTGATGCATGCCTGGCGCAGTCTGGTGGGGGTGACCTCGCTGGGCGCCTGGTTCTATGCGATCGGACACCTGCCGCTGGCCACCGCCATGACGCTGAACTACATGAGCAGCGTGTGGGTGGCCGCATTTCTGGTGGGGGGTGCCCTGATGGCCTGGCGCCCTTCCGCCACCGAATCGCGCCCCATGCTGCAAGGCCCGTTGGTGCTCACCGTGCTGGCCGGCTTTGCGGGCGTGGTGATGATGCTGCGCCCCTCGCTGCAGGGCGACCAGATGTTTGCCGCCCTGATCGGGCTGCTGTCAGGCATGTGTGCCGCCTTCGCCTACATGCAGGTCATGGCCCTCTCACGCATCGGCGAGCCCGAGACCCGCACCGTCTTCTATTTCGCGGTCGGCTCGGCGTTGGCCGGCGGCCTGGGCATGGGCGTGGCCGGCGCCTCGCCCCTGACCCTTCCTGGCGCCCTGTGGCTGCTGCCCATCGGGCTGCTGGCCTCGCTGGGCCAGTTGTGCATGACCCGGGCCTACGCCACGGCACGCAACCAGCGTGGCACATTGGTGGTGGCCAATCTGCAGTACTCGGGCATCGTGTTCGCCGGCCTCTACAGCGTGCTGCTGTTCGGCGACCACCTGCCCCTGGTGGCCTGGGCCGGCATGGCACTCATCGTGGGCAGCGGCATCGGCGCCACCGTACTGCGCGGCAAAGCCGCCCCCAACGCCCCCGCAGAAGAGCACTGAGTCCGGTCCGGACACGCTGCACAGCGCCGATCTCGGATCGGCCTGACAACAATTCCCAACCCAACTTTCACAGACCACAAACTACTTACACCACTTACATCTAAAAAGTCGATTTTTGGCGCTACCTTGTTCACCCCCGATGCCCAGAAGGCCTCCAAGCCGCACACCCTCGGACATGAACCCAAGGCCCAAGACCTGCCTCGCCGCTGGCGTCGCGCCAGACCCGACCCACAGCCCGCCCCCACCAAGGAGGCCGGCCCAGCCGAGGACGGAAGCCGGCCTTCGCGCCCCGGCGGCAACCCCGCCCGAATCGAGCAGCCGATCAGGTGCACCACACCGAGCGCGCGGCCACGCTCGACCCCCGGCAAGCCAGATGGTGTTCGGCTTGCTGGTATGGGGCTGCAGTGCCGCACAGGCCGCTCTGCCCGCACCCCAGCGCCAGGCCCTCGTCGACCTCTATCAGGCCACCCAGGGGCCCCAGTGGCGACAATCGGCGAACTGGCTGGAGGACGACCCTTGCGAAAAGCTCTGGCACGGCGTGGGCTGCAGCGCTGATGGCCTTTCGGTGGTGTCACTGCACCTGCCAGGCAATCGACTGCAGGGCAGCTTGCCCGATTCCCTCACGGCGCTGGAGGCGCTCGAATCGCTCGACCTGCGCGGCAACCTGGGCCTGACAGGGGCCCTGCCCCCGCTCCAGGCCTGGCCGGCCATGGCCCAGCTGAACCTGAGCTTCAACCAGTTCAGCGGGCACCTGCCCTCCCCGCTGCGCCTGCCCAGGCTGCAAAGCCTGGTCCTGAGCAACAACCTGCTGACCGGGCCTCTGCCCAACCTGTCAGGCCTGCCAGCCCTGCAGAACCTGCGTCTCAACCACAACCAGTTCAGTGGTTCTTTGCCCGCCCTGAGCACGCTCGGATCACTGCAAGCGCTGGACCTGAGCTTCAACCAGTTCAGCGGCCCCCTGCCCGAGCTGGGTCGGCTGCCGCAGCTGCGCACCTTCATGGCCGACTGGAACCGCTTCCAGGGCCCGCTGCCCACCCCCTCCGGCCTGCAGCACCTGCATATCCTGAGCGCCTCCGGCAACCAACTGACGGGCCCGCTGCCGCCCCTGCACCAGTTGCCGGCGCTGTCCGTGCTCGCGCTTGACCACAACCAGCTCTCAGGCGCCCTGCCGCGGGCGCTTGACCTGCCCCGACTCCATCAATTGAACCTGGCCTACAACCTCTTCACCGGCCCGCTGCCGGACCTGTCTGCAGCCCATGAGCTCAAACGCCTGCAGGTCGAGGGCAACGCACTCAGCGGCCCCTTGCCCGAACGCCCAGGCCAATTGATCCAGGCAGACCTCTGCCCCAACAGCCTGCATGACCCGGCCGAGATGCACGAGCCCATCGACGCTGAGCCGAGCTGGCGAGGCTGCGCGGAGACCCTGACGGCTGGCAGCACCAGCGACGCCAGAACGGAGCCCGAGCCCCCTCGGCTGCGACGCAGCTCGTCACCCGGCCGCGTCGCCGTGGCAGCGCTGCAACCCGCCGCAGGCTGCCCAGCCAGTCGATCAGGTGAAAGCACTCAGGCTCAGCCGGCCTACACCGAATGCGCCGGCCCCCAGGCGCCTCGGCGTGGCGGCGCCACCAGCAAGCCACTGCCCGACCTCAGTGTGCTGCCTCCCTGGAGCGAATGGCTCATGGCACTGTGCGCCCTGTTGGCCTTTGTCACCACGGGACTGATCTGGCGGCTGAGCTGGCTCGGTCAGGTGCGAGCGCCTCCCGGCCCGCAGGACGTCTCCCGCGAGGGCGATGCCCCATCGGAGGGCTGGGTCAACAGCCTGGCGCCAGCCGCTGGCGAAGACTTGGTGCACCACCGCCCGACCTCGGATCAGCCTTCAGCCTGAGAGCCCTCACCCCCTCGGATTTCGCTATACGATCAAGACCCCATCGCGTCACAGGTCCGCCTCAGCAGCCATGTACTCCACCCTCATTTCCGCCGCGCAGCTCCAACAGCTGCAAGCCCAGGACACCCCTTTGCTGGTGTTCGACTGCAGTTTCGACCTGGCTCAGCCTGAAGCCGGGCGCACCCAGTTCACCCAGGCCCACATCCCGGGCGCGCTCCATGCCGACCTGGACCTGCACCTGAGCGTGCACGATGCCGGCCCGACGGCCTCAGGCGGGCGTCACCCACTGCCCACACGCGAGAACTTCGCCGCCTGGCTGGCCACGATCGGCTTGAACCAGAACATGCAGGTGGTGGCCTATGACCGCAGCAACAACAGCTATGCCGCACGACTGTGGTGGATGCTGCAATGGACCGGCCACGGTGCTGTGGCCGTGCTCGATGGCGGCCTGGCGGCCTGGCAAGCCCAGGGCGGTGCGGTCCAGACCGGCCCTGCTGCAGCGCTGCCTGCGGGCAACTTCGTGCTGCGCGCACCGCTGCGCCGCCTGGTCACGGCCACTGAAGTGCTGCAATCCCTGGGGCACCCGGGCCAGACCCTGATCGACGCCCGGGCCACGCCCCGCTTCAAGGGCGAGGTCGAACCCCTGGACCCGGTGGCAGGCCACATCCCCGGCGCCCTGAACCGCCCTTTCACCGACAACCTGACGCCGGAGGGTCGGTTCAAACCGGCCGCAGAGTTGCGCACGGCTTTTGAGAGCCTGTTGGCAGGCCGAGCCCCGGCCACCGTGGTGCACCACTGCGGCAGCGGCGTCACCGCCCTGCCGAACCTGCTGGCCATGGAGGTGGCTGGCCTGGGTTCCACCGGCCTTTTTGGCGGCAGCTGGAGCGAGTGGTGCAGCGATCCGCAACGCCCCATGGCCAAAGGCTGAAAAAAAACAGTCCTTTTTTTTGGCAATCGACGGAACACCGGCCCTTGTGGCCGGTTTTTTTTCGCTTTGATCCGCAGCACACGCGCTCCAATGGGAGGGCTCGCAGTCCCTGCGTGCCGTGTCAGAAAAAACCTGACAAGCGAGGAAAAAAACCAGACAAACCGGACCTCCGTTGCCTGACTTAATTTTCTTTTACGGGATCTTCACAATCCATTTCAACGGATCGCGAAACCCTGCATGAGGCAGCGACAGCGGCTCCGTAAAAAGGAGTTTGACCATGACCAGCGAACAAATGCTTGCCGAGATCCGCGAAGCCAACCTCACCTACCTGATGCTGGCCCAGTCCCT
>RXJO01000293.1 GCA_003987795.1 Curvibacter sp.
CCCTGAGGGCCCTGGGCGCCATTGCACGTATAACTGGTGCCGTAGACTTCACCAGCATCCATAGCGCTGTTGCCATTGCTGTCCTTGCCGAAATCAAGCCTCTGGCCGCCGGTTGCGCAATTGGCACCTGCGCTTTCAGGCGTGGTTTTGACCAGCCAAGCATCTCCTTTTGGGCCTTGCGGTCCGCTAGACCCAGTTGCACCTGCGGGCCCTGTGGGCCCCGCCGGCCAAGCAGGGCCGGTAGGGCCGGCAGGCCCTTGCTGGCCCGCAAGGACGCCGGGATCACAGTGGGTCAATGTGCCGTTGGCGTCGTGGCAGACCGCTGAGGTGCCCGATGTCGGTGTGCCAGTGATCCCTGGCAACTGCACGTCCCCGTTTGGCTGAACCCGAATGGCCGGGTTTCCCGAGGAAGACTGAATGACCGTGGCGCCACCCGGTGCGGGCGTGAGCGTCATGTCTGCCGCCCAACTCTGAGCGTTCGTGGCCAACGCGCATGTCATGATCAAGGCTGATTGGCGAATTCGAGAGTGCATGTGAGGCCTTTGTCCAAATCGAATACATCTAGGAGTTCATGCTTGACGCTTGGCGCGCCCGGGCATCGTGCAAAGTAGGCCGGACATGCCTAGCATTGCGCTCAATAGCAGCAAGGCCCAAGGGCCCAATGCGGGAACGGTTGGGATGTCGGTGCCATCGCTGATCAACAGGGGGGCCAGTGGATCGTTGATCACGCCAACGGTGGGGTCGTTGTCACCGTTTCCGTTGTCTGTCACGGTGTAGGTCACAACGTCACCGCCTGCGCCCGTGCTGATGGTCAAGCCCGTTGGGGTGAACCATCCCATCTGCGACGATCCACCTGTACCGTAGGGCCCATATTTGCGAACGCTCAACCCCGACAGGCTGCCGGCGGGATAGGTCACCTGAACGCTCAGCGTGGCGTTGCTGCATCCAGTGGCTGTGAAGCGAACAACCCCCATCGGGGCTCGTGAGTTGGGTGGCAAAGACGGGCCGGTGCTATTGATCTGGACACTGTTGGGGTCTACCGCGCATCCCCCCGGGCCGCTGACCAGTACGCGCGCATTGCCGCTGCCGCCGCTGGGCAAGGGCACCGTGACGGGGGTGGGGGTGGACAACTGAACAAGTCCGGCGGTTCCGATCACCGGACATCCGTTACTGGCGACTCGGGTGGCGCTGCCTGTGGTCACGGTCACAGAGCCTTGGTTTGTCCACTGTTGTGCGAGCTCCATCGAGCCGCTGTCCAAGTTCAACTGAGCGCCTGCCGCCACCTGCACATTGCGAACGGCAGAGGTTCTTCCTCCGCCCATGCTGAGCGTTCCGCCAAGTTGAACATCCGTGCACCCCAGATTGACCTGGCCGCCGCCGAGCCGTGCGCTCGCGCCTGGCGGCAACAACCAGTCAGCGTGGGCAGTCGGTATCGTCAGGCAGGCACCTATCAACAGCGGACCCACTGGCCGCAGACCGTCGAGACTGAACGGCTTCATGAAAGAGCCTTCAGCTGCAGGGGTTCAGCCTCAAATCGCAAGGCCCTGGTCGAATGCATGGATTGCCTCTCCTGATGTTTGATCAGGATGCTATTCACCGAGCGTTGACAAAGCGTTGAAAGTCGCCAGAGTCCAGAGCCGTCGTGGCCCTGACGCGAAAGAGGTATGGCGACAACTGAAGTGGCGCAATAATGAATGGTGTCACTTTGGCGCGAAACCAGCGCTGGCCCTGCTAGCCCATGCTTGGGTCGAGAAGCGGGTGCAGCGCTGGGTGCACGGCATCACCCAGTCTGGGCCGCGGCGGCAGATGGCTTGAGGCATTGCGCTTGCGGCCGCTGGGGCTTCATTCAGCCCCTTTCTGTGTGCCGAACCGGGCCTTCTGCGCAAGCCTTTGGATTTGCCCGGTCCTGCTGGCCTCAATGTGCGATGCTCATCGAGCGTCACCGCCATGCTTTTCCTGCCACGCTGCAAGTTCCAACGGCCTGATTCCAAAGCGCACGGCATTGCCGGAATGCAGAGCTGCAAACTCATCCAGAACCAAATGCATGAAATGCTCACGGTCCGGCTCTGCCACAGTGGCCGGCATCTTGGCGACCACAGCATCCCGACTCGCCGGTTCATCGTTCTTGACGATGGAGGCGACAACATCGGTCAAGGCTTGGCGATAGCGCAGTCGAAAAATATCCGGGGGGACGAGGTTCTGCTTAACAGCCACATATTGCTGGCAAGACCGCTCATAGGCCCATACGAAGACATCACGCAAGAGTTCGATGCGGTTGAGTTCGTAGACGCCGATCATGGCGTCTACATAGGCCTGCTGCGGAACATCGATGAAAGATAGCGGGCACAGATTGTGGCGAATAAACGGAATGTTGGCGGCCAGCCGCGACACGCGCTTGTTCACATCCTCAAAAGGTTGCAGGTACGGCAGGTGCACCATCAAGAAAAAAGCTTGCTCGAACGGGTCCTGAATTTCTGCGGCCATCTGGACGACGATGCGAAACAACTCCTCCAATCGCTGCGGCAACGCCACGGGCAGATACACGCTGCTACCGATCTCGACGGCGCGGCGGCGAATGCGACCGACCGCTGCGGGGTCAGCCATCAAGCCGTCTGACAAGAAAGCGTGCAACGCAATGATGGTGTCCGGCGTCAGCTGGGCATGCGCTGGATCAAGCACCAGATATTCAATGGCCTGCTTGTGGTTCAGGATCATCTGGGTTTCCAGTGCTCCCTTACCCTCAGCGGCCTGGCCAAACTCGATCAGGCGCTCAGTGTCCAGGCGGCTGTAGGTGTTGCCTTCCAATTGCGACGATGCCCAAGAAAGGTCGATGAGCAAGCGATTGAGAATATCGCGGGCGAAAGTGCCCGCGGGCGTCTGGTCAGCTGGGGAACGGCCCAGTGCATGCAATTGATCCCGCAAAGCTGGCGGCAAGTAAGCAGTATGGTTGGGGTGGTATTGCTCCAGAAACTCCAGCTTGTAGCCCACTGGCCGACGCCGCGCACGCGGCTGGCGTACGTAGGCTTTGATCTCCACCCCTTCTGGCGAAGTCGGCACATAGACCTCGCCCACAGCTCGCATCGTGTCGCCCGCCTGTTCCTGGGCAGCCAATACGCCTGAGACAGTCGGTGGCGAACGGACGTAGCGCACAGACCTTGCCTCGCCCAACATCTGAATCCGGCCTTGTTCAACAAGCAATGCCAGCCGACGCTGCAACGTACGGCGCAACAAGGTGTTATCCAGTCGCTGAGCAAGTGCGTCGATGCCAAGGCCATCCTGGTGTTCAGAGATGAGCTCTACTAGTCGGTCAAGTTCGTTTTGAGGGGTGACTCTCGGCATGACTTCAGTCTTCCATGGCTGGGATCACAGTATCACGTCACTTTAATTGACGCGAAAGAGGTATTGCGACAAATAAAGTGACGCAATAAGGAATGGTGTCACTTTGGCGGGAAGCCAGCGCTGGCCTTGCTGGCCCATGCTTGGGTCGAGAAGCGGGTGCAGCGTTGGGTGCACGGCATCACCCAGGGTGGGCCGCGTCAGCAGATGGCTTGAGTGATCGGATTGACCGTCACTTTCTCAATTACCGTATGCTCTGATTCACCTGACAGATTCTTCAAGCCATTTTCAATGGGTTCATGGAGGTGCTTTGATGTCGCAAATCGTCCTCAATTGGTTTCAGCGACTCAGCCCAGAGGATCCCAGGCGAATTCAGAAATTCGGTGCCAAGCTCGCGGGGCTGAGGTGGGATCAGCCCAACGCGCTGAATTCACTCTCTACGCTGTTCGCGGCCGTTGATGAACTCGCCGAAGCCGAGGTTCTTTATTACTATCGGCGCCGAGGCACCCGTGCATTGATTTCGAGTTTGACGCGCTTGGGCGCGTGGGCTCTGGGGACTGCAGGGTTGCTGCTTCCGTTACTCGCTGGCACGTCTGCACCTTGGGGGCAATACGGCTATGCGTTGCTGGCTGCGGCCGCCAGTTGTCTGGCGGCCAATTCACTTTTTGGTGGCACGGAAGGGCACGTCCGATTTGTTTCGACGCAACTTGAGATCGAAAGGCTGATCACGGCATCGCGTGTCGAGTGGTGTCAATACCTGGCCGCGCCACATGACACAGATGACCGTTGGGCCGAGGGCTTTGACATCATTCTTGGCTATGCCAATGCGTTGCACACCGCCACCCTCGCTGAGGTCGGTCGCTGGGGCGAAACACTCTTGACCGAGTTGGCGAAGTTCCAGAAATCAATTGACCTGAAAGACAAAATACCTGGCCACGGAAAATGAAGATCTGCAGCCCAGCGGCGATGTGGTCGGATGCCCATCGCAGGGGGCGGTTTTCACGTGGCGTTGGGGTCTCGGCAATTGAGCCAGCCAATGGGTAACGACGCGGGTGCGCTTGCTTGCCCAGCGTGGGCCAGGTCTGCAATGGCCTTGATGGCTGATCTCAGCGGCACAGTCTGAAGCCGTCAGCGGGGCACTCTGAAACGGACCTTTCCGCTCAAACCTCTAGATTTGCCATCGGTAACTTGCCTCTCGCTGGCTGAGACGGAAAGGGCGCCGCTTACTTCATAGTCACAGAGGCTCGAAAGGGCTGGTGCTAGTAACACCTGTACAGTGCGGGGCAACCTCCCCGATCAAGAGGTTGATCACGTCAAAATTCAAGGTCGTTGGCTTTGCCACGGACTTCGCTTTGGGACGGGATGACCAGACCGGCAACGCCTGGTGCACGGCACTGTACGTGTTACTAACATCCCGTCCACCCTTTTGTCCGTAGTAAGACGCAGGGTGGTTTGCAGTCTCACAGTGGAGTACTGAACCATGCCATACGGCACCCCTCGGCACAGCAGTCGCGCTGCTGCCGCACCCCATCCCCCACCACTCATTTTTGCGAGGCCCTGTGCAGTTGGCCGCCCACATTACCCGCCTTGATCGCCTGCTTGCGCCTGTTCGGCCAGCAGGTCGTCGATCAAGGTGTTTGGCGCTTGCCTGACGGCCCGGGCCAGGTTCATAAGGCTGGTCAGGGTGGGTTGGCGGCGGCCGGTCTCCAGCAGGCTGATGTAGTTTTTGCTCAGGCCTGCTTCAAAGCCCAGGGCCTCTTGGCTGAGGCCAGCGGCTTGTCGGTGGCGCTTCAAGACCAGGCCAAATGCCACGGGAATTTCCATCCGTTACTCCAACTAAAGTTGGATAAATTGGATCGTCTGCTTAGCATCTAGTCGTCCAACCATAGTTGGATTTTTGCTGGCAGATGTCTCGTACCCGCAGGGCCCTGGCTGGGGCCTTGTATCAACCCGAATGCGTTGCCACCAAAGCGCAATGGGTTCCGCACCTCGTTTGACGGGGCTGTTTTTCGATCCGGCGAATCAAGGTTTTTTATGAAACGCTTCTTT
>RXJO01000387.1 GCA_003987795.1 Curvibacter sp.
TCGAGCGCATGCCCTCGGGGTCTTTGTTGACCACCTTGCGCCAGTCGTCCACCCAGCCGATGGCCCCGAAGCCCAGGGTGACCAGCAGCACGATCCAGACGAAGCGGTTGCTCAGGTCGGCCCACAACAGGGTGGAGATGGCAATCGACAGCAGGATCAGCACGCCGCCCATGGTGGGCGTGCCACTCTTGCTGAGGTGGCTCTCCATGGCATAGCCGCGGATCGGCTGGCCGATCTTCAGGGCGCGCAGGCGGCGGATCACGGCCGGTCCGGCCAGCAGGCCGATCAGCAAGGCGGTGGTGGCGCCCATGACGGCGCGGAAGGTCAGGTACTGGAACACCCGGAAAAATCCGAACTCGGGCGACAGCGTCTGCAACCATTGGGCAAGACTCAGCAGCATGGTTGCTTCTCCTCAAATACAAACACAATCTCAGGCGAGCGGCGCATGCGGCACCTCCTGAGCGGGGCGGGTGACGGCTTCGATCGCCGCGATCACACGCTCCATCTTCATGAAACGAGACCCCTTCACCAGCACGGAGGCGCAGGTCGGCAAGGCTGCCAGCACCTCGTCGCGCAAGGCGTCGAAATCGGTGAAATGCCGGCCACCCGCGTAGGCGCGGGTGGTTTCGGCGGTGAGATCGCCCAGGGTCAGCACCTGATCGATGCCCCGCTCGCGGGCGTAGGCACCCACCTCGGCGTGGAAGGCCGGGCCCTGCTCGCCCACCTCGCCGAAATCGCCCAGCACCAGCAGACGAGGCGCCGGCAGGCTGATCAGCACATCGATGGCGGCGCGCACCGAATCGGGGTTGGCGTTGTAGGTGTCGTCCACCACCGTCAGCGGATGGGCCGCGTCGCCCTCGCCGAGCAAGGCCTGCCAGGCACGCGAGCGACCTTTGACCGGGGTGAAGGCAGCAATGCCCTGTTCGATGGCCGCCACCGGCACACCTGCGCCCAGGGCACAGGCCACGGTAGCCAGTGAGTTGCGCACATTGTGCAGACCGGCCAGGGCCAGGGTGTAACTCAGCGGGCCCGACGGGCTGTCCACCTGCACGGCCCAGGCCGCACCGGTCCAGTGGGCCGAGCGCAGCGTGACCTCGGCCGCCACGCCCTCGGTGCTCGAAAAGCGCATCAGCCGGGCGGCCGCCCCCGCCAGATCGGCCCACAGGCCGGCATAGGGCTCGTCAGCCGGGAAGACCGCCACGCCGCCGGCGGGCAACTGGGTGAGCACCTGGCCGTTTTCGAGGGCCACGGCTTCGACCGTGCCCATGAACTCCTGGTGCTCACGCTGGGCATTGTTGACCAGGGCCACGGTGGGTGCGGCCAAGGGGGCGAGGTAGGCGATCTCGCCAGGGTGGTTCATGCCCAGCTCGACCACAGCCGCCCGGTGTTCGGGGCGCAGGCGCAGCAGGGTCAGCGGCACGCCGATGTCGTTGTTGAAATTGCCAGCCGTGGCCAGCGCGGCCTCGCCCCAGTGGGCACGCAGCACCGAAGCCAGCATCTGGGTGGTGGTGGTCTTGCCATTGCTGCCGGTGACCGCGATCAGCGGACCGGTGAAGCGCTGACGCCAGACGGCCGCGAGTGTGCCCAGGGCCAGGCGGCTGTCGGCCACCTCGACACCCGCCATGCCGGCCTCACCGAGGCCTCGTTCGGCCAGGGCGGCACGGGCGCCGGCAGCAGCGGCCTGAGGCAGGAAATCGTGAGCGTCGAATCGCTCGCCGCGCAGGGCCACAAACAGGTCACCGGCCTGCAGGCTGCGGGTGTCGGTGTGCACCCGCACCAAGGGGGTGTCGGGCTGGCCCAGCAGGCGCGCGCCGGGCAAGGCGGCGGCCACTTCAGCCAGGGTGAGCATGCAAGAGGTCGTCAAAGGCCTTCTCCGTTACGGCGCAGGGCCTCTTCAATGATCTTCTGGTCGGAGAACGGCAGGCGAACGCCTTCGATCTCCTGGTAGGCCTCGTGGCCCTTGCCCGCCACCAGCACCACATCCGTCGGGGCGGCCTGGGCAATCACCTCGCGGATGGCCGCGGCACGGTCGAGCTGCACCTCCACGCAATCGCGGTGGCTCAGACCCAGCAAGATCTGGCTGATGATGAGTTCGGGCTTTTCGAAGCGCGGGTTGTCGCTGGTCACCATGACCACGTCGGCGGCTTTTTCGGCCACCGCAGCCATCATCGGACGCTTGATCGGATCCCGGTCGCCGCCGCAGCCGAAGACGCACCACAGGCGGCCACCCCGCTCGGTGGCGGCCGGGCGAAGGGCCTGCAAGGCCTTCTCCAGCGCATCAGGGGTGTGGGCATAGTCGACCACCACCAGCGGCTGGCCGTCGCCACCGCGGCAATCCATGCGGCCCGGCACAGGCAGCAGGGTCTGGCAGACCGCCACGGCCTCGGCCAGGGGCACGCCGAGGGCGCGCTGGGCCGCCATGACGCCCAGCAGGTTGCTGACGTTGTAGGCGCCGATCAAGGCCGTGTGCAGGGTGTGGGTCTGCTCGCCCTCATGGACCTCGAAGCTGAGGCCGGGCTGGCCGTGGCGCAGGCCGCTGGCGCGCAGCCGTGCCGGCCCCTGCAGCGAGACGGTCCAGAGGTCGAGGCCGGCTGTGGCCAGGCGGGCGGCCAGGGCGGCGCCATGAGGGTCGTCCACATTGACCACGGCGGCCTGCAGGCCGGGCCAGTCGAACAGGATTTCCTTGGCCTGCCAATAGGCGGCCATGCTGCCGTGGTAGTCCAGGTGGTCCTGAGTGAAGTTGGTGAACAAGGCCACGCGGACGCGGCAACCATCGAGCCGGTGCTCGGCCAGGCCGATGGAGGAGGCCTCGATGGCGCAAGCCTTCAGGCCCTGGTCGACGAAATGCCTCAGCTGACGCTGCAACAAGACCGGGTCGGGGGTGGTCATGCCCGTGCCGCTGATGTGGGCCAGCGGATCGACTGCGTCGGGGGTCGGCACACGACCGGTGCCCAGCGTGCCGATCATGGCGCAGGGCTGGGCCACGCCGGCCGGCAGGTTGGACAGGGCCTGGGCCAACCACCAGGCGGTGGAGGTCTTGCCATTGGTGCCGGTGATGGCCAGCAGATCGAGTTGCTCGCTCGGGTGCTTGAACCACTGCGCCGCGATCGGGCCGGTGGCCGCCTTGAGGCCGGTGTAACGGGCCACGGGTGCGCTGGCCGGCCAGTCGGCCAGGGCCTCATGCCCGCTGTCTTCGACCACGCAGGCGATCGCGCCCTGGGCCAGGGCCGAGCGCACATAGCGGCGCCCATCGGTGGCCGCGCCGGGCCAGGCGATGAAGGCCGCCCCCGGAGCGACCTGACGGCTGTCAGGCACGATGTCGGTGGCCCCCTGGGCGCGCAGCCAGGACACCAGTTCGGCAGGACTTTGGAGTGGCTTCTGCATCAGAACGACTCCTCGACTTCCTGGGCCACCACCTGCGGCTTGACCGAGAGATCGGGCTGCACGCCCATCATGCGCAGAGTCTGCTGCACGACCTCGCTGAAGACCGGAGCGGCCACGGTGCCGCCGTAGTATTGGCCGGCACTCGGTTCATCGACCATGACGCCCACGATGATGCGCGGCTTGTCGATCGGCGCCATGCCGGTGAACCACGAACGGTACTTATTGCTGGCGTAGCCCTTGCCCACCTGCTTGTGCGCCGTGCCCGACTTGCCCCCGACCGAGTAGCCCACGGTCTGGGCCTTCATGCCAGTACCGCCCGGGCCGGCCGCCATCTGCAGCATCTTGCGCACGGCGGTGGCGGTTTGGGGCGAGAACACCTTCACGCCACTGGCGCGGGTGTCGCTCTTGAGGATGGTGGCCGGGATGATCTCGCCATCGTGGGCGAATGCGGTGTAGGAGCGCACCATCTGGAACAGCGAAGCCGACAGGCCATAGCCGTAGGACATGGTGGCCTGCTCGATCGGGCGCCAGCTCTTGTAGGGGCGCACCCGACCCGACACCGCGCCAGGGAAGGAGATCTGCGGCTTTTGGCCGAAGCCGAGCGCCGAGTAGGTGTCCCACATCTCGTGCGGGCTCATGCGCTGGGCGATCTTGGTGGCGCCCACGTTGCTGGATTTCTGGATCACGCCCTCGACCGTCAGCACGCCGTAGTTGTGGGTGTCGGTGATGGTGGAACCCGTGATGGTGAGGCGACCCGGGGTGGTGTCGATGATGGTCTGGGGCGTGATGCGACCGGCCTCCAGGGCCATGCCCACGGTGATCGGCTTCATGGTCGAGCCGGGCTCGAAGGTGTCGGTCAGGGCGCGGTTGCGCAACTGCTCGCCACTGAGGTTCTGGCGCTTGTCGGGCTGGTAGCTGGGGTAGTTGGCCAGGGCCAGCACCTCGCCGGTGCTGGAATCGATGACGACAACGCTGCCCGCCTTGGCCTTGTTGGCGATCACGGCCTCACGCAGGCGCTGGTAGGCGAAGAACTGCACCTTGCTGTCGATGCTGAGCTCGATGTCGCGGCCATCCATCGGCGGCACCTGCTCGCCGACGTCCTCCACCACCCGGCCCAGTCGGTCCTTGATGACGCGGCGCGAACCGGGCTTGCCACCCAGGTCCTTGTTGAAGGCCAGCTCGATGCCTTCCTGGCCCTGGTCTTCGACGTTGGTGAAACCGACCACGTGGGCCGCGCTCTCCCCCTCGGGGTACTGGCGCTTGTACTCCTTGCGCTGGTAGATGCCCTTGATGCCGAGTTCGGCCACCTTGCGGGCCACCGGCTCGTCGACCTGACGCTTGATCCAGACGAAGGTCTTGTCCTCGTCCTCGAGCTTCTTGTTGAGCTCGGCCAGTGGCATATCGATCAGGCGCGCCAGTTCACGCAGCTTGACCGGATCGCGATCGACGTCTTCAGGAATGGCCCACAGGCTCGGGGCCGGCACGCTGGAGGCCAGGATCAGGCCGTTGCGGTCGAGGATGCGGCCCCGACTGGCCGGCAGTTCGAGCGTGCGGGCAAAGCGGACCTCACCCTGGCGCTGGAAGAAGGCATTGGCCACCACCTGGATGTAAGCCGCCCGGGCTGCCAGGCCCAGAAAGCCCAGCGCAACCACGGCCACGATGAACTTGCTGCGCCAGACCGGGGTCTTGCTGGCCAGCAAGGGGCTGGAGGTGTAGAGCACGCTGCGGCTCATGGCTTGCCCTTTGCAGCGTCGCCCTGGGCATCGGCCTGCGCCGCGCCACCGTACTGGACGTATTGGGTGATCGACGGCGTGGCGTTGCGCATCTGCAGTTGGGTCCGCGCCAGTCGCTCGATGCGCGAGGGCGTGGCCTGGGCGCGCTTCTCGACCTGCAGGCGGTCGTTCTCGAGCTCGATCTTGCGCGCCTCGGCCTGGGCCTTGTCCAGCGCCATGAACAGGCGGCGCGACTCATACTGGTTGT
>RXJO01000458.1 GCA_003987795.1 Curvibacter sp.
GGTCAGGGCTGCAACCTGAACCTGCCCCTGCCCACCGGCAGCGACTTCGCCACCTGGCGGGCCGCACTGCAGCAAGGGCTGGACGCCATTGCCCGCTTCGGCGCCGAGGCCTTGGTGGTGTCACTGGGGGTGGACACCTTCGAGGGCGACCCGATCTCACAGTTCAAACTGGCCAGTGCCGACTACCTGCAGGTGGGCGCCGCCCTGGCGCAGGCCGGCCTGCCCACGGTGTTCGTGATGGAGGGCGGCTATGCCGTGGCCGAGGTGGGCATCAACGTGGTCAACGTGCTGCAGGGCTTTGCCGGCTGAGGCCAGGAACCCATCCCATGGACAAGCACGAGGCCTACCGCGAACTGGGCCTGCCCCACACCGCGACCGATGAGCAGTTGAAAGCGGCCTGGCGCCGACTGGTGTCGCGCTGGCATCCCGACCGCAACCCCAGCCGGGACGCGGCGCACCGCACCCAGCGCATCAACAAGGCCTATCACCACCTGCGCAACTTGCGCGACGAAGAGGCCGATGCCCCAGCCGCCCCACCGCAACCAGCGTCCAAGCCCGCCCCCAAACCCCGCACCGAGAAGGCCCCCCCGCCTCCACCACCTCGTGAAGTGACGGTGCGACAGGTGAGCCTGTCGCTCGAAGAAGCCACGCTGGGCTGCGTGCGCACCCTACGCGGGCGCTTCACCCATGCCTGCGGGACGTGCCAAGGCCAGGGCCACCGGGTGCTGGCCAGTGCCTGCACCCGCTGCCAGGGCAAAGGCACCCTGCCCAAGCCGGCCCTGTTCGGCTGGTTGTGGACGCAGGAAACCTGCCCGGATTGCGAAGGCGACGGCCGCCAACGTGAGCGCTGTGCGCCATGCGAGGGCAAGGGCCAGCGCTCGATCAGCTACCGCCGCCATGTGCGCATCCCGCCCGGTGTGCGCGCAGGTGATGAACTCAGCGTGCCGGGCACGCTGCACGACGGCATCGAGCTGGGCCTGGAACTGCGCCTGGCCATCGAACCCCATCCCTTCTTCACCCTCGAAGACGGCCAGCTGCGCTGCGAGATCCCGGTGTGCGGCTACGCCTGGGCTGCCAACCAGTGGGTGGAGGTGCCCGCCCCCGAGGGCCTGCAGCACATGCGCCTGAACCGCGATGCCCTGGTGTACCGCCTGCGAGGTCAGGGCTTTCCGGAACGGCCCAACGGGCCGCGCGGCGATTACATCGTCAAAGTGGTGCCCAGCTTCCCCGAGACGCCCACTGCCGAACAGCAGGCGCTGCTCGACCAGTTGGCGGCCGCCTCGGCCCGCGCGGCCGAGGCTCAGCCCGACAGCGCGCTGGGCCGTTGGCGCCGGCAACTGGCGGGCTGGCAAGCCAAGGCTGCGCCGGGCACCAAGGACTGAGCCATCCAGGGCATCGGCCCTGTCAGGCCGCCCGTGCCATCGGATTGGGCGTGGGCTCGGCCACCCTGAACAGGTGGTTTCGGTCGGTGTGGTGGAAGGGCTCGGTCTGGCCACGGATCATCATCACCGTGTCTTCGCTGTAGCCCCAGCTGCCGTCCGGATGAATGGTGACCTCGATGCGGTACTCCACCGTCTTGAAGGCGTGGTCGAGGAATGGGTTGGAGCTGATGTTGGCGTGCGTGTCACCCAGCGTGGAGACCAGTTCGAAGTGCTTGGCATCCGGGGCGGCCTGGCCCACCGCCATGGCAATCTGGCCACGCGGGATCGCCAGGGTCTGGATCACGGTGCCGGTGGCCGGCTCCCAAAGCCAGTAGCCGACCTGGTCGTGGTAGGTCTTGGTCTGGCCGGGCTTGACCACATGCACATGGTAGCGCAGACCATACAGCAGTTGCGGGCCATTGGTCTGGGGGTCGATGGGCTGGAGCTCGATGCGCTCGACATAGGCCTGCTTGCGTGGCCCATCGGCCTTGGGTTTGACATCCAGCCCGCGGCTGCCCTCCCAAACCCCGGCCATCGGGGCCAGCGGGCCCAGGTTGGCCAGCGTATTGAAGTCAAGGTTGGCGGGTTCGGTGTAGATGTCCTGGGGGAAGGTGTGCGACATGGTGATGCAGGTTCTTGGATGGGGGTCAATGCTGTCCTCGCGCACGACGACGGCGAACCCGGGACGGCAGCCATGGGCTGGCCCCATGGATCATAGAACGCGGCGACTGCGCGCCAAGTAACAGGGGTCACAAATTGCCCCAATCACAGCCTTCACCCAGGCCTTATTCCTCATCGAGCGCCAACAACCCTTGGCTGGGTTGGGGTGGCCATTGGCCTGCTGCCACCCGTCCCTCGAACCAACGGTGCATCGCGGCATCTTCCAGGGCGTACTCCCCACGGGCCGACTTCCACACCAACGCCGGCATGCGCTGGCGCAGCGCCTCCAGCGCCTTCTGGGCCAGGGCCACACTCACCGGTCGACCGACCTTGTCGCGGTAAAAGCGCAGGGCCTCAGCATCGTAAGGACGGTAGCGCGGGCCTTGTTCAAGCATGCGCCAAAGCACGGCCTGCTCGGTGAGCTTCAGACCCAGGTATTCCGACTCCATCTGTGCCTCGTCGCTGGCCTGCTGCTGTCGGGCTGCTTCCAGCAACGCCGGCTCGAAGCGTCCCGACAAGCCGGCCAGAGGGCTCAACACCTGCCCAAGCGCCGCCATGAAAAACTGGGGGCGTTGCCCGAAGACTTCGAAAGCCTCCTGCAACAGGGCTTGATCCACGGGTTGCAAATCAGGTCTCTGGGATTCGATGAGCACAGCCACATGCGCAATGAAATCAGGGCCCAAAGGGGGCATGCGCTGGATCTGTGAGCCGTAAAAAGGCGCAGCCACCGTATGGACCAAGCGCATCAGTTTGTCGCGGTCAGAGCCGGACATGACCAGCATCAGGTTCACCGAGCCTGGCTGGTTGAGCTGATCTCGAGCCGACTTGAGCGCCGACATGGCCGCCTCTCCAGCTTCGCTGGTCAAGGCGTGCTGGGCCTCATCGATGATCAGCGCCACGGGCTGACCTGAGGTCTGGTGCAGCAGGCGCAGGGCTTCCGTCAGGGTGAGGCCATCCACCTTGCCAATGCGGCTGGTGTCGACCTCCAGACCGCCCACCTTCACCTTCTCCAGGCCGGCCTTCTTCGCCGACCGCGCCACCAGTCCCAGTTGGGGCTCCAAGGCCCGGGCAATGGCCTCGGCGATCAACTGGCCCGGATCACGGCGTGCGTCAGCCCACAAGTCGACGTAGACCACCACCACCCCGGCGGCCTGAAGCGCGGGGCGCAGATCGCCCTGTAGGAAAGTGGATTTGCCTGTGCGACGAGGTGCCGCCAGAAACAGGCCATTGTGGGCATCCCCGAGCAAAGCCTTGCCCTGAAGCGCGGAGACCAACCCCTGGGCCAGTACGGTGCGTTGGAAGGCGATCATGGCAACTATCCATTTTTATCTTGATTTGGATATTTTATCCAAATCAAGATAATTCAAGACCACTGGCCATTCACCCCCCCGGAAAGTCTGGCGCCAAGTTTGCCCAAAAATTAGGCACCACAACACAAGCCCTTTTAAATCAAGCACTTACCCAGGCTTTCAGTCCCCTGGGCACGGGTTGTCCACAGCGTTGTTCAGGGTTTGCAGGGAAAACTGCCCCCCCCACCCTGGCGGGTGCTCAGCGGCCGGCGGCTTGAAGGGCCAGTTCGGCCAGACGCACCGCACCGGCCTGGCTGCGGGCGCCTGCGATGAACAGGTTCATGTGGCAGAACACGCTGTCGGCCACGCCGGTGACGGCGGCCATCTCCTGCTCACGCAGGCCGGCCCAGGCTTCGGGCAGGTCCATCTTGGCGGTGAACGAACCGGGTTCAATCGGCACGGTCTTGATCTGGTACTGGTCGCCGTCCGAATCAGGGTAGATCACCAGCAGCACCTCGGGCATCTCTTCGAGCACCACATGGGTCCAGGGCATGCCGCCCTCGCGCAGGTGCAGCACGCGCCCGTCGAGCAGACGCGGGGCACGGCGCACGGTGTCCATGGCGCACAACTGCGAGATCTTGCGCACGATGGCGTGGTCCAGAAAGCGGCGGGTGATGGCGATCGCCTCACGGAAGCGGGTCTCCTGCAGGGCGGCCTTGGTGTCCTGGCTCAGACCCTGCTCATCCATCCAATGGGTGTTGAGCTGTGAAATCAAGGCCGACAGGCCGAAGATGCCGGGCGCCACATCGCCCTGGCCGGTGTCCACGATGTCGAGGTACTGGACCAGCGAGGCATCGAGCGAGCGCACCACCTCGGCCACCGCAGCCTCATCGAGCGCATGGCCCTGGGCCTGGGCCAGCACGCGCACGTAGTCGGCGCCATGCGCGGCCCACACCAGTCCGGCGCTGGCATAGCCCACGCCGGGCTGGCTCGCACCGTCCACCACGCGGGCTGGGCGGGCCCCGTCAAAGCCGCGCTGGTGGTGGTCGAATCGCCCGCGGGAGGCATCCCATTCACCGCCGACGTCGACCGCGAAATCGGCGGCCTCGATCTGTTCGTTCTTGCGGGTGCGGATCAGGGTGTGCGCTGGGTACACGCCCATGAGCACGCCCACGCCGAAGACGTCGTCGGCGTGGAAGCTGCCACTGTGGGTGGCGATGGTCTTGTTGTCGGTCATGGGGGGGGATTTTAGTGAGGCCACTTGCCAAACTGACGCACGGCGTTCAGCGAACGGCCTGCAGCACCACGTCTTCAACCCATTTGTTGAGGCTCTGACCGCTGGCCGCCGCCGCCAGGGCGGCGGTCTCGTGCAGCGCCGGGTCAACACGGAGCAACAGACGCCCTGAATAACGTTTGCGGGGCTCAATGCCCTTTTCGGCACAAGCCTGCAGAAAGACCTGCAAGGAAATGGCCCCTTCCCGACGCAGGCCGACGACATCGGGCGCATAAAAATCAGCGCCGCCGTTCAGTTGGAGAAATTCACCTCTGAACATCTCAAGTTCTGGATCGTAGGCGATGACGGCGGTGTACCCGTCGATGTTCATGGTGTTAGCAGTCATGGCCGGGCTCCATTGTCTTCAAACCATTGCCGCAGCGAAGCCACTGCAGCCTTGTCCATGTCCGGACTCGGATGAGGCCGGTGCATCACCTTGATCTGCCCGAACAACTCGATCGCGACCCGTGAGCCTTCACGTTGAGTCACTGTCGCCCCCATGGCGATCAGCAAGGCCAGCACATCGGGCCATTTGAACCAGCCGGCGTCGGTTGCAAAAAGACCAGGCACCAGGGTTCTCAGGTGCTTCGCTTTCATTTTATTTGATATCAAAGGGGGTGCGGATAAAAACTTGGACTGGTTTTATGCCGCAAGTCCAAGACTCACCCGGTATTCGATCGGGCTGAGGGCCCCCAGGGAGATCTTG
>RXJO01000301.1 GCA_003987795.1 Curvibacter sp.
AACTGCACCCCGGCCGCCCTGGCCAGCCGCTCCATCGCGATGTGGCCACTGCTGCCGCGCCCGGTGCTGCCAAAGCTGATGGCACCGGGCTGCTTGCGAGCGTCGGCCAGCAGATCCTGCAGGGTCTTCCAGGGCGCGTCCTGGCGCACCAGCAGCCCATTGGTGTAGCCGGTCAGGCAGATCAGATAGCTGAAATCGGCCACTGGGTCATAGCTCACCTTCATGAGGTGGGGCAGCCGGAACAGCGTGGCCGCGATCAGCGAAATCGTGTAGCCGTCAGGTGCCGCGCTCTGGGCCATGCCGGCCGGGCCCAGGGTGCCCCCCACACCAGGGCGGTTGACGATCACGATGGGTTGGCCCAGCTCGCGCTGGGCCGCCAGGGCCAGTGCACGCAACTGCACATCGGTGGCCCCGCCGGGCGGAAAGGGCAGGATCAAGGTGATGGGCTTGTTGGGAAAGGCCTCCGCGGCCTGCAGCACCGGCGTCGCGGCCAGCGAGATCAGCAGGGCCACCCAGGCCCCAAGGCGTGCCCAATGGCGCGCCCGCTCTGACCAGAATCCTGTGTTCATGGGCTTGTCTCCTTCGTTGTCATGTCGGTTCGGCCGGCGGCCGGTGCGTCGATGGGGCGGCCGCCTCAGGCGACGGCACCCCGGGCGCGCAGCGTCTTGATGTCCGTGGCGCTGTAGCCGGCCTGGGCCAGCACCGCATCGGTGTGTTCGCCGCGCTGCGGCGCCGGATGCCGCAGCACGAACTGGTAGCCGCTCATGCGCACCGGGCAGGCCAGTTGGCGCTGTCCACCGGGCTGCTGCAGCACCATGCCGCGAGCCTGGAACTGCGGGTGCTCCAAGGCCTCCTCCAGCTTCAGGATCGGGGTCACGCAACAGTCCACCCCCGCCAGATGGTCTGCCCACCAGGCCAGCGGTTGGCTGCCGATCAGCAGTTGCAACTCGGCGCGCATCTGCTCGCAGCCCTCAGCGGTGGCCGGCTGGTGACGCTCCTGCCAATCCGGGCGGCCGATGTGTTGGCAAAAAAGATCCCAGAACTTCTTTTCGAGCGCCGCCACCGCGAGATGGCCACCACAGGCTGCGGTGTAGATCGCATAACAGGGCAAGGCCCCGGTGAGCTTGCCCTGCCCCACCGGGCTGCTGCGCCCCTGGGTATTCACAGCCGCCAGCGGCAGCACGGCATGGGCCAGCACGCCATCGGCCACCGCAATGTCGACATGCCGCCCCCGGCCGGTGCGCTGGGCGTCGAACAAGGCCGCCAGCACGCCCATCACCGCGGTCAGGGTGCCCCCCAGCAGATCGGCCACCGGCACATTGGACAAGGCCGGGGGCTGGCCGGCCTGGCCGATCTGCTCGGCCACCCCGCTCAGGCCGGCGTAATTGAGGTCGTGGCCGGCGGCATCCCGCAACGGGCCGGATTGCCCATAGCCGGTCAGGCTGCAATAGACCAGTCGCGGGTTGATGGCCGCCAGCGCCGCGTAGCCGGCTCCCAGCCGCTCCATCACCCCGGGGCGGAAGCCCTCGACCAGCACATCGGCTTCGCGCACCAGGCGCTGCAAGACCTCCAGACCGGCGGGCTGCTTCAGGTCCAGGCACAGGCCCAGCTTGTTGCGGTTGACCAGTTCACGCACGGCGCGAGCGGCGTAGTCGCCGGCGCCCGTGTCCTCGATCTTGAGCACCTCGGCGCCGAGATCGGCCAGGTGCTGGGTGCACATGGGCCCGGGCAGCAGACGGGTCAGGTCCAGGATGCGCACGCCGGCCAGGGGTGCGCCCTGGGCCTGGGTGGCCGATGGGGCCGGGGTGACGAAGGCAGGGCTGGGTGTCATGGCAGCGGGCTGTTGAAGAATCGGGGCCAGTCTAGGCAGGCCCACCCACCCGCCGCAATGGCCGGCCTGATCAAAGCCATTGGCCGGAATGATCAGGCGCAGGCTGCTCGGCCTGCTCGCCCCCAAAGGCGGGAAAACCAGCACATCAGGAACCTGTGAGTGATTGGATGCCTTCGTATACTCCAACTGAACGCCCGACTGTCTCCAAAAGGACGGAACGGACGACAATAGCCCCAACCCACAGAAAGCCATCCCTTGTCTGCCCTCGACGCACGATCGATCATGATGCTGTCGGGTCTGCTGGCCCTGTTGATGGCCATGGTGCTGATCTTCATGCGCCGCAGCTACCCACGCCACCTGCGACGCGGCCTGGGCCTGCTGGCCAGTGCCCCGCTGCTGTGGTGCTTGAGCACCGTGCTGTTCGGCCTGCGCGGACACTTGCCCGAATTGTTCTCGGTGGTGCTGGCCAACGAGATTCTGATGGGAGGGGTGCTGGCCTACCATGTGGGCAATCAGCTTTTCTTCACCGGCCGGGCCCGCTGGAAGGGCTGGACGGCCGCCGTGCTGGCCTGCCTGCCCCTGATGGCCTGGTTCACCTGGGTGACGCCCTCGTACGACGTGCGTCTGGCCCTGTTCACCAGCGTGATGGGCACCCTGTTTCTGACCCAGATGGCTTTCATGCTGCGCCAACCCACCAGCTTCAGCCAGACCGTGGTCGTGCTGGTGCTGGGCCTGCAGAGCACGGTTCTGGGCGCCCGCCTGATCAGCGTCTTCCTGGGGCAGGCCGGCGAGGGCCTGATGGAGCCGGGCCTGATGCAACTGGCCTACCTCTGTGGCAATGCGGTGTCCATCCTGATGCTGACCGTGGGTTCGGTGCTGTGTGCCACCGAACGGCTGCGCATCGAATTCGAGCACCTGGCCACGCACGACACCCTGACCCAGGCCTTGACCCGACGCGCCGTGCTGCGGCGCGCCGAAGAAGAACTGGCCCGGCTGCGCCGCCAGGGCGATCCGTTCTCGCTGATGATGCTGGACTTGGACCACTTCAAGGCGATCAACGACCAGTTCGGCCACCAGCAGGGCGACGCCGCCCTGATCGACTTCACCGAGCGGACCCAACGCATGTTGCGCCAGACGGATCTGCTGGGACGCTATGGCGGTGAGGAGTTCCTGGTGCTGTTGCCCGGCACCGATGCGGCCACTGCGCTGGGGGTGGCCGAACGTGTGCGCCAGGCCCAACCGACCCCTCCGGCCCTGGGCTGCACAGTGAGCATCGGGGTGGCCACCGCCGTCGACGCCAGTGAGTCGATCGACGGACTGCTGGCCCGTGCCGACCAGGCGCTGTACCGAGCCAAACACGAAGGACGCAACTGCGTGCGCCAGGGTTGAGCGGCCGGCAGGCCCTCAAGCCGCCTGCTGCGACACACCCGCCGATTCGAAGCTGGCCATCTCGGCCAACACCCGGCAGGCCGAATCGAGCAGCGGCCAGGCCAGCGCAGCCCCCGAGCCCTCGCCCAGGCGCAGGCCCAGGCTCAGCAGCGGCTCGGCCTGCAGTTGCTGCAACATCAGCGCATGGCCGCGCTCACCCGACTGGTGGGCAAAGACACATCGCTGGCGCACCGCCGGGGCCAGTTCGCAGGCCAGCAGCACGGCCGCCGTGGTGATGAAACCATCGACCACCACCACGCGGCGCTCGGCGGCGGCCTGCAAGACAGCCCCCACCAGGGTCACCACTTCAAAGCCGCCGAAGGCCGCCAGAGCCCGCAGGGGCTCATCACGACCGATGTCGGCATGGCGCGCCATCACCTGCTCCAGCACCGCCACCTTGCGTGCCACACCCGGCTCATCCAGGCCGGTGCCCCGGCCCGTGCATTCGGCCACCGGGCGGCCACTGGCCCAGGCCAGCAGCAGGGAGGCCGACGAGGTGTTGCCGATGCCCATCTCGCCCAGCAGCAAGGTGTTGCCGGGCAGGCTGGCCAACACCTCGCGCCCCTGGCGCAGGGCCTGCTCGCATTGGGCCGTGGTCATGGCCGGGCCTTCGACCGCGTCGGCCGTGCCCGGGGCCACCTTGCGCAGCAGCAGGCGGGGCGCACCGGGGCCGGGCTCGGGCCGGGGTGCGAAATCACGCCGCACACCACAATCGACCACGGTCAGGTCCAGGCCATGCTGGCGGGCCAGCACGCTGACGGCGGCGCCACCGGCCAGGAAGTTCTCGACCATCTGCCAGGTCACATCCGCCGGGTAAGCCGACACCCCGCGCGCGGCCAGTCCGTGATCCCCGGCACACACCAGCATCTGGGGCTGGCGCAGGGCCGGCGCCTCGCTGCCCAGGATCTGACCGAGTTGCAGGGCCAGCGACTCCAATTGCCCAAGGGCGCCCAGAGGCTTGGTCTTGTGATCGATCAGGTGCTGCAGCCGCGTCGTGAGCTCGGCGTCGTGAAGATCGGGCACCTCGGGGATCAGGGAAAGTTGGGGGGAAGCAACCAGCGACATGGATGAGATCAAATTTGCGCAAAACCCCCATTGTCCTCCTCTGCCAGACCTGAGGACTCGCTTCAGCAAGGCGACAATCGGCGTCCATGCCCGCGCTGCCGCCGTCCTTGCCGCCTTCGTTCCCTCCGCGCCGCCCCGGTCTGCGCACCGTGCAGGGCCGGCTCACGCCCTGCCTCACGCTCCAGACGCTGAGCCGGGGCGACGGCCTGCTGGGTCTGCTGCGCGACGGGGTGTTCGGGCCCCGCGGCGATCAGGTCACCGTGGCCTGGGTCGACTGGCTGTATCTCGTGAATGACCAGCCTCTGTGGCAGACCTCGGCCCCACGCAGCGTGCTCGGATCTCGCCCCCTGCCCACCGAGCGCCTGACCGATGCCAACGGCCAGGCCGTGCTGCTGCACCGCGACCTGGCGGCCGAAGCGCAGGCCACCCATCGCCTGCGCGATTCGGGCCTGCATCCGCTGAAAGCCGACCACCTGCAATGGCGCTCGGCCGAGGCGCAAACCCAGGCCTTGCCCGGCGATCGAGCGCTGGGCCTGTGGTCGCTGCCCCAGGAGGAGGCCTTCGGCGACTTCTGGGCGGAGCAGGTGCCCGAGCTGCAGGCCGCCGGCTGGCGCGTGGTGGTGAAGCCCGGCTTTGCCCATCAGAGTGTGCCGGTCGAAGCCTGGCGGCTGCTGATCGAACCCGACACCGGCGAAGTGCTGGGACAGCAGGTGGCCGGGGCCTTGGGCCAGCGCCCACCCGAGCCCTCCCCCTTGGGCCTGCCGCCGCGAAGCGGGGCCTGGTTCATGACGCTGGGGGTGGTGATCGAAGGCCAGACCCTGGACCTGGGGCCCATCCTGGCTGACCTGCTCAAGCGTGACGCCCGTTGGCTCAGCACCGAACGCCTGCGCGCCATCGACGACCTCAGCATGGTCGCGCTGCGCGCACCGGGCGGCAAACGCCTGGAAGCGCCTGCGGGCACCCTCAAGCCCATCGTGGCGGCCCTG
>RXJO01000152.1 GCA_003987795.1 Curvibacter sp.
CAGCGCGATCATCACCCCTGAGTAGAACTTCTCCCACACGCGGGGCACGGCCGTGAACACGGTGGGGGCGATCTCGCGCACGTTCTCGGGCACGGTCTCGGGGTTCTCGACGAAGTTGAGGCGGGTGCCGGTGTAGAGCGAGAAGTACTCGCCCCCCATGCGTTCGGCGATGTGGCACAGCGGCAGAAAGCACATCGCCTCGTCGTGCTCGTCGCGCGCGATCAGGGTGTTGTAGCCGCGCACGGTGTAGACCAGGCCCGCGTGGGTGTGCATCGCGCCTTTGGGTTTGCCGGTGGTGCCCGAGGTGTAGACCAGGATGGCCAGGTCTTCGGGGCGGCAGGCCTGGACCCGGCGCTCCAACTCGCCTGCGTGCTGTTGCAAAAAGGCCGAACCCCGCTCGCGCAGGGCCTGCAGGCTGATCACACCGGGGTCGTTCAGCTCACGCAGCCCCTTCATGTCGAAGACCACGATCTGCTTGAGCAGCGGCAACCGGGCGCGCACCTCCAACGCCTTGTCGAGCTGCTCGTCGTCTTCCACGAACAGCACGCGGGTGCGCGAGTCTTCGCACAGGTAGTGCACCTGGGAGGCGGCGTCGGTGGGGTAGATGCCGTTGGCCACGCCGCCCGCGCTCAGCACGGCCAGATCGGCCAGCACCCACTCGATCACCGTGTTCGACAGGATGGAGGCGGTGTCGCCGGGCTCGAAGCCCAGGCTCATCAGCCCGCCTGCGATCTCGCGCACCGCCTGCGCCGTCTGGTCCCAGGTCCAACTGCGCCAGATGCCCAGTTCTTTTTGCCGCATCCACACCTGGGGGCCACGGCGTTCGACCGCGTTCCAGAACATCGCCGGGATGGTGTCACCGGGCACCACGATGTCGGTGCTGGCTTGCAGGCGGTCGGGTTTCCAGAGTCCGGTCATGGTTCACCTCCAGTTCTTCTTCTTTTTCCAGCGTCGCTCGCCGCGCACGCCTTCGTCCTTGAGACCGAGGTAGAACTCCTTGATGTCATCCTTCTCGCGCAGGCGCTCGCAACTGTCTTCCATCACGATGCGGCCGTTCTCAAGCACATAGCCGTAGTCGGCCGCGTTGAGCGCCATGTTGGCGTTCTGCTCGACCAGCAAGATGGTGGTGCCTCGCTCGCGGTTGATGCGCACCACGATCTCGAAGATCTCCTTGGTCAGCTTGGGGCTCAGGCCCAGGCTCGGTTCGTCGAGCAGGATCAGCGAGGGTTGGGCCATCAGGGCGCGTGAGATGGCCAGCATCTGCTGCTGCCCACCCGACAGCAGACCGGCCTCCTGGGTGGCCCGCTCGCGAAGGATGGGGAAATAGCGGTACACCGCCTCGATGTCGCGCGCCACCGCATCGGTGTCGTGGCGGGTGTAGGCCCCCATCAGCAGGTTGTCGCGCACCGACAGCAGCGGGAACACCTCGCGCCCTTCGGGCACGTGCGACAGGCCCAGGCGCACGATGGTCGAAGGGTCGCGTGCCGTGATGTCCTGGCCCTTGAATTGGATGCTTCCCTTGCGCGGGTCGATGATGCCCGAGATGGTCTTGAGGATGGTGCTCTTGCCCGCGCCGTTGGATCCGAGCACGGTGGCGATCTCGCCCTCTCGCACCTGAAGGCTGACGCCGCGGATGGCCTTGATGGGCCCATAGGCGCTTTCGACGTTGAGCAGTTGCAGCATGGTCGGCGCAGTCTGCGCCGCCGGGCTGGGCGAGGTGTGGGGGGCGTTCGCCGGTGGGGCCAGGGTGGCGCTCATGCGGCTTTCCTTTCAAACCGGGCGCCCTCGCCGATCGGCCGGCGCAGGTTGCTCACATCGTCGATGGTGCCCAGGTAGGCCTCGGCCACGCCCGGGTGGGTCTGCACCTCGCGCGGGCTGCCCAGGGCCAGCACCTCACCCTGGTTCATGGCCAGCACCCGGTCGGAGACGCGTGAGACCAGGGTCATGTCGTGCTCGACCATCAGCACCGTGATGCCGAGTTCTTTCTGGATGTCCTGGATCCAGTAGGCCATGTCTTCGGTCTCTTCGACATTGAGGCCCGAGGAGGGCTCGTCGAGCAGCAGCAGGCGCGGCTCGGTGCACAGGGCGCGCGCCAGTTCGACCACCTTGCGCACGCCATAGGGCAGCCCGGCCACCAGGGCGTCGCGGTGGTGTTGCAGGTCCAGCAGGTCGATCACCTCTTCGGCCTTGCGGCGGGCCCGCAGCTCGGCCTCGCGGGTGCGGCGGGTGAAGAACAGGTCACTCCACAGCCCGCTGTCGCGGTGGGTGTGTCGGCCGATCAGCAGGTTGTGCAGCACGGTGGCGTGCTCGAACAGCTCGATGTTCTGGAAGGTGCGTGCGATGCCCAGCCGGGCGATCTGGTGGGGCGGTCGCTCGGTCAGGCGCACCATGCCTTCGGGGCCGGCATAGTCGATCTCGCCGCTGGTGGGGGTGTAGATGCGGCTGATCAGGTTGAACACCGTGGTCTTGCCTGCGCCATTGGGCCCGATCAGGGTGAAGACCTCACCCTGACGCACCTCGAAGCTGACCTTGTTGACCGCCAGCACACCGCCGAAACGGACGCTGAGATCTCGGGCCGAGAGAAGTATGGATGGGTCCATTTGGCAAACCTCCATGTCTTGATTCAGTGAACCACGGCGCGTGAACGCCGCAAGTGCTTATCAATCGAAAGGCCGCGGAGCAGGCCATGCCAGCAGACACCGTGGAACTGGCTTTGCCAGGCCACGGGTGTCGTCCCCCCTGGGGGGATGGCGCGAAGCGACTCATGGGGGGTCATTTCAAACGATCCGATTTTTGGAACGATTTCTGGCGCTTGAACATGCCCTTGCGGTAGAACGGGAACAGCTGCAGCCAGGTCCGCACCTTGAGCCAGCGCCCGTACAGGCCCATGGGCTCGAACAGCACGAAGGCGATCAGCACCACGCCGTAGACCAGGCCTTGCAGACCCGGCGCCTGGGCGATGGCGTCGGGCAGCGAATCCTTGGAGAGGGCAATCAGCTGCGGCATCGAGATCAGGAACAAGGCCCCCAGAAAGGCCCCGTGCACCGAGCCCAGTCCGCCGATCACGATCATCAGCAGCAGGTCGATCGATTGCAGGATGTTGAACTGGTCGGGCGAGATGAACTGCAGCTTGTGCGCATACAGCGCCCCGCCCAGGCCAGCCAGGGCGGCCGACAGCGCAAACGACAGGCTCTTGTAGCGGGCCAGGTGGATGCCCATGCTCTGGGCCGAGATCTCCGAGTCGCGGATGGCGACGAAGGCCCGTCCGGTGGGGGCGCGCAGCAGGTTCAGGATGCCCAGCGTGCTGGCCACCGCGATCACGAGGCAGACAAAGTAGAACGATTCGGCGCTGTCGGCCTTCCAGCCGAAGAAGTCGGGGGCCTTCACATGTTTGCCCGCATTGCCGCCGGTCACGCTCTCCCAGCGCGCGAACACCTCCTCGACGATGAAGCCGAACGACAGGGTGGCCATGCCCAGGTAGATGCCCTTGACCCGCAAGGCCGGCAGTCCCACCAGCAGGCCGGCCGCCGCCGACAGGGCGGCGGCGCAGGCCAGCGCCAGCGGAAACGGCCAGCCCAGGCCGCACAGCGCAGCCTGGGTGTAGGCCCCCACCCCCAGGAAGGCGGCATGGCCCATCGAGAACAGGCCGGTGAAGCCGGCCAGCAGCATCAGCCCCAGCCCGACGATGCCGTAGATCAGCACGAAGGTGAGTTGGGCCAGCCAGTACTCGGGCATCAGCCAGGGCGCCGCCAGCAAGGCCAGCATCAGCAGCCCGTACCAGAAGCGGTGGCCGCCATGTTTGGCCAGGCGGATGTCCTGGTCGTAATCGGTCTTGAACAGAAAGCGCATGGTGGGTCAGACTTTCTTGCGCAGCTTGTCGCCGAACAGGCCATTGGGTTTGAGCATCAGCATCAGCAGCACCACGATGTAGGCGGCGATGTCCTTGAAGCCTTCGGGCAGGTAGAAGCCCGACAGTGACTCAACGATGCCGATCACCAGCCCGCCCACGATGGCTCCGGGCAGGCTGCCGAAGCCCCCGACCACAGCGGCCGGAAAGGCCTTCAGGCCGATGAAGCCCATGTTGGCGTGCACGAAGGTGATGGGGGCCAGCAGCAGGCCGGCCACCGAGGCCACGGCCGCGGCCAGCCCCCACACCAGGCCGTTGAGGCGTTTGACCGGGATGCCCATGTAGTAGGCCGCCAACTGGTTCTGTGAGGCCGCCTGCATGGCGATGCCCAGCTTGCTGTAGCGGAACATCGCGAACAAGCCGCCACACAGCACGGCGGTGGCCGCGATCACCACCGCCTGCTCGGCGTTCAGCACCAGGCTGCCCAGGCTCAGGCTCTGGTCTTTGTAGGGCACGGGCAGGGTGTGGGTCTCGGTGCCGATGTTGGGGATCATCGTGACCAGGCCCCGCAGCACATAGCCGATGCCGATGGTGAGCATCACGACCGAGAAGGCGGGCTGCCCCAGGATGGGGCGCACCACCGCGCGCTCGAGCACGATGCCGAACAGGCCCATGGCCACGAGGGTGGACGGTACGGCCAGCCAGAAGGGGAAGCCCAGCACCGTCATGAGGCCCAGGCCGCAGAAGGCCCCCAGCATCATCAGCTCGCCCTGGGCAAAGCTCACGGTCTCGGTGGCCTTGTAGATGAGCACGAAACCCAGCGCGATCAGGCCGTAGATGCAGCCCTGAGAGACCCCGCTGATCAGCAGTTGCACAAATTGCACATCGGCTCCCCAATGATTTATGCCAAGCATCTGCTTGGCATAAATAATGTAGCGGCGCGGGCCGAATTCACACACTCGGGGCTAACCCTGAGCGGTCTGCCGACCCTTCCTGCTGCCGCATGATGGGGCGACCGTCGGTGCTTGGCTATCGGGGAAAAGGCGCTTTCGCGGCAGGCGAGCCTGCAGTAGAGGGGGCGATGTCGCGGGCTTGATCGGGTCAGCCGCGTGGGATTTCGCGCGGGCGTCCCTGCTCGTCGATGGCCACATAGGTCAGGGTGGCCTGGGTGACCTTGATGTACTGGCCCTGGGCCTTGAAGCGCTCGGCGAACACCTCGACCCGCACCGTCATCGAGGTGCGGCCGATGCGTTCCATCGCGGCATAGAACGACAGGATGTCGCCCACCCGCACGGGCTGCTTGAAGATGAACTCGTTCACCGCCACCGTGGCCATGCGACCCTGGGCGTAGCGCGCCGGCAGCACCGAGCCGGCGAGGTCGACCTGGGCCATCACCCAGCCGCCGAAGATGTCGCCGTTGGCGTTGCAGTCGGCGGGCAT
>RXJO01000553.1 GCA_003987795.1 Curvibacter sp.
CCTGTGGCGCATCCCCGGCGCCGACCACATGGACTACCGCGAGCAAGGCGGCGGCGACTTGCGCCAAGGCATCGCCCAGTTCTTTGCCAAGACGCTTTGAGGGGCGATTGACGCTCAGGCCGCCTGGGCGCGGTCGATGAAATCGCTCACCAGATTCAGTTGCCCGGGCACGTTGAGGGCCGGTGCGTGGCCGCAACCCGGCACCTCGACCACCGTGGTCAGGCCGCGCAGGCCCGGGCCGCGGCGCAGCATCTCGGCGGTGGTCTCGGGCAGCACCAGATCCGACTCGGCACCGCGCAGGCACAGCACCGGGATGTCGATCGCGTCGTAATCGTCCCAGATCAGGTAATCGTTCGGGTGCAAGGTGAACTGCTGCACCATGGCCGGGTCGTAGTGCGGCGTGACCCGGCCATCGGGCAGGCGGCGGGTCGAGGTTTCGGTGAGGCGGCGCCACTGCGCATCGCTCAGCCAGCCATAGGGCTTGTAGACCTGACGGAAGAAGGCCTCCAGCGCCAGCACCGAATCAAAGGCCGGCGGCTCGCCGGCATAGGCCCGGATGCGCTCGATGGCGGCGTCGGCCAGGCGCGGTGCGTTGTCATTGAGCACCAGGCTCTTGATCCGGCCCTTGAGCGCCGGCACCACCCGAGCACCGGCGCACACCGTGCCGATGGCCCCGCCCATCGAGGTGCCCACCCAATGCACCCGGTCCAGCCCCAGGCCATCGAGCAGGCCCTCGGCCAGCCGGGCATAGAAGGCCAGCGTGTACTCGTGGCCCGGGTCGGGGCTCCATTGGCTCAGGCCGCGGCCCAGGGTGTCGGGGCAGATCACGCGGTAGCGGCTGCTGAGGTGCTCGGCCAGCTCGTCCATGTCGCGGCCGGTACGCGCCAGACCGTGCCAGGCGATCACGGCCGGTGCCTGCGGGTCGCCCCAATCGGTGTAATGGATTTCGCGGTCTGCGCAGCGCAGGTAGTGGGATGAGAAGGCCATGGACATTTCCGTTGGGTTGGCAGGCGGGGCCGTTGCACAGCCCCGCCGGATTTCATCGATCGGTGAGCCGCCTCAATCGGGGATGCTCACCGTGTTGCCGCTCAGCACAATGCGGTCGGCCGCTGCCGGTGTGGCCACCGGGGCCGGCACATTGCTGGCCGTGAGGGCCGGTGCCGAGCCGGGCGTGCCGCCACGGGGCACGGTGCGCACCACCTGCGAAGGCGGCAGGGCCGTGCCGTTCTTCAGGCGGGCATAGACCGCGTCGAGCGCCCGGTTCAGGTACAGAGACAAGGGCACGAAGCGGGTGTCGTAACCGGGCAGCACCGTGGGCAACCCGATGAACGAGTCGAAGTGCTGGGCATTCGTGACTTCGAGGTAGCTCAGCTGGCTGCTGCTGCCTTCCACCACATTGTTCAGCGCGAGGTAGGGCCGCGAGGTGTGGTTGACGGGCAGCAGCGGATCGGAGCGCCCGTGCACGATCACGGCCGGCCGGCCCTTCAGATTGCCGTTGCGCCGCGTCTCGTCGATGCCGGCGTTCAGTTGCGCCGCCGTGCCAGCCGTGCCGGTGACCAGGTTGCGCAGGCACACCGCCCCATCCAGCCCCATGTCGGCCAGGCCCGAGATCGGCGACACCGACAGCAGATCGCGCACCGGACCACCCTGGGCATTGTTGTTGATCAGCTGCACCCCGGCCGAGGGCGGCACGCCGTTGCCGGTCGCGTACATCTGGGCCAGCGAGGTCGGGTCCATGGTGGTGACGGCCCCGACTGCGGTGGTGGCGGCAAAGCTGTAGCCGCACAGGTTGTCCTTGACGCTGGCGCGGGCCAGCGCGTTGGCAAAGGTGACGGCCACCGCCGGCGCCACCTCGAAGCCGGCCATCGTGGCGATCTGGCTGCCGGCCTCGGGCTCCCAGCCATAGGCCTGCAGCTTGGCCAGGGCCTCGCTGGCCTGGGTGGCGGTGGTGCTGGCCGTCAGCAGACCCTTGATCTTCAGCGAGGCACACCGGTTGGCGGCCAGCGTGCCGTACACCGCCGGCAAGGCATAGGTGCTCTGGAACGGCGTGCCCGCCAGCTCGGGGGCCAGCGCGGCACAGGCCGAGTACAGATGGGCATAGCTGGTGAAATCGAGCAAAGTGCGGGCCGTGGTGGCCTGCACCTGCCCGCCCCGGGTGACGACCACATTGGCGTTCTTGGGCATCTCGATGGCCGGCTCGCTGACGGCCACACCGTCGATCAGCCCCTGTGTGTCCTGCTCGGCTGCCGCGATGGCCGAGCCGCCGCCATTGGAGGCGCTCGAGGCGATCACCAAGGTGTTGCTGGGCCGGAAGGTGCGCGCCTTGTGGCCGCTGCCGGCGTCATCGCCGAGCCGCTGGTTGAGCACATAGAACGCAAACTCGACCGCCTGCAGCGTGAACTTGCCCCAGTCTTTTTCGACATTGCGGCCCGAATGCGCATGCTTGAAAGCCAGCCGGTTCGGCGTGGCGGTGTTGAAAGCCGACAGCTCGGCGGCCGACAGGGCCGCCCGGAACTGCGCGCCCAGGCCGGCCGCAGACGACGCGCTGCGTGTGCCATCGATCAGGGGCACGGTGTCGGTGGCCAGGTCGTGGCCGGCACCGCCGGTGCCCTTGTCGGTGTAAGCCACCGCACAGCCTTTTTTCAGGCCCCACTCGCCGGTGCTGATGGCGCCATACACCCCGCGCGAGCCCGACGAGGTGGCGGTGATGATGCAAGGGTTGCTGCGGTCGAAGCTGTTGGGCACCTGCACCACCAGGGTCACGTTCTGCTGACCTGTGCCGTCATCGCTGAAGGCGGTGTACTCCCCCCCGGCAATCAGGCCTTCGCTGCTGGTGACCTTGCCATTGGCGTCCACATTGGGGCCATACAGCGTGCCATAGCCCCCCGCCGTGGTGGTGTCGAGCAAGGCCCGGTAGCTGTTGTAGATGGCCGCACGGCGCAGCTCGGCTGCGGTGGGCTTCAGGGGGTTGGCGTAGGCCGGCGGCACGGCGCTTTGCAGGCCGCTCTTGCCCAGGCCGGCGGTCAGCAGGTCGTTGCTGACGCCGTCGTACTCGACGCTGCTCACCGTGCCGAGGTAGCTGGGGGGCAGGTTGAAATCGCTGTCATCGCCCATGCAGCCGCTCAAGCCCATGCAAGCCGCCACGGCCGCAGCCACGGGTGTCCAGATGAATCGCATGCCTTGTCTCCTCTTGTTTTGAATCGTTGACGAACACACTTGCCCTGGGCGCGCCCTGCTCAGGCCCCACCCCGAACCCCATCGACCTCCCTAGGCGCCGCCTCAGTGCGGCGCCTTTTGGCCACGGGCCGGCGCACGCAGGCGCCCCACCACCCCGGTCGGGAAGTAATAAACCGACAACACGAACAGCACGCCCAGCCACAGCAGCCAGCGGTCGGGCGAGAGCAGCGAAGACAGCCACGGCAGGCCAGACGCGGCCTCGCTGCCCAGGCGCAGCAGATCCTGCAGATAGCTTTGCGCCACCAGGAACAGGGCCGAGCCGATGGCCGCGCCATAGATCGTGCCCATGCCGCCGATCACCACGATGAGCAGCACATCAAGCATCAGCTCGAACGACAGCGAGGTGTCGGGCCCGTTGTAGCGCAGCCAGAGCGCCAGCATGGCGCCGGCCAGGCAGGCGAACAGCGCCGACAGAATGCTCGACACCGTGCGGTACACCACCACCCGGTAGCCGATGGCCTCGGCACGGAACTCGTTCTCGCGGATCGCCTGCAGCACCCGGCCGAAGGGCGAATTGACGATGCGCAGCAGCGCCAGCAACAGCACCACGGCCAGCACGAACAGCAGGTAGTAGCAGATCAGCCGCCCGTCGAGCGACACCCCCAGAAAGGGCTCTTCGGCCCACTCGAAGCTGGGCGACAGCAGCTCGGGCACCTTGAAGGTCAGGCCGTCCTCGCCCCCGGTCAGCTCAGACAACTGCGAGGCCAGGGTCTGGAAGGCCGAGGCCACCGCCAGCGTGATCATGGCAAAGAAGATCGCCCGCACCCGCAGCGAGAACAAGCCCACCGCCAGCGCCAGCAGCAGCGACAGCAGCAACGAGGCCCCCAGCCCCACGGCCAGCGCCTCCCAGGTGGGCCCCAGCCGGGTGGTGGCGATGGCAATGCCATACGCCCCGATGCCGAAGAACATGGTGTGGGCAAAGCTCACGATGCCGGTGTAGCCCAGCAGCAGATCGAAGCTGGCCACCAGCACCACGAACACCAGCACCTTGGCGGCCACATTGAGCGCCTTGACGCCCGGAAACAGGAAGGGCGTGAACGCCAGGGCCAGCAGCAGCCCGATCAGCAGCACGGCCAGCACGCGGCTGCGCGGCAGGTCGTTGGAAATCAGTCGTTTCAGCATAGACATGGGTGGGGCCCTCTCAACGGTTGGTCACCGGATAGACACCCTGGGGGCGCCACAACAACACCGCCACCATCAGCGCGATGTTCGAGAACAGGGCCAGCTTGGGCAACAGAAAGCCGGTGTAATTGGCCATCAGGCCCACCAGCAAGGCCCCAATCAGCGCGCCCCCGGTCGAGCCCAGCCCGCCGATGATGATCACGATGAAGATCAGCACGTTCACCTGGGCGCCCATCTGGGGCACCACGTTCTGCTGGTACAGGCCCCACATCACGCCGCCCAGGCCGGCCAGCGCGCTGCCCACCACGAACACGCCCACGAACAGGCGCCGGATGCGGTAGCCCAGCGATTCGACCATCTCGCGGTCTTGCACACCGGCGCGGATCAGCAGGCCGATCTTGGTGCGGTTCAGGGTGTAGGCCAGCACGCCGAACACCACCAGCCCCACGCCCACCGCCACCACGCGGTAGCGCTCGATGGCGGCATCGCCCCACAGCCAGGCGCCGCGCATGCCCTCGGGCAGCGGCAGCGGGATCTGCTGCGGGCCCCAGATCACCTTGATGATCTCTTCGCCGATGATCATGCCGCCCATGGTGATCAGGATCTGCTTCAGATGCTGGCCGTACACCGGGCGCACGATGAAACGCTCGAACGCCAGGCCCAGGGCGCCCGCCACCGCCATGGCCACCAGCATGGCCGGGAACACCGCCACCAGGTTGCGCCACAGCTCGGCCGAGCCCGTCCAGTCGCCCATGGCGCCCAGCACGCTGGTGGCCACAAACGCCCCCAGGGCGATGAACACGCCGTGGCCGAAGTTCAGCACGTCCATCAGCCCGAACACCAGGGTCAGGCCCGAGGCGATGATGAACACGATCATGCCCATGGCCAGGCCGGCCACGGTCAGGG
>RXJO01000215.1 GCA_003987795.1 Curvibacter sp.
GGGGGGGCGGCGTCAATCGGCTTGGATGCCGAAGTCTTTCACCACCTTGCCGAAACGAGCCAGATCGGCTGCGTTGCTCTTTTCCAGGCGAGCCGGATCACCGCCGAGCGGCAGGCCGCCAAAGGTGCCGACCTTGCTGACCACATCGGGCATCTTGAGGATGTCGTTCATGTGGGTGTTGAGTGTTTTCACGATGTCGGCGGGCAGGCCTTTGGGGCCGAACAGGCCTTGCCAGGCGGTGACTTCGATGTCCTTGTAGCCCAACTCGGCCAGGGTGGGCACGTCGGGCGCCAAGGTGGATCGGTGGGTGTCGGCCACGCCCAGCAGCTTGACCTTGCCACTGGCCAGGTGGGGGGCGACCGGGCCCAGGGTCATGAAGGTCAGGGGCACATGGCCACCCAGCACGTCGTTGACCGCCGGGGCCACGCCGCGGTAGGGCACGTGGGCCAGGTCGGCGCCGCTGGCCTTGGTGAACATGGCGGCCAGGATGTGCATGGGCGAGCCGCTGCCCGGGGTGGCGTAGGTCAGGGGCTTGGTCTTCGACTGGGCCACCAGTTCCTTGATGTCCTTGAGGCCGCTGGCGCCCGATGCGGCCACAAACATGGGCATGGTGACAGTCTGGATGATGGGGGTGAAGCCATTGAGCACGTCGTAGCCCGAGCCCGGGCCGGTCTTCATCACCAACTGAGCGATCGAGAAGGTGCTGGGGGCCAGCAACAGGGTGTAGCCATCGGCCGGGGCCTTGGACACGAAGGCGCTGCCGATGATGCCGCTGGCACCGGGGCGGTTGTCGACCACCACGGGCTGGCCCAGACGGCCTTGCAGCTTTTCGGCGAACAGGCGGGCCATGGCATCGGTGTCGCCACCGGCCGGGTAGGCCACCACCAGGGTGATGGGCTTGTTGGGGTAGCTGCCCTGGGCCAGAGCGGGTTGGGCGGCGGCACCCAGGCCGAGGGCGGCGGCGGTCAAGGCCAGGGCGTGGCGGCGGGTGAGGGCAAGACGTTGGGGGGTGAGCATGGGGTGGGTCCTGGGGAGGGTTGTGGTGTGGGTCGGGAAAATGCGTGAATGCGGCCCGTCACTGGGCTTCGATCTTTCGGCTCTTGATGACGGGCAGCCAGGTGGCTGTCTCCTTGCGGATGACGTCGCCAAAGGCGGCGCCTGCGGTGATCCAAACGACCAGCCCTTGCTTTTCGAGCTGGGCCTTGTGGGTGGGGGTGTTCAGGATCTGGGTGATGTCGTTGGCCAACTGGGTGCGCACGGCCTCGGGCGTGCCCTTGGGGGCCATCACGCCGTACCACGAGGTGACAGCCACACCGCTCACGCCGGCCTCGGCCAGGGTGGGGACGTCCGGCAGCAGGGGCGCACGCACCGGATCGGTGACGGCCAGGGCGCGCAGCTTGCCCTGTTGGATGTGCGGCAGCAGGGTGGGCAGGTTGCCCACGATCACCGGCACCGTGCCGCCCAGCACGTCGTTGAGCGCGGGCGGCGAACCTTTGTAGGCCACGTGCAGCAGATCGGCACCGCTTTGCTGCTTGAACAGTTCACCGGCCAGGTGCAGGCCAGAGCCCACGCCCGGGGTGGCGTAGCTCAAGGTGCCGGGGCGGGCCTGGCTCAGCGTGATCAGCTCGCGCACGGTGTGCGCGGGCACGGCGGGGTTCACCGCCAACACGTTCGGGGCCTTGTCCAGCGAGGCCACGGGACTGAAGTCGGCCTCCACGTCGTAGCCCAGGCGGGGCATCAGCGTGGGGTTGATGGTCAGGTTGCCGGCCGGCACCACCAGCAGGGTGTGGCCCGTGGGGGCGGCCCGCTTGACGGCTTCGATGCCAATGTTGCCGTTGGCGCCGGTGCGGTTGTCGACGATGGCGCTCTGTTTGTAGCGCTCGCCCAGTCCATTGGCCAGCATGCGTGCCAAGGTGTCCACCGGGCCTCCGGCCGGGAAGGGGGCCACCAGGGTGAAGGGCGCGGCCGCCAGGCTGCGCTGAGCCTCGGACGGCTCATTCGGGGCGGCCACGCAGAGCTGGGCGGAGGCCGCCAGCAGGGTGAGGCAGACACCCATCCACCTCCGAGTCACAGCCTGAAGGCGATGCTTCATGTCAGGCCCCGGCCGCAACGGCGATGCGGACTGTGCAGACCAGCAGATCCTTGGGTGAGCATGAAGGCCTTTCGTTTTATATACGAAACAGTGATCAATAGATGAAACTATTTGAGTGAGAATACGGAGTGGACTTTGTTTTTCAAATAAGTAAAAGCACGTATTCATACGGTGGACATCTCCGTGTTGTTGATCTGGCGCATGGACAACCCTCTGGGGCAGCGCCTCAAAAAAGCAAACGCCGAGGTCTTTCCATGTGTTTCAAAAACCCCGCATGAAAGTCGGGATATGGGGGCTTTTGTGGGTTGGTGACACAATGTGGTTCAAATACGAATCAACGTTTCATAAGTGAGACCAAAAAGAGCCGAGCGAGAGCCCGATCACCAGGATGGGGCGGCGCACGGCAGACACAGGAATCGAAGCATGAATCAGACCAGCGTTCCCTCTCTCGAAGGCCACCGCATCCTCATCACGGGCGGTGCCCGTGGCCTGGGCGAGGCCTTTGTCCGCGCCTGTGTGGCTGCCGGTGCCCGGGTCGCCCTGACCGATGTGTTGCATGAACGGGGCGAGGCCCTGGCCGCCGCGCTGAACCAGGGACTGGCCCAGCCGGTGGCGCATTACCTGCCCATGGATGTGTCGGACCCGCTGGCCATCGAGCAAGCCACTGCCGCGACGGTTGAACGCCTGGGCGGCCTGGATGGCCTGGTGAACAACGCCGCCATCACCAACTCAGGTGGCAAGGACATGGCCGACATCACGGTGGACACCTGGGACCGGGTGATGGCCGTGAATGTGCGTGGCCCCTGGCTGGTGACGGTGGCGGCGCAGCGCTGGCTGCAGGATTCGGGCCGGGGCCGGGTGGTCAACATCGCCTCCGACACCGCGTTGTGGGGCGCGCCCCGCCTGATGGCCTATGTGGCCAGCAAGGGCGCCGTGATGGCCATGACCCGTTCGATGGCACGTGAGCTGGGCGCCCACGGCGTGACCGTGAACGCGGTGGCCCCAGGCCTGACCCTGGTCGAGGCCACCGAATACGTGCCCGAGGCGCGCCACCGGCTGTACAGCGAAGGCCGTGCGATCAGCCGCGCCCAGGTGCCCGACGATGTGGTCGCCACCGTGCTGTTCCTGCTGTCCGAAGGCAGCGGCTATGTCACGGGGCAGGTGCTGCCGGTCAATGGCGGCTTCGTGATGAATTGACCCCCCTTACCCAACGCACTGTTTGCAAGGAGTTTCCATGAGCACCCATCACACCCCCGCGGCCAACGAGCCCGTGTTCAACGAACGTGGCCTGCAGGATGCGCGCATTCCGCCCGAGGCCGAGATCCAGCAGTCCATGATGCAGGCCCCCGGCCAGAGCTTCGCCGAGTGGATGGAGTCGCGCGTGGCGCGTCGTTCCACCCGCCGTTACGACTGGGATGCGCTGAAGTTCCAGGCCGACTTCGACCCCAAGTACCGCCGTGCCCAGATGCGCTACGTGGGCACCGGTGGCACTGGCGTCGCCAGCGACAACAACACCGTGCCTTCGGCCCACTTCACCTTCTCGACCATGGTGATCCCCGCCGGCAACATCGGCCCCTCGCACATCCACTACGACGTCGAAGAGATCTTTTTCGTCATGCGTGGCGCGATGAAGGTGATCTGCGAAAAGGACGGCCAACGCTGGGAGACCGTGGTGGGCGAGCGCGACCTGATCTCGGTGCCCCCGGGCGTGTACCGCGAAGAGCACAACATCGGCGACGAAGACGCGCTGATGTGCGTGATGCTGGGCTCACCCAAGCCCATCACCCCGGTCTACCCCCCGGATTCGCCGCTGGCCAAGATCAAACGCGATCTCGGTCGCTGAAGCAGGCGTCACCGACATGAGCTTGCAAGAACTGGCCCGGCAGTGGCCTGCCCAGGTGGTCACCACCGACGGGGGCGACATCGCCTACCGCCGGGCGGGCCAAGGCCCCTTGCTGGTGCTGCTGCATGGCATCGGCTCGGCCTCGGGCAGCTGGCTGCGCCAGCTGCAGGCCCTGCAAAGCCGGTTCACGGTGCTGGCCTGGGACGCGCCCGGCTACGGCCGCAGCGCGCCGGTCCAGGCCGAGTGGCCCACAGCCGAAGACTACGGCCAGCGGGTCTGGCAATGGCTGCAGGCCCTGGATCTGGCCCAGCAGCCGATCCGCCTGGCCGGCCACTCGCTGGGCTGTCTGATGGCGGCCGCAGCGGTGGCGCAGCAGCCGGATGCCGTGGAGCGCCTGGTTTTGTTGTCACCCGCGCTGGGCTATGGCAAAGCCGACGCCGCCTTGCGGGAGAGCAAGCTGCGGGATCGCCTGGCCAATCTGGAGCGCCTGGGCCCGGCCGGGATGGCCGAGCACCGGGGCGCCGCCATGCTCTCGGCCCAGGCAGAGGTGTCGCTGGTGGCTTATGTGAAATCGATCATGGCGGCCATCGACCCGGCCGGCTACACCCAGGCCGCGCGGCTGCTCGCCCATGCCGACCTCGACAGCCTGCTGGCTGCGGTAACCTGTCCGGTCACCGTGGCCAGTGGCAGCGCTGACACCATCACCCCGGCCGCGGCCTGCGAAGCGCTGGCCCGTCGGGTGGGTGCTCCCTATCTCTCACTGGGCCCGGTGGGCCACGCCTGTGCGCTGGAGGCCGCTGATGCGGTCAACACGCTGCTGCAGGCCACCCCCTGAACACGGATCGAGAGACCAGGAGAACCAACACATGAACGACGCAAGCGACCGCTACCTTGTCCCGGGCCTGGCCCGTGGCCTGCAATTGCTGGGCTGCTTCACCCGCCAGGAGCCGCAGCTCACCGGCGCCGAACTGTCGCGCCGCCTCGATGTGCCGCGCGCCTCGGTGTTCCGCCTGCTGCAGACCCTGGAACAGATGGGCTTTGTCGAGCGCGTCAGCGACAGCCCCAACTACAAGCTGAGCATCGGTGTGCTGCGCCTGGGCTTCGAGTACCTGGCCTCGATGGAGCTCACCGAGCACGGCATTCCGATCATCGAAGGCCTGCGCGACCAGAGCGGCTACTCGGCCCACCTGGTGGTACGCGATGGCCGCGAGGTGGTGTTCGTGGCCAAGGCCATGGGCCGCCAGGCCGTGTTCCATTCGATCCAGGTCGGCGCCCGCTTGCCGGCCC
>RXJO01000472.1 GCA_003987795.1 Curvibacter sp.
TTGTTCAACCCTTGATCTTGTGCGGTGGCTCGGGCACCCGCCTGTGGCCCTTGTCGCGTGAGCAGTACCCCAAGCAGTTGCTGAAGCTGGTGGGCGCCAACAGCCTGCTGCAAGACACGGCCATGCGCCTGGGCCCACTGGGGCAGGGCGGGGCACTGACCATGGCCGCCCCGGTGCTGGTGGGCAATGACGAATACCGGTTTTTGCTGGGCGAGCAACTGCGCCAGGTGGGTATCGAGCCCGCCGCCCTGGTGCTGGAACCCATGGGCCGCAACACCGCCCCAGCCCTGACCCTGGGCGCCCTGGCCGCCACGGCCCATGGGCAAGACCCGGTGCTGGTGGTGATGCCGGCCGACCACGTCATTCAAGACCAGGCCGCCTTCAAGGCCGCCGTGCTGCAGGGCGTGCCCCTGGCCCAGGCCGGCAAGCTGGTGACGTTTGGCATCGAAGCCACCGCGCCCGAAACCGGCTATGGCTATATCCGCAAAGGCACTGCCCTGGCTGAAGACAGCGGTGCCTATGCCGTGGCTGAGTTTGTAGAAAAGCCCAATGCCGCCACCGCCCAGCAATATCTCGAAAGCGGCCAGTTTTATTGGAACGGCGGCATTTTTGTGATCAAGGCCTCGGTGTGGCTGGCCAAAATGCAAAGCCTGCAGCCCATCATGCTGCAAGCCTGCCAGCAGGCCTTTGCGGCCCGCAAGGCCGACGCCGACTTCATTCGCCCCGACAAGGCTGCGTTTGCCGCCTGCCCGTCTGATTCGATCGACTACGCGATCATGGAGAAACTGGCCAGCGCCCAGCACAACACCGGCGAGGTGGTGGTGGTGCCCCTGGCGGCCAATTGGTCAGACGTGGGTGCCTGGAACGCGGTATGGGAGATCAGCGCCAAAGACGAGCAGGGCAACGCCCTGCAAGGCGATGCCTTGGCCATCGACACCCGCAACACCCTGGTGATGGCCCAATCGCGCCTGGTGGCCTGTGTAGGCTTGGACGACGCGGTGGTCATCGAAACGGCCGATGCCGTGCTGGTGGCCAGCCGCAGCCACATTCAAAAAGTAAAAGACGTGGTCAACCACCTCAAGGCCACGGGCCGCACCGAGGCCGGTGCCAGCCGTAAGGTGCACCGCCCTTGGGGCTGGTACGACAGCGTGGATGCGGGTGATCGGTTTCAGGTCAAACGCATTGTGGTCAAACCCGGTGCAGCCTTGTCACTGCAAATGCACCACCACCGCGCAGAGCATTGGATTGTTGTGCAAGGCACAGCCCAGGTCACCCGGGGCGACCAGGTCTATCTGGTCAGCGAAAACCAGAGCACTTACATCCCGCTGGGCGAAAAACACCGCCTGGAGAACCCCGGCAAGCTGCCGCTAGAGATGATCGAGGTGCAAAGCGGCACCTACCTGGGTGAGGACGATATTGTGCGGTTTGATGATGTTTATGGGCGTCAGAATTGAGTCTGTGACGATGCCTTGGTCCAGCAGGTCTCTGACATCTGATGCTCATTCTATTGAGGGGAAGTATTGAGTGGCTAAATTATTGATGCGTCGGTCGTCTTCGCTGATGCGGATGTTTGTTTATGCCGTCGATTGGTTGGCATTCATTTTGGCAGGAATGCTCTCCTACTATTCCCGGTTTGGATTAGACGAATGGGAATTGCCTCATTCATATGGTTTGTTGATTTTTCAATCAGCCACGTTAATGGTGGTTGTGTCGTCTTACGTATATCGTAATTGGCCGGGTGGAAAGTTCAGGGCGATGCTTGGTCGCGTCGGTGTAGGCTGGATCTTCACTTGGGCGTTGATGATGGCCTGGTTGGTTCTTGATAAAAGTAGCAGCGATTATTCACGTGTATGGCTGATCACTTGGTGGATATCTTCACTGTTGTTGTCTTGGGTCGGCCGATTGCTCATTTTTGCGGTCATGAGCTGGATGCGTGGTAGCCAATTCAATCATTTGCGAGTTTTGTTGGTAGGGGAGAGCGCAATTGTTTCGACAATTCAGAGGCGTGTTCAAGTCAGTACATGGACGGGCTATGACCTGGTGGGTACGGTAGCGATCGACGATTTTCAAGGTCTTCGCTACGCTGTGAAATTCCGCAATCTTGATGAGGTTTGGATCTGTCCTCCTGGCAACGAAATGAAATGGGTTCAGCCTATTCTTGATGATCTGCGATACAGCACTGTCAATATCCGATTGGTTCCAGACTTTGGCGCTTTTCATGTGATGAACAACGGCTTGACCGTGATGCTTGGCGTACCGATGTTGGACATCTCCAATTCGCCCATGTCGGGAATCAATTTGGTACTGAAATGGCTTGAGGATCGCATTCTGGGTGTCATTATTTTGATATTGATCAGTCCTCTGATGTTGCTGATCGCGATGGCCATCAAAATGACATCAAATGGTCCGGTGCTGTTCAAGCAGAAACGCCACGGTTGGAATGGGGACACCATCGAGGTGTACAAATTCCGATCTATGTATGTGCAGGATCCGGGTATCCGAGAAGTGGTTCAGGCCTCCAAAAAAGATCCTCGGGTCACGCCGATTGGTAGATTTCTACGGCGTAGTAGCCTCGATGAATTGCCTCAGTTTCTGAATGTTCTACAAGGCACGATGAGTATCGTGGGGCCTCGTCCACACGCGGTCTCACATAATATAAAATATAAAAATCTGATTCCAAGATATATGTTGCGACACAAGGTCAAGCCGGGCATCACAGGATGGGCTCAGGTGAATGGCTATCGTGGTGAGACAGATACTTTGGATAAAATGGAGGCACGGGTGCAGGCCGACCTTCATTACATTGAGAATTGGTCATTGTGGTTTGATTTCAAAATCATTGTCATGACCTTGTACAAAGGATTTTTCTCGAAGAACGCCTACTGAAATTTGCGTCGTACAAGTCACGATGCTAATCACCGGTAAAGCGCAACGCTTTCAACCTAGAATCCCGCCAGCATCGTCTACCTGTTTCTAAACCCACCATGCAACAGCACGCCCAGCCCACCACGCCTCAAGCCCGGCTGGGCACTTTCGATTTTTTGCGGGGCCTGGCCATCATCGGGGTGATCGTGTTTCACACGGTCGACAAGATCCCGTCGAATGTGGGCCTGATCGACAAGCTGGCCGGGCAGGGCATGTTCGGGGTGCAGCTTTTTTATTTTGTCAGCGCCATCACCATGTGCCACATGTGGCGGCTGCGTGAGGGCGAATCAAACCCGGTGGGCAAGTTTTACCTGCGGCGCTTCTTTCGGATTGCGCCCTTGTTCTGGATCGCCATCCCGGTCTATTTGCTGATCTATGGTTTTGAGGCCAGTTACTGGGCGCCTGAGGGCATTGGGGCGCTGCACATTGCCTTGACCGCCACCTTTTTGCACGGCTTCTGGGTGGGCAGCTTCAACAGCGTGGTGCCCGGCAGTTGGTCGATTGCGGTCGAGATGATGTTTTATGCGGTGTTTCCGCTGTTTGTGTTGAAGATCAAAGACCGGAAGATGGTCTACCTGGTGCTGGCCTCGGTGCTGTGGGCGCTCAACACCTTTGTCTTCAGAGGCATGATGGCCAGTTACTTTGCGGCCCATTACGACGCCAACAGCGCCATCGTGGTCAAAGAGTATCTGTACATGAACTTCTTGAACCAGGCGCCGATTTTCTTGGTGGGCTGCTACCTGTACTTTGCGCTGCAAACCCGGCCCAGCGCGGCTGAGCTGCTGTACCTGGGGGCGTGGTTTTTGGCGGGCTTTGCTTTCAAGCTGCTTTACCAGGTAGAGGGTTGCGGCTTTTTGCTGGTGTACCTGGCGCTGGGCGCGTTGGTGTACGGCTGCATCAAACTGGGCCTGGGCTTCAAGCCGCTTGAAAAGCTGGGGCAGAACTCTTACGCCATCTACCTGGTCCATTTCATGGTGCTGCATTACTGGAAGGCCCTGAGCCCGCTGCAGGCCGGCTTGCCCGCGTTTGTGCTGGGCGTGGTGGTGGTGGCGCTGGGCAGCTATGCGCTGGCCTTGCTGGCCCATGCCTTGGTCGAGAAGCGGGTGCAGAGCTGGGTGCACGGCATCACCCAGGCTGGGCCGCGCCGGCAGATGGCTTGAGGCATTGCGCTGGCGGCCGCTGGGGCTTCACAACGAAGTCTTCTTTGATATTGCCGAAGAGGCCCATGTGCATACCGAGACAAGGTCAGAAACGGTTTGAGAATCAAACCAGAAACCGTCCACGGAATCGGGTGAACGCCAGATCGCTGATTTCGCATCTCAACTTTCCCAAAAGATGCCCCTCAATCTGATTTTATTAGCGAGGTGGATAAATACCATTCGTCGCGATGCACCAGAGCATCCCCAAATAAGGGTTCCGAATCGGCACCGCTTGATTGGACCCCGTAAATCCTGTAATTCCAGCCCCCACACTGGTGTTCGTTCCAGAGGCGTCTGCGTAGACACCCGCATTTTGGGATTGGGCCAAAACTCGATTGGCTGCTGGTGCAGAATGGGTTGCGGCATTGGTCGTGGCCGGAATACTGATGGTGTGGTAATGAGTAGGTAGGTTTGAGCTCAGCAAAATGACACTCTCGATACCACTCCTCTCTCCCTGGTTGATATAACTCAGCCCTGGCCCTTGTCCAACTTGGAGAGGGACTCTCCCTTGCAGGTCCGGCAGATTGAAAGTTGCGACTCCGTCACCACCGTAAGTCGTGCCCAACAAGGAGAACAGTGTCGAATTTGCCGCGATCGACAGTACTTGCCCTCTGGCTGGCACCCAATTTGTCGGGCAAAAGTTGGCCGCTGTCAGCATCAATTGACCGATAAAGGGGTCAGATTGCGCGTTCGCTAGGGGCGGACACATTGCAGCGGCAACTGTCAAACGCAGCAAGATAGACTTGAGAGGGGAAAATCGCATATTGAAGGCCTAGCAAATTGATGAACATGCGCGCTCAGCGCGCGACCATGAAGCAGATACTCTGGATGGTTTCCCCACCAGCATCCAACCAGCCCGGAGTCAAAGTCAGGCCCGCCACCGGATCACCGCCCGATCTGAGTGCAAGGGAGCGCCCATTGCTGGTACGCCCATCGAGCAGCACGGTGTAGTTACCGGCACCCAGTGCGGGATTGAAGTTCACAGTGAACACCCCGCTGTTCAGTGCCACGGTGTATCCGGATCCAGAGGCTGCAGTTCCCGTTGCGTTGAAGCAGCCGTGATGCACCTCCGTCAATCCGGTCACCCCTCCGGTGCCTGCAGGCCCTTGCAGACCCTG
>RXJO01000235.1:0-4717 GCA_003987795.1 Curvibacter sp.
CCGGCCGACCCTGACCATCGGCGTCCTGACCAAGAACGAGGCTCACCGCATCGAGAACTGCCTGCGCAGTGCCGCCTTTGCCGATCAGGTGGTGGTGGTCGACAGCGGCAGCACCGACGACACCGTGGCCATCGCCCGGCGTCTGGGCGCCGAGGTGCATCTGTACCCTGACTGGCAGGGGTTTGCGGTGCAGCGCACCCGGCTGCTGGCGCACGCCAGCGGCGACTACCTGTTCTACCTCGATGCCGACGAGGTGATCACGCCCGCCTTGCAGGCCGAGATTGAAGCCGCCGTGCGCTCCAAGCAGCGCGCGGTGTGGCAGATCGAATGGAGCGTGGTGGCCTACGGCCGCGAGCTCAAGCACTTCCTGTCGCAGTCGCGCCTGGACCGCATGTTCCGCCGCGACATGATCGAGCGCTTCGACGGGGTGGTGCACGAGCACGCCGTGCTGCGCGATGGCGGCCAGGCGGTGCCGCGCCATGCCTTCAAGGCCCGGCTGCTGCATTACTCGCGTGAGACGGTGCGCGGCAGCCTCGAAAAGCTCACCCAGTATTCAATGCTGGGCGCGGCCAAACGTGCGGCGGCCGGCAAGCGCGGCGGCGTGCTGCGCGGCATGGCCTCGGCCTTTGCGATCTTTCTGCGCCTGTACGTGTTCCGTCTGGGTTTTCTGGGCGGCGGGCCGGGCTTTCTGTTTTGCTTCTTCATTGCGCTCGAGTGCTTCTTCCGCTACGCGGCGCTGTACTACGACCGCGACAGCCTGAGCCAGACGGTGGGGCGTTGAGCATGAACCAGGCGTCTCCCGCAACGGGACCGGCCGCGTCGATCGACGCGCTGGCCCGGCAGGTGTGCACCGTGTCGGCGTTCTTGCTGCCGGCGCTGGCACTGTGCCTGCCCAGCGGCTACTCGTGGGGGGCCGGCCTGTTGCTGCTGGCGGCGCTGGTCGCTGCGCCACGCTGGTGGCGCCAGCCCCTGCATTGGCCTCGCACCCGCTGGCTGGTCGGTGTGCTGCTGTTCGTGGGCATCGACTGGCTGATCGACGCCATCATCAGCCAGGGCAGCTGGCGCGGGCTCGACAAGCCCCTCAAGTACTTTCTGGCCTTGCCCTGTTTGTTTTTTGCACTGCGCTTTCCGCCGCGTCCGCGCGCGCTCTGGGCCGGGCTGGCCGTGGGTGCCACCCTCAGCGGCGCGGTGGCCCTGTACCAGTATGGTGTGCTGGGCTGGTGGCGGGCCGAGGGCTTCACCAACGCCATCCAGTACGGCAACCTGAGCCTGCTGATGGCCATGATGTGCCTGGTCGGCGCGGTGACCTGGCCGACCGGGCCTCGGGCCTGGCTGTGGCGTCTGGCGCTGGGCCTGGGGGTGGTGCTGGGGCTGACGGCCTCGCTGTTGTCGCAGTCGCGCGGCGGCTGGCTGGCGCTGGCCTTTGCCCTGCCGGCCCTGGTGCTTTGGCTGCGCCACCGCGTACCCACCGGGCGGCTGCTGGGGGCCTTGGCGGCGCTGGCGGTGTGCCTGGGGGTGCTGGTCACGGCCATGGGGCCCACGCTCAAGCAGCGCCTGGAGCAGGCCATCAGCGAGGCGCGGCAGTACGAAGAGTTGGGCACCTCCGAGAACTCGGTGGGCCAGCGCCTGGCGCATTGGCGCCTGGCCTGGAACATGGGGCTGCAAAAGCCCTTGCTGGGATGGACCCTGGCCGGCTACGAGCACGAGAAGAAGCGTCTGGTCGAAGCCGGTCAGGCGCCGGCCGAGGTGCTGAAGTATGGCCACGCGCACAACGAGTTCCTCGACGTGTTCGCCAAGCGCGGTTTGCTGGGCCTGTCGTCGGTGTTGGCCCTCTACGGTGTGGTGTTGTGGCTGTTCTGGCCCCGCGCCGCCTGCCGTCTGCCACCCGATCGTCATGCCTTGCAACTGGCGGGCCTGATGGTGCCTCTGTGTTATCTGGGCTTCGGCCTGACCCAGGCCTTTCTGGGGCACAACAGCGGCACCATGTTCTATCTGTTCGTGACCCTGCTGCTGTATGCGGCATTGCAGGCTCCCCCTGATGAAGACGCGGCCGCAGCCTCTGCGGCCCAGGCCTGAGGAGGGCCCGCCATGCATGTGCTGCTGGTCAACCACGCGCCGATCCCGGTGTTCGCCTATGGGGGCACCGAGCGGGTGATCTGGGATCTGGGCCGAGCCCTGGTGCAGATGGGGCACCGTGTCAGCTACCTGGTGCCCGAGGGCTCGCACTGTGACTTTGCCCAGGTGCTGCCGATCCGCCCCGGCCTGAGTTGGGCCGCGCAGGTGCCGGCCGATGTGGATGTGGTGCATTTCCAGTTCAACCCCAAAGAGGACATCGGGCGGCCGTTTCTGGTGACCGAGCATGGCAACGGGCGCGACCCCGATCCGCTGGCGCTCAACACGGTGTTCGTGTCGCGCAACCATGCCGAGCGTCATGGCAGCCAGCGCTTCGTGCACAACGGGCTGGACTGGCAGGCCTACGGCCCGGTCGATTTCGGGCGCCCCCGGGGGCACCACCACTTTCTGGGCAAGGCGGCCTGGCGCGTCAAGAACGTCAAGGGCGCGATCCGCGTGGCGGCCCTGGCCGGGGTCGAGCTCGACGTGCTGGGCGGCACCCGCCTCAACCTGCGGCGCGGCTTCCGCTTCACCTGGTCGCCGCGGGTGCATTTCTTCGGCATGGTGGGGGGACAGCAGAAGTTCGATCTGCTCAATGCCTCCAGCGGCCTGATCCTGCCGGTGCGCTGGCACGAGCCCTTTGGCCTGGCGGTGATCGAGAGCCTGTATTTCGGTTGTCCGGTGTTCGCCACCCCTTACGGTGCCTTGCCTGAGTTGGTTCCCGAGGGCTGCGGCGCCCTCAGCAGCAGCGCCTCAGCCCTGGCCGAGGCGGTGCGCGGCTGGCAGGGCGACCGCCGCGCCTGCCACGCCCATGTGCTGGAGCGCTTCAGTGCCCAGGCCATGGCGCGCGGCTACCTGCAGTGCTATGAACAGGTGTTGGCCGGCGAGCCTTTGAATGCGCAGCGCCCGCACATGGCCGGTTCGGCATTTGATCAGGCTTGGACAGAGTAGGGCCCCCACGGTCGTGCACTTCGTGTCACTCCCTGCCCCCCAAAGGGGGCCGCAGGCCGCCTTGGGGCGGCCCGGCGCCGGCCTGACCTCTTCGTTGGAGGTCAGCTGAATTCAAAGGCTCGTCGCGGACGCTCTTCGCCCTGTCCAGCCCTGTCCGGGCGGGTCAACGCTTAGATTTTGTGCAGCCTGAGTGCCTGCTCGGCCATGCGCTGCAGCAGTTCGGCGGCGGGCGGGCAGTCGTGGATCAGGCCCACCGCCTCGCCGACGGTGGCGTGGGCGGCGTTGAAATCGCCTGCGGCCACGCCTTGGTCGTAGGCAGCCCGGGCGGCTTCGGGGGTGGCGCGCAGCGCTTCGATGCGCGACTCCCACTCGCGGTGCAGCGGGTTGCGCAGAGCTCGGAAGTCGTAGGGCGCGGGCCAATTTTTGCGGCGCAGGATGTCGAATACCTCGGAGCGCGCCGTGCCATCACCGGTGCTGGCCTGGGCCTGGGCCTTGGCACCGGCGGGGGCCAGGCTTTCTGCGCTGGCCCACAGGCGCGACCCCACCAGGGCACCGTCGGCGCCCAGCGCCAGGGCGGCAGCCAGGCCCCGGCCATCGGCCACGCCGCCGGCGGCCAGCAGCAGGGTGTCAGGGGAGTGAGCGGCCAGCCAGTCGGCGAGTTCGGGCACCAGGGTGAAGGTGGCGCGGCCGTTGAGCGAGTTCATGCCGTGGCCGCCGGCCTCGGCACCCTGCGCCACGATGACTTCCGCCCCGGCCTCCAGGGCCTGGGGCACCTGTTCCAGCCGCTGCACCTGGCAGATCAGAGGGATGCGGCGGGCCTGCAGCCGTGCCGCGTAAGGGCGCGGATCGCCAAACGACAGCATCAGGGCGCGTGGCAGTGCCTCTTCGGCCTGATCCAGCAGCCAATCCAGGGCCGAGGCGTCTTCGTCGAGCTTCCAGGTGATGAAGCCGCAGCCGATGCGGGCACCGGCTGGCGAAGCGGCCGTCAGGCTCTGGGCCAGCGTGTACTCGCGCTGGGTCCAGCTCAGGTCGCCATAGCCGCCGCCGACCAGGCCCAGGGCGCCAGCCTGGGCACAGGCCGCGCTCAGGGCGCCGCCCGAGGCCAGGGCCATGGGCGCCAGGGCAACCGGCAGTGGCAGACCGAAGCGTTGGCTGAAGCGGGTGTGCAAGACGCCGTTCGAGGCGGGGGGCGTGGCGGGTGTGTTCATGGGCTCATTCTCGGTGGCGTGACAAATCGGGTCCAACGAATAAAAATGAACGAACTCATCGATTTGGACGAACCATGGACTTTGCCGATCTGCAGACCTTCCGCGCGGTGGTGGAGCACGGCGGCGTGACCGCCGCGGCCAGCCGCCTGCACCGGGTGCAGTCCAGCATCTCGGCCCGGCTGGGCGCGCTGGAGCGCGACCTGGGCTGCGCCTTGTTCGAGCGCACCGGCCGGCGCCTGCAGCTCACGCCCGAGGGCCGGCATCTGTACGAGCGCAGTGCCGCCCTGGTGCGCGACATGAGTGCGCTGCGCCAGGAGCTGGCCGGCACCGGCCAAGGCGCGGTGCTGCGCATCGGTTCGATGGAGAGCACGGCCGCCGTGCGCCTGGCCCCGGTACTGGCGCGCCTGCGCGAGCAGCAGCCCGGCATGCGTCTGGCGGTGCGCACG
>RXJO01000235.1:4777-5227 GCA_003987795.1 Curvibacter sp.
GCCGGCCCGGCCGACCGGCCCGCGCTGCAATGGCAGCCCGCCTACCTGGAGGACATGGTGCTGATCGCACCCCGCGGGACGGATCTGGAGCAGAACGCCACCTTGGTCACCTTCAGCACCGGCTGCGCCTACCGCGAAGTGGCGCTGGCGTGGGCCCAGGCGCAGGGGCGCACGGTGACGCCGGGCATCGAGATCGGTTCGTACCACGCCCTGGTGGCTGCCGTGTCGGCCGGCATGGGTTTGGGCCTGGTGCCGGCGTCGGTGTTGCGCGGGCTGGACCAGCGTGGCTTGCAGGTGCAGGCTCTGCCCGAGCCCTGGGCGCATCAGACCACCTGGCTGGTGACGCGGCGCGGCCACCCCTCGGCCGCCTTGCGGGCCCTGGCCGAGGCCTTGCCCGAGGGGGGCTGACACCAGCCCCGATCAACCACCCGGATCAGCGCTTCTGGCTGG
>RXJO01000320.1 GCA_003987795.1 Curvibacter sp.
CCAGCTTTGGCCGGTTTCCCACTTGCCTTCGAGCACGTCCTTGGTGGCCTTGATGTAGTACGGGCCCCAGTTGATGATCGACGAGGCCAGGTGGGCCTTCGGGCCATAGGCGGTCATGTCGGAATCCCAGCCGAAGGCGCGCTTGCCTTTTTCTTCGGCGGTCTTGAGCACGGCCGGCGAGTCGGTGTTCTGGAACAGGATGTCGGCGCCGCCGTTGATCAGGGCGGTGGCGGCTTCGGTTTCCTTGGGCGGGCTGAACCACTCGTTGACCCACACCACCTTGGTCTTGATCTTCGGGTTCACGCTCTGGGCACCCAGGGTGAAGCTGTTGATGTTGCGGATCACTTCAGGGATGGGCACCGAGCCGACCACACCCAGGGTGTTGGACTTGGTCATGGCCCCCGCGATCACGCCGGCCATGTAGGCGCCTTCGTAGGTGCGGCTGTCATAGGTGCGCATGTTGGGCGCGGTCTTGTAGCCGGTGGCGTGCTCGAACTTCACGTCCGGGGTGTCGGCGGCGACCTTGAGCATGGTCTCCATGTAGCCGAAGGTGGTGCCGAAGATCAGCTTGTTGCCCTGGCCGGCCATGTCGCGCAGCACGCGTTCGGCGTCGGCCGATTCAGGCACGCTTTCCACGAACGAGGTCTGGACCTTGTCGCCGAACTCCTTTTCGATCGCCTTGCGACCGTTGTCATGGGCAAAGGACCAGCCACCATCGCCCACGGGGCCGACATAGGCGAAGGCGATCTTCAGCGGCTCGGGCTTGGGTGCCGGGGCTGCAGCAGCCGGGGCCGGAGCAGGTGCCGGAGCCGGCTCTTCCTTCTTGCCGCAACCCACCAGGGCCGCTGCGGCAACCGCAGACAGGGCGGCTACCTTGAGCAGGGAGCGTTTGTTCAGGTCAGTCATGTCTAATCCTTGTTGAGGTCGGTGACGAGGGTTGAGAAACTTGATTATCCAGTCAGGAAAAACAAAACAGCAAGGCCTTGCGCCGGCGTCAGGCGCCGGGGTAGAAAGGCTTGCCCAGCGATGCCGGCATGTTCACGCGGATCCAGACCGGATTGCGCGAGATCAGGGCCAGCACCACCACGGTGGCGAGATAGGGCAGCATGCTCAGGATCTGGCTGGGCACGTTGACCCCCACCCCCTGCAGATGGAACTGCAGCATGGTGACGCCACCGAACAGATAAGCCCCAAGCAACACCCGTGCCGGGCGCCAGGTGGCGAAGGTGGTCAGGGCCAGCGCGATCCAGCCGCGGCCTGCCACCATGCCCTCGACCCACAAGGGGGTGTAGGAGATCGAGATGAAGGCACCGGCCAGGCCGCACAGCGCGCCGCCCACCACCACCGCCCCCAGACGGATGCGCCGCACCGGGTAGCCCAGCGCGTGGGCCGACTCGGGCGACTCGCCCACCGAGCGCAACACCAGGCCGGCGCGCGAGCGGTACAGGAACCAGCTCAGGGCCAGCATCAGGGCGATGGCGCCATACACCAGCGGGTGCTGACGGAACAAGGCCTGACCGAGCAAGGGAATGTCGCCCAGCAGCGGGATCGAGAACTGAGGCCGTTCGGGCAGCTTGGCCTGCACATAGTTGATGCCGGCAAAGGCCGAGAAGCCCACCCCGAACAGGCTCAGCGCCAGACCGGTGGCGTACTGGTTGGTGTTGAGCCAGATCACCAGCACACCGAACAATGCGGCCAGCACGGCGCCAGCGCCCATGCCGGCGGCAAAGCCCAGCCAGTCGCTGCCGGTGTGCGACACAGTGGCAAAGCCGGCGATGGCCGCACACAGCATCAGGCCCTCGGCGCCCAGGTTGACGATGCCGGCCTTCTCGTTGATCAGCAGGCCCAGGGCCGCGATGGCCAGCACGGTGCCCGCATTCAGCGTGGCCCCCAGAAGCAGTGCATAGGACTCCATCAGCGGGCCCCTCCCAAACGCGTGGTGACAAATCGGACCCGGTACGCGATCAGCGTGTCACAAGCCAGCAAGGAAAACAGCAACAGGCCCTGGAACACGCCGGTCAGCGACTTGGGCAGACCCAGACGCGACTGCGCCAGCTCGCCACCGATGTAGAACATGCTCATCAGGATGGCCGAAAACACCATGCCCACCGGGTGCAGACGCCCCACATAGGCCACGATGATGGCGGCAAAACCGTAGCCCGCCGGCACATAGGGCGTCAGCTGGCCGATCGGGCCTGCCACCTCGAGGGCACCGGCCAGGCCGGCCGCACCGCCCGACACCAGCAGCGCCAGCCACAAGGCCTTGCGCGACGAAAAGCCGGCGTAGCGCGCCGCGGCCGGGGCCAGTCCGCCCACCTGCTGGGCAAAACCCGCCTTGGTGCGGAACAGGAACACCCACAACGCGGCCGAGCCGGCCAGCGCGATCAGCAGGCCCACACTGACGCGTGAGCCTTTCATGAGGCGCGGGATCTGGGTCGCCGCATCGAACATGCGGGTCTGCGGAAAGTTGTAGCCCGCCGGGTCTTTCCAGGGGCCGAACACCAGGTAGCTCAGCAGCTGCACGGCCACGTACACCAGCATCAGACTGACCAGGATCTCGCTGGCGTTGAAGCGATCCCGCAGCAGGGCCGTGATGCCGGCCCAGACCATGCCGCCCATCACGCCAGCCAGCAAGATGGGCACGATGATCCAGCTGCCGGTGCCCTTGTCAGCCATCAAGGCCACGCCGCCGGCTGCCAGTGCACCGATCACGAACTGGCCTTCGGCCCCGATGTTCCAGACATTGGAGCGATAACACACCGCCAGGCCGAGCGCGATCAGCAGCAGGGGGGTGGCCTTGACCATCAGCTCACCGATCGCATAGGCGCTCTTCAAAGGCTCCCAGAAGAAGACCTGCAAGCCACGCAGCGGATCCTTGCCGAGCAGCATGAACAGCGCCACGCCGATCAGCACGGTGATGGCCAGCGCCAGCAGCGGCGAGCCCAGCCCCCAGAAACGGGAGGCCTGCGGCCTGGGTTCAAGCTTGAACATCGCTCACCTCCGCTGCGGCACCGTCGGCCTGGTCCAATTCGGCCAGATGGGCCTGCACGTCTTCATTCCAGAGTCCACTCATCCACTCGCCTATCTTTTCCACCGTGGCCTGACTGCGCGCCACCGAGGGCGACAGTCGGCCCTTGGCGATCACATGCAGGCGATCACTGATCTCGAACAATTCATCCAGCTCTTCACTGACCACCAGCACCGCACAACCGGCATCGCGCAAGGCCAGGATCTCGCCACGGATCTGCGCCGCCGCGCCCACATCCACGCCCCAGGTGGGCTGAGAGACGATCAGCAGCCGGGGCTTGGCATCGATCTCGCGGCCGACGATGAACTTCTGCAGGTTGCCGCCCGACAGCGATTTGGCCGCCGATTGCGGGCCGCCGGCCTTCACGTTGAAACGGCGGATGATGTCTGCAGCCTGGGCCTCCAGCGCACCCAGCTTGAGCCAGCCGCCCTGGCCCACCGCCTCGTCGCGGGTCAACAGCAGGTTGTGCGCCAGCCCCATCGTCGGCACGGCACCCCGACCCAGGCGTTCTTCAGGCACGAAATGCAGTCCGAGCGCGCGACGCTGCTGTGGCGCTAGGCGCCCCGCCGCTTGGCCGGCCACCTGGATGGAAGCCGGCGCAGCGCGCGTGTCCTCGCCCGACAGTGCATAGAGCAACTCCTGCTGGCCGTTGCCGGAAACCCCCGCGATGCCCACGACCTCGCCGGCGCGCACCTCCAGACTGACATCGATCAGATCGACGCCGAACTGGTCCTGCCGTGGCAGCGACAGTCCGGAAACGCCCAGCACCGTCGCGCCCAGCCGGGCCGGGCGGTGCTCCAGAGCGGGCGGCTCGGCACCGATCATCAGGCGCGAGAGCGAGGCATTCGTCTCCTCGGCCGGCTTGCACACCCCGGTCACCTTGCCGCCACGCAGCACGGTGCAGGCGGTGCAGAGCTCACGGATCTCGTGCAGCTTGTGACTGATGTAGAGGATGCTGCAACCCTCGGCCGCGAGCTTCTTGAGCACCACGAACAGCTTTTCGACCGCCTGCGGCGTCAGCACCGAGGTGGGTTCGTCAAGGATCAGCAGCTTGGGGTCGGTCAGCAGCGCGCGGATGATCTCCACCCGCTGCATCTCGCCCACCGACAAGGTGTGCACCGGCCGGCTGGGGTCGATGTCCAGCCCATATTCGGAGGCTTTCTGGGTGATGCGGCGCGTCACCTCGGCCAGCTTGAAATGCTTGTCCAGGCCCAGCCACACGTTTTCGGCCACGGTCAGGGTGTCGAACAGGCTGAAATGCTGGAACACCATGCTGATGCCCAGGGCCCGCGCCTCCTGGGGGTTGCGCACGTTCACCGGCTGCCCGTTGAACAGCACAGTGCCCTCATCCGGCTTGACCGAGCCGTAGATGATTTTCATCAGAGTCGACTTGCCGGCGCCGTTCTCGCCGAGCACCGCATGGGTCTCGCCGGGCAGAACGGTCAGCGAGACCCCGCTGTTGGCCACCACCGAAGGGTAGCGCTTGGTGATGCCCTGAAGCACCAGACGGGCGCCGGGTGGAGGGGAAGCATGCGTGTTCATGCCGCGGATTTTCTCAAAGTTTGGCGGGTCACAAGGGGCTCCTGTGGGCGATGGTTTGCTATTCTTTTCGAAGCGATGCGGCCACCGACTTGACCCGGTCGCGCAGCCAGGCCGCCGCCACCGAGGTGTGCGTGCGCTCATGCCAGAGCTGGTAATACATCAGGCGCGGGAAGGGCACCGGGCAGGGCAGGATGCGCAAGGGGTAGCGGTCCACGAAACGCTCACAGAACTGACGTCCCGTGGTCAGCACCAGCAGGCTGGAGGCCACCATGGCCGGTATCAGGCTGAAATGCGCGCAACGCGCGGTGATCTGTCGCTGCAGGCCCAGGCTGTCCAGATGGTCGTCGATCACCCCCCGCGCGCCGGGATGGGTGGGTGTGGGCGCAATGTGCTCGGAGGCCAGCCAGGCCGCCTGATCCCAACCCCGGCGCACCGCCGGATGCTCGGCCCCCACCAGGCACACCACCTCGTCGCCGAACAAGCGTCCCATGTGCAGATCGTCGGGTGGCTTGGGCCAGTTGCCGATCACCACATCGAGCTGGCCCTGGGCCAGGTGGGCGTGGTAGTGGGTGTCGGCCGACAGCGGGTGGATCTCGATCTGGCAGAACGGGGCCTGAAC
>RXJO01000329.1 GCA_003987795.1 Curvibacter sp.
GTGGCCCTGACTTCGGGTCGCCTTTCTTTGCTTACTTTCTTTGGCGAAGCAAAGAAAGTGAGGCGGCCGCCGGGCCGCAATCCCGGCCTCCGCCCTAAAACAAATGACAGAAGGAACAGAGCGCAGCGGCACCAAAAAGCCATAAGCCAGTGGACAAGGCACAGTCACGACTGGGCGCCACAGCAGCCGTGCTCTGAGCACACCCCAGAGAGGCTCAAAACATGAACTTCTCCGAACCGTTCATCCGCCGCCCCATCGCGACCACCCTCATCACGATGGGCATCGTGCTGGCCGGCCTCATCGCCTTCTTCATGCTGCCGGTGGCCCCCTTGCCGCAGGTGGACTTCCCCACCATCTCGGTGTCGGCCAGCCTGCCCGGGGCCAGCCCCGAGACCATGGCCACCACCGTGGCCACGCCGCTGGAGCGCGCGCTGGGCAGCATCGCGGGGGTGTCCGAGATCACCTCGTCGTCCTCGCTCGGCAACACGCGGGTCACGCTGCAGTTCGATCTGGACCGCGACATCAACGGCGCTGCGCGCGATGTGCAGGCGGCCATCAATGCCTCGCGGGCGCTGCTGCCCACGGGCTTGCCCAGCAACCCCACCTACCGCAAGGTGAACCCGGCCGACTCGCCGATCCTGATCCTGTCCATGACCTCGGACGTGCTGGCGCGTGACCAGATGTACGACGCCGCCTCCACCGTGCTGGCCCAGCGCCTGGCGCAGGTCAACGGCATCGGCCAGGTGGTGGTGGGGGGCGGCGCGCTGCCGGCGGTGCGGGTCGAACTGGACCCGGGGCGGCTGGCCGCCAGCGGCATCGCCATCGACAACGTGCGCGCGGCCCTGGTGGCTACCAACACCAACCGGCCCAAGGGCAATGTGGAGGACGGCGCCCGGAACTGGCAGATCGGCGCCAACGACCAGGCCTTCAGCGCGGCTGAATACGCGCCCCTGGTGCTGCGCTACGCCAACGGCAACGCCATCCGGCTGCGCGACGTGGGCCAGGTCATCGACTCGGTGCAGGACGTGCGCAACTACGGCGTGGCCGATGGCAAGCCGGCCATCCTGCTGATCCTGTTCAAGCAGCCCGGCGCCAACATCATCCAGACGGTGGACGAGGTGCGCTCGCTGCTGCCGCAACTGCGTGCCTCGATCCCGACCGCCATCGACCTGGAGGTGGCGGTGGACCGCACCCCCACGATCCGGGCCTCGCTCAAGGAGGTGGAGCGCTCGCTGGCGATCTCGGTGGGGCTGGTGATCCTGGTGGTGTTCGTGTTCCTGCGTCACCTGCGCTCGGCCCTGATTCCCAGTGTGGCGGTGCCCGCCTCGCTGGCCGGCACCTTCGGGGTCATGTACCTGTGCGGCTACAGCCTGGACAACCTGTCGCTGATGGCGCTCACGGTGGCCACCGGCTTTGTGGTCGACGACGCCATCGTGGTGCTGGAGAACATCTCGCGCCACATCGAGCGCGGCAAGAGCCCGCTGCAGGCTGCGCTGGCCGGCAGCCGCGAGATCGGCTTCACCGTGGTGTCAATCAGCCTGTCGCTGATCGCGGTGTTCATCCCGGTGCTGCTCATGGGGGGCGTGGTGGGGCGCCTGTTCCGCGAGTTCGCGGTGGTGCTGTCGGTGGCCATCCTGGTGTCGATGGTGGTGTCGCTCAGCACCACACCCATGATGTGTTCGGTGCTGCTCAAGCCCCATGCGCCGGTGGCCCGACCCGGCCGCTGGGCGCGCCTGGGCCTGCGGGTGCGGCGCGGCTCGCAGCGTGCCTATCGGCGCACGCTCGCGCTGGCCATGCGCTGGCAGCCGATCACGCTGCTGCTGCTGGCCGGAGTGGTGGGCCTCAACGTGTACCTGTACCGGGAGGTGCCCAAGGGATTCTTCCCGCAGCAGGACACGGGCCGCATCATGGGCAACATCCGCGCCGACCAGGCCACCTCGTTCCAGGCCATGCAGCGCCGGCTCGACCGCTTCATGGGCATCGTGCGCAGTGACCCGGCGGTGGAGGCGGTCAGCGGCTTCACGGGGGGCGGCCAGCGCAACACCGCCTCGATGTTCATCTCGCTCAAGCCCTTGGCGCAACGGGGCGTGAGTGCCGACCAGGTGGTGGCCCGCCTGCGGGCCAAGCTGGCCAAGGAGCCCGGCGCCAACCTGTTCATGGTGCCGGTGCAGGACATCCGCATCGGTGCGCGCGGTTCCAACTCGCAGTACGAGTACACCTTGCTGGCCGACACGCTGGAAGACCTGCGTGCCTGGGAGCCGCCGATCCGGCGCGCCATCATGCAACTCCCGGAGCTGGTGGATGTGAACTCCGACATGCAGGAAAAGGGATTGCAGAACTCTCTGGTGATCGACCGCGACCTGGCCAGCCGCCTGGGCCTGAGCCTGGCCACCATCGACACCACGCTCAACGATGCCTTCGGTCAGCGTCAGGTGGGGGTGATCTACAACCCGCTCAACCAGTATCGGGTGGTGATGGAGTTGTCGCCGGAGTACCAGCAGTCGCCCGAGTCGCTGCTGCAACTGCGTTTCACCAGCAGCAGCGGGGCCCAGGTGCCGCTGTCGGCCTTCGCACGGGTCGGGCTGACCAACACGCCGTTGTCGGTCACCCACGAGGCGGGCGCGCCCGACACCACCATCAGCTTCGCACTCGCGCCGGGGGTGTCGCTGTCGCAGGCCACCGAGGCGGTGAACAACGCGGTGGCGGCCCTGGGCGTGCCGGTCAGTGTGCGCGGCTCGTTCGGCGGCACGGCAGGGGCGTTCCAGAAATCCATGGCCAGCCAGCCTTTGCTGATCCTGGCGGCGCTGATCACCATCTACTTGGTGCTGGGCATTCTTTATGAGGACCTGATCCACCCGGTGACGATCCTCTCCACCTTGCCTTCGGCTGGCGTGGGCGCGCTGCTGGCCCTGATGCTGACGGACACCGAGTTCTCGATCATCGCGCTGATCGGGGTCATCCTGCTGATCGGCATCGTCAAGAAGAACGCCATCATGATGATCGACTTTGCCATCACCCGGCAGCGGCAGGCGGCCCAGAGCGGTGCCCATGTCAGCGCGGCCCAGGCCATCTACCGGGCCTGCCAGCTGCGTGTGCGTCCTATCCTGATGACCACGGTGGCGGCCATCTTCGGCGCCGTGCCGCTGGCGCTGGGGGCGGGGGACGGGGCCGAACTGCGCCGCCCGCTGGGCATTGCCATCGTGGGCGGGCTGCTGTTCAGCCAGTTGCTCACGCTCTACACCACGCCGGTGGTCTTTGTCTGCATGGACCGCATGCGCCAGCGCCTGGCGCGCCGGCGTCCTCCTGCCGCCGCGCCGGTTTCGCCGGCGCCGGCCCTGTCTGTTGAAAGTGCTGCCCCATGACGTTCCTTTCCCAGCGATCCCGGTCGTCACGCCGGCCTGCCATCTCTGTGCTGATGGCCCTGACCCTGGGGGCCTGCTCGCAGGCACCGGTCTACCATCGCCCCGAGGTGGCCACGTCCAACACCTTCCGTGAGTCGGCCTGGCAGGACGCCCGCGCCGGCAGCCCTGATGTGCCTGACGATTGGTGGCGGCAGTTCGATGACCCCGTGCTCACCAGCCTTCAGGCCCGGGTGCTGGTCAACAACCAGAACTTGCAGACCGTGCTGGCCCAGTTGCGCACGGCCGAGGCCAGCCTGGCCTCCAGCCGCGCCGCGCGATACCCCACCGTCACCGGCAGCCTGGGTGAGACCCGCAGCCGCAGTGGCACCACCAGCAGCACCGGCACCAGCACCTCGGCCAGCCCCGTCAACATCGTGTCGGCCTCGGCCAATGCCAGCTGGGATGCCGACCTGTGGGGGCGTTTGGCCGGTGCCGTCGATGTGGCGGGTGCCCAGTTGCAGGCCAGCCGCGACGATCTGCTGGCGGCTCGTCTGTCGGTGCAGATCTCGCTCGCGCAAAGCTATTTCTCGCTGCGCAGCGCCGAGGCCCAGGCTGAATCGGTGGCCCGCGCCGTGGCCGCTTATGAGAAGTCGCTGCAGCTCACCCAGAACCGCTATGGCGCCGGTGTCGCCTCGGCCGCCGACGTGGCCCAGGCCCAGACCCAGCTCAAATCGGCCCAGGCCCAGTTGATCGAGCTGCGGCTGCAGCGCAGCCAGCTCGAGCACGCGATCGCCGTGCTGCTGGGCGAGGTGCCGGCCAACTTCAGCCTGCCGGTGACGGCCCGATTGCCCAGCCTGCCGGAGGCGCCGCGTCTGCTGCCGGCCAGCCTGCTGCAACGCCGCCCCGACATCGCAGCAGCCGAGCGCCGCGTGGCCGCGGCCAACGCTCAGGTCGGCGTGACCAAGGCGGCGTTCTTCCCGGCGCTGACCTTGTCGGCCAGTGCGGGCTACCGGGCCAATCAGTGGGCCGACCTGACCAGCCTGCCGCACCGCTTCTGGTCGCTGGGGCCCAGTCTGGCCCTGGCCTTGTTCGATGCCGGCGGGCGCGAAGCGGTCACCAACCAGGCCTTGGCGGCGGTCGATCAGGCGGCCGCCAACTACCGGCAGGTGGTGCTGACCGCCTTCCAGGAGGTGGAAGACAACCTGGTGGCGGTGGCCGCGCTGCGCGACGAGGCCGCCGTGCAGGCGGAGGCCCTGCAGGCCGCCCAGCGCGCCCTGGCCATCACCGAGAACCAGTACAAGGCGGGTACGGTGAGCTATCTGAACGTCATCACGGCCCAGTCCACCGCGCTGAGCGCAGAGAACACGCTGACGGCCCTGCGCAACCGGCAGTTGCTCGCGGTGGGGCAGTTGCTCAAGAATGCGGCAGGGCGATGGGATGTGGCGGTGGCTGCCCCCGCGACGGCCCAGCGCTGAAGCCCCCGATTTTCTTTACACAGGCAACCGGAACCCTGAACACGATTTGCTTTCAAAATCTGGGTATCAAGGCATTCTTGCCGGAGGCACTTCACCATGAAACCCGTCATCTTCATCAGTTCGGCCCTGTTGCTGGCCGCCACGGCCGCCCAGGCCCAGGAGCAGGGGCGTGTCATCTCCTCGACCCCCGTCTACCAGCAGGTGGCGGTGCAGCGGCCCAGTTGCACGGTGCAGCCCGTGGCGGTGCAAGCGCCCAAGTCGGGTGCGGGCGCGCTGTTGGGCGCGGTGGCTGGCGGGGCGCTGGGCAATGCCGTCGGCGGCGGTGCCGGGCGTGCCGTGGCCACGGTGGCGGGCGTCGTCGGCGGCGCCATGCTGGGCGACAGCATCGAG
>RXJO01000368.1 GCA_003987795.1 Curvibacter sp.
CCGTGGACGGCGGCCTGGCTTCGACCTACCTGTGAAAGACCGGCGCCTCTTGCAGGCGCCCCGCGGTGACGTGCCGCTCGAACGGCACGCCCTTGATGCCAACCCATGAGGAGACAAACCATGACCCGATCAGCCCCCCTTCTGGCCAGACCCTGCGCCCTGGCCCTGGCCAGCGCCCTGTGTTGCGCACTTTCCGCGCAGGCCATCGAACTCAAGTCGGATGACCCCGACACCCGCATCCGGCTCGATTTCACGCCCAAGTACAGCACGGCCTACCGCCTGCAGAACCCCTCGGCCCTGCTCACCTCGCCCTCAGCGCGCGGCGATGGTGGCGTGGTCAATGAGAACGCCGGCGATCTGAACTTCAAGAAGGGCATCGTGAGCAGCCGCTTCGACCTGCTGACCGAGTTTGACTACAGCCGTGGCAACTGGGGTCTGCGCATCAGCGACGCGGCCTGGAACGACTCGCGCTTCCTGGGCAACACCGGCACCAACACCGCGGCCGGGGTGAACCCCGCCGTGAGCAGCAGCGTGGGCAAGAACAACCAGTTGCTCGATGCCTTTGTCTACCTCAAGGGCTCCTTGGGCGAGCGCCCGGCCACGCTGCGCGTGGGCAAGCACTCGGTGCAGTATGGCGAGACACTGTTCTTCGGGCAGAACGGCATCGCCGGTGCCCAGGGCCCGATCGACATCGGCAAGATCCTGTCGGTGCCCAACTGGCAGTTCAAGGAAGTGCTGCTGCCCGTCGAGCAGGTGTCGGGCACGGTGAGCCTGAACGACCAACTGACCCTGGGGGCCTACTACCAATGGAAATGGCGGCCCAGCCTGATCCCGGGCGTGGGCAGCTACTTCTCCAACCAGAACTACATCGGAGGCGGGCCGGTCTTCTTCGGGCCGCCGCTGCCCCCGGTGCTCAACACCGACAACAGCAAGAACCAGACGCCGGGCAACAGTGGCCAGTTCGGGGCCCAGCTGCGTTGGTCGCCTGAGGGCAGCGCCTTCGAATACGGCTTCTATGCCGCGCGCTACCACGACAAGACCCCGTCGGTGCCGGTGTTCGACCTGATCAATGGCAATGTGCACAACACCTACGCCAAGGGCATCGAGACCCTGGGCGCCAGCGTCACATCGTCCATCGGCCAGCTCAACTGGGCGCTGGAGGGTTCGTGGCGCCACAACGCACCGCTGGCCAGCGACCCCGCCGTGCTGGGCGGCGCGCCCTTCATGCCCAGCAGCCAGTGCAGCGGCGACGCGGCCAACCCCTGCCATGCCACTGGCAACACCGCCCACCTGAACCTGTCGGGCATCTACGTGCTCAGCAAATCGGCCTGGTGGGACGGCGGTGCCCTGCTGGGTGAAGTGGCCTGGAACCGCACCCTGAGCGTGCTCAACAACCCCAGCGCCCGCGGCTTCGGCGGCCTGGACCCGAACACCACGCGCGACGCGGCCGCCCTGCGCATGATCTTCGAGCCTCAGTACTACCAGGTGCGACCGGGCCTGGACCTGTCGTTCCCGGTGGGGCTGGGCTACAACCTGGCCGGCCGATCCTCGGCGGTGATCAATTTTGCCGGCGGCGGCAGCAAGGTCGGCGACCTGAGCCTCGGGGTCAAGGCCAAGTTCCAGGACGGCTGGAACCTGTCGCTGAACCTGATGACGTATTTCGGTTCGGCCAACACCCTGACCGTGCCCGACCCCCTGGGCACCCGGATGCTGTCCTTCGGCCAGACGCTGCGCGACCGCAGCTACCTCGCCTTCAGCGCCTCGCGCACTTTCTGAACACCCGACGGAGACACCCCATGATCATTCAACAAGGCCCCATTGGCGCCATCGCTTCCACCCTGCTGGTCAGCCTGTTGCTGACCCACCCTGCCGCCCAGGCTGCTGTCAGCGCCGAAGAGGCCGCCCAACTCAAAGGCCGGCTCACGCCGCTGGGCGCCGAGAAGGCCGGCAACAAGGACAACAGCATTCCGGCCTGGACCGGCGGCCTGACCCAGGCCCCTGCAGGCTACAAGAATGGCGCGCCGCGGCCCGACCCTTTTGCTGCTGAAAAGCCCCTGCTCACCATCAACGCCAAGAACATGGCAGCCCATGCCGAACGCCTGAGCGACGGCGTGCAGGCCTTGATGAAGAAATACCCAGACTTCAGCATCGAGGTCTACCCCAGCCACCGCACGGCGGCGGCGCCGCAATGGGTGTATGACAACACCCTGCGCAACGCCACCCGGGCCAAGACCCTTGAGGGCGGTTACGGGGTCGAGGGGGCCTACGGGGGCATCCCCTTCCCCATTCCCAAGGACGGCTACGAGGCCATCTGGAACCAGCGCCTGGCCTGGCGCGGCGGCAACTTCAGCATGCCCATGCGCGTCTGGGTGGTGACGGGCGACGGCCAGCGCAGCATGGCCTCGGGCGGCGTGCAGACGATCCGCCAAGCCTACTACGACCCGGCCGGCAGCCTGGAGAAGTTCGATGGCTACTACCAGTACGGCAAGCTGGTGGTGGACGCCCCGGGCTCCAAGGCAGGCGAGGCCATCCTGGCGCTCGACGGCGTGTCCGATGCCGCCCCGCGCGGCCTGTGGCAATACTTGGTGGGGCAGCGGCGGGTGCGCAAGGCCCCATCGGTGGCCTACGACACGCCCGACTCGGTCACCTCGGGCATCGGCCTGTTCGATGAGGCCTTCACCCTGTTCGGCCCCATCGACAAGCACGAGCTCAAGCTGGTGGGCAAGAAGGAGCTCTACATCCCCTACAACAACAACCGCGCCGCCAGCGCCAAGGTCGAGGACCTGGTCACCCCGCACACGCTGAACCCGGCCCAGGTGCGCTGGGAGCTGCACCGCGTGTGGGAAGTGGAGGCCACGCTGGCCAACGGCAAGCGCCATGTGATCCCCAAGCGCCGCTACTACCTGGACGAGGACAGCTGGCAGATCGTGCTGTTCGACGGCTGGGATGCCAAGGGCCAGTTGTGGCACACCAATTACTCGCTGATGCTGACGGCCCCCGACATCCCCGCCGTGACCAACGTGGTGATGTGGGGTGGCTATGACCTGCAGACCGGGGCCTACTACCTGAACATGTCGTCCAACGAGCTGCCCCGCCAATACGAGGTCAAGCCCACCATCCCGCGCTCGTTCTTCAGCCCCGAAGCCCTGTCCAACGAGGGGGCGCGATGACACGGCCGGGAGAGGATTCGGCCCCGCTGTGGCGCCGCCGGGGCGCCCTGCTGGGCCTGCTGGGGGCATCCGCCTGGGGCGGCACCCGTGCCTGGGCGGCCTCGGCCGCCCCGGGCCCGACGCGACCGGCGGTGCTGGACCAGCCCGCCCTGATCAGCCCCAAGGCCCAGGGCGCCGCCCTCCTGGCCGTGACGCGGGCAGGCAGCCGGCTGGTGGCCGTGGGCGAGCGCGGCATCGTGCTGCTCTCGGACGATCACGGCCAGCGCTGGCGCCAGGCCCAGGTGCCGGTTCAGTGCACCCTCACCTGCGTGAGTTTTGCCAACGCCCAACACGGCTGGGCGGCCGGCCATGCCGGGGTGATCCTGCACAGCCGTGACGGCGGCGAACATTGGCAGCGCCAGCTCGACGGCCAGGCCGCGGCCCAGGCCCAGTTGAGCGCCGCCCTGGCCTCGGGCCAGGAACAGGCCGTGAACGACGCCCGCCAGGCGGTGGCGGAAGGGGCCGACAAGCCTTTCTTCGACCTGGCCTTTGTGGACGAGCAGCGCGGCTTTGCCGTGGGCGCCTACAACATGCTGTTCGGCACCGAAGACGGCGGCCGCCGCTGGCTCAGCCTGGGCCTGCGCCTGCCCAACCCCGGCAAGCTGCACCTGTACGGGTTGCAGGCGCTGGGCAGCACCCTCGTCGCCGTCGGCGAGCAGGGCCTGGTGATGCGTGGCGAGGCTTTCGGTCAGCAGGCCTTCGAGGCCGTGCCCTCGCCCTACAAGGGCAGCTTTTTCGGCCTGCTGCGCAACACCGACCAGAGCCTGGTGGCCTATGGCCTGCGCGGCTCGGCCTTTCTGTCGCCAGACAGCGGGCGCCATTGGCAGCGGCTGGACAGCGGACTGAGCACCAGCCTGGGCACCGGCGTGGCACTGGATGCCGGCCGATTCATGCTGGGCAGCCAGGCCGGCGAATTGCGACTGGGCCAGGGCACCGAAGCCGCGCTCAAGGCCGCGCCTGGCGACCCCCTGCCGCTGACGGGCCTGGCTTTGGCGGCCGACGGCTCGCTGATCGCCGCCAGCCTGCGTGGCATGCGCCGCCTGGGCGTGCCGCAAGCAGGCTGAGCCGCACTCCTCATTCACCGACCTTCCCGCACCGCCACGGCGGTGCCCTGATCCATGCACACCGACACTTCTTCAGACCCCCATCCCGTGGCAGCCCGGCGGGAAGACTTCGACACCCGCTCCGGCTCCTGGCTGGAGCGCGGGGTGTTCAATCACCGGCCCTGGGTGCTGGGCCTGTGCCTGCTGCTGACCCTGCTGCTGGGCTGGCAGGCCTGGCGCCTGCCCCTGAACGCCAGCTTCGAGAAGACCATCCCGACCTCGCACCCCTTCATCGTCAACTACCTGGCGCACCGGGCCGATCTGGCCGGCCAGGGCAACACCCTGCGTCTGGTGCTCGAAGCCCGCCAGGGCACCATCTTCGACAAGGCCTACCTGGACACGCTGCAGAAGATCAATGACGAGGTGTTCCTGATCCCGGGCGTGGACAGGCCCTTCATGAAATCGCTGTGGACCTCCAACACCCGCTGGGTGGCGGTGACCGAAGACGGCCTGGACGGCGGGCCGGTGATCCCGGACAGCTACGACGGCAGCCCCGCCAGCCTGGCCGAGCTGCGCGCCAACGTGGAGCGCTCGGGCGAGATCGGGCAACTGGTGGCGGCGGATTTCCGCTCCAGCAGCGTGCTGATCCCCCTGCTGGAGCGCCACCCCGAGACCGGCGCCCCACTGGACTACGGCGCCCTGTCCCGTGAGCTGGAAGGCCTGCGCGATCGCCACAGCAACGAGCACCTGCAGGTGCGCATCACCGGCTTCGCCAAGGTGGTGGGCGACCTGATCGAAGGTCTGTACGAAGTGCTGGCCTTCTTCGTGCTG
>RXJO01000219.1:0-3009 GCA_003987795.1 Curvibacter sp.
TGTCTGCGCGGCCCGCAAATGCGTACAGGCGCCAGCGGGCATCGGCCTCGGCCACATGACCCAGCTGCATCTGCTTGGCATCGGCCAGGCGCACCACCGGAGCCGAATGGAAGCGCCGACCGATCTCCTCACCGCGCGCCAAGGCCTGGTGGGTGGACGGGCCGACCAGGGCCGAGGCGTCGTACTTGACGGCTGTGCCGCCGGTGAATTCGAGGTTGGCCTTGAACTGGCGGATGATGCGCGGCTCCTCGGTGCCATCGCGCTCGGCCTGGGTGGTGGGGGCCGACATGATGCGGGCCCACTCATGGTCGGTCTCGACCAGGCGGCGCGCCTCGGTCAGGCGCTCTTTCGAGTAGCTGCGCAGCAGGCGGGCATCGGCGCGGCCCTGCAGCACATGCACCAGCTTCCAGCCCAGGTTGAAGGTGTCCTGCATCGAGACGTTCATGCCCTGCCCTGCCTTGGGCGAGTGGGTGTGGCAGGCGTCACCAGCGGTGAACACGCGGGGGTTGCGGTCGCTGCCTTCGGGCACGTCATCGAACTTGTCGGTGATGCTGTGCCCGATGTCGTAGATCGACCACCAGACCACCTCCTTCACGTCGATCGAGTAGGGCCGGATGATGCGGTTGGCCGCTGCGATCATGTCGTCCTGGGTGAACTTGCGGCTGGCCGCCTTTTCATCGGGGCGCAGTTTGTCGAGCTCGACATACATGCGGAACACATAGCCGCCCTCGCGGGGCAGGATCAGCACATTGCCCTCTTGCGCTGACGAGATCAGGCACTTCTGTCGCACGTCGGGGAAATCGGTGTTGGCCAGGATGTCCATCACACCCCAGGCCTGGTGGGCCGCATCGCCGTGCAGCACGCCACCGATGGCCTTGCGCACCGCCGAGTGGGCGCCGTCGCAGCCCACCACGTAGTTGGCCCGCACGGTGCGGGTGGCGCCCCAATTCACGCCGCTGGCATCCTTGAGCGTCACGGTCACGGGGTGGTCGTCGGTGTCGGGGTCGATGGTGAGGCCGACGATCTCCCAGCTGTAGTCGGGCTCCAGGCGCGAGGGCGAGTTCTTCATCACTTCCAGGAACAGCTCATGCAGACGCGCCTGGTTGATCAGGATGTGCGGCATCTCGGAGCTGTCATCGGCCACATCCTGCACCCGGCCCACGCGCTTGATGTGCTGGGGGTTGGCCGGGTCAGGCATCCAGAACGCCGTCTGGTTCACCCAATAGGTCTCGCGCTTGACCTTGTCGGCAAAGCCGAAGGCCTGGAACATCTCCATGGTGCGGGTGTTGATGCCGTCGGCCTTGCCCTTGATGATGTTGCTGGGCATGCGCTCGATGATCATCGTCTCGATCTCGGGGAACTGCGCCAACTGGGCAGCCAGGCACAGGCCAGCCGGCCCCGTGCCGGCGATAAGCACATCGACCCGCTCGGGCAGGGGCTCGTGGATGCCGCGATTGCGGCGGTTGGGCGCTGCGGGCTTGATGTCGGGGTTGCCGCCGCGGAATCCGTCTTTGTAGAACTGCATGGCCTGTCTCCTCTGCTGGGGTCTGTCTGGCACCGAACCATTCGGTATGTATGCAAATAATAACCATGCTTACTATTTGTCGTCAATCAAATAAGTACACTTACCAAAAAGAAGCCCATTCTTCCCCCAAGACACACGCCATCGGAGCGCAGGCATGAATTCACTCGACATGGCGGGCCACCTGATACGTCGCCTGCATCAGCAGTCCACCCAGGTGTTCGTTCAACAGACCCAGGCCGCAGGCTACGACCTGACGCCCGTGCAATTTGCCGCCCTGGATGCCATCCAGGCCCACCCCGGCACGGACCAGGCCACGGTGGCCGAGCTGATCGCCTACGACCGCGCCACCATCGGCGGGGTGATCGACCGACTGGAGCAAAAAGGCTGGGTGCGCCGCGTCGTCAGCGAGCGCGACCGCCGCGCGCGCGAACTGTCACTCAGCCCAGAGGGTGCGAACATCCACGCCACCCTGCTGCCCATCGTGCAGGCCCTGCAAGATGACATCCTCGGACCCCTGACCGAGGCCGAGCGCACGGCCTTCCTGGATCTGGCGAGCCGGGCGGTGCGGGCCTGACGACCTGGACTGCGGTTGCGTCGTGTCACACCTGATTCTTGCCAAATTCCGCCAACACCCCTAGTCATGCTGCCATGAGCACGATGACCATTTCACTGCCTGATGGCTTGAAGACCTTTGTCGACGAACAGGTCAGCCAGCGTGGCTATGGCTCTCACAGTGACTACGTGGGTGAGCTGATCCACAAAGAGCAAGAACGCGAGCGATTGCGTGCGCTGCTGTTGGCTGGTGTCGAATCAGGCCCCGGCATGCCAGCCGATGCCGCCTATTTCGATGCGCTTCGAGATCAGGTTCTGCAGAGCGCCCCCCCTCGGGCCAAAACGTGACGCAGCGGTCGATCATCGCGCGCAAGCAGGCCCAAAGAGACATTCATGACACGGTCACCTACTACTTGGACGAAGCCGGCCAGGAAGTGGCGCTCGGCTTCATTGAAGCCTTGAAAAAGGCCTACGACCACATTTCACGCCACCCCGGCACAGGCTCGCCTCGCTATGCGCATGAACTGCGCCTGCCAGGCCTGCGGGCGTGGCCTCTCACGCGCTATCCCTACCTGGTGTTCTATCGGGACGAAACCGATCACATCGATGTCTGGCGCGTGCTGCATCGCCAACGAGACATCCCCGCGTGACTGGATGCGCCCGGGGGCCCGTGACAGCCGCCTCGGCAGAAACCCGAAGAGCGTTGGGGCGCGGCACGCCCATACTGCCGTCCACAACCCACCACGTACCCCTCAGGAGGTTTCATCCATGTCGCCACTTCTGCAACGCTCCCTCACCGGCCTGGTCTGCCTGGTCGCCACCCCGCTTTGCCTGGCCCAGGCCTCGGGCCTGACCCGCACCCTGGTCACCAAGGCCGATGTGTCCGTGCCCAACCGCGAGGCCGTGGTGGCCCGGGTCGAGGTGAGCCCGGG
>RXJO01000219.1:3175-5130 GCA_003987795.1 Curvibacter sp.
CCGATCAAGCTGATCGGCGTCTATGTGGTGGAGAAAGGGCAGCCCCTGGCCTCCCCGGCACCGGCACCGTGAGCGCAACAAGGCCGACCCGACCCCGGGCCACGATCCGACGTGAGTGCTGGCCGGGGTCGCCTGAGGCCTTCTCGGGCCGGCCTTGGCCGAGCAAAAAGACACCCAAGCGGCCCATGTCATCAACCCGGGCAAGCCTCACGAATGTCCGCTCATCGGAGTCTTGATCCTGGACTGCCGGGCCACCAAACCCAAAGGAAAGAATGAGGGACCACAGACTCCGTCCCTATGTCCCCTGGCTTCAAAGACAGTACCACCCAGTGGCATACTACGACCCGTTACCGGGTCTTTCTGACACGGCACTTCGCCCGCTGGTTGCGCAAAACGTCCCTGACACCTGCGGCACTTTGTGCCGCCATCGAAGAGATGGTGGCCGGATTGATCGATGCAGAGCTCGGAGGCCATGTTCTGAAGAAACGGGTCGCATTGCCTGGGCGCGGCAAACAGGGGAGCGTGCGCACCTTGGTGGCGACTCGGCGTGGGCACCGGTGGTTTTATCTTTTCGGATTCGAGAAGAACGAACGCGCCAACGTCACACCCACTGAACTTTTAGCGCTTCAAATGCTGGCGTCCTCGTTGCTGGACCTGAAGGACGACGAACTGGAAACCGCCATCGCCGACGGCACATTGCAGGAGATTTGTCATGAAACCACGCCATCAGGCCGCCCCACCCAAAAGCCGGCTTCTTGAAGCTGTCCAAGAAAGCTCGGCAGATTTGGCGCGCCTGGGATTCATCGACAAGCGAAAACAGCAGCAGATCGAAGTGCTGTGCGTGCAACCCATTGCCACGTACGACCGAGAGCGCATCCGAGCTTTGCGTGAACGCCTGCAACTCAGCCAGACCGTGCTGGCCTCGGTGTTGAATGCCAGCCCGTCCTCGGTGCGCAAATGGGAATCTGGTGAGAAGCACCCCAGTGGGCCTTCTCTGAAACTGCTCTCGCTTCTGGAACGCAAAGGCCTGGAGGCGATCCTGTAACCGGAAACCAGGGACATCCACCCCGTTTCTGTATACCGGCCTGCGTCCCAGGCCCTGTCACAGACTCTTGAGCGGCACCACGTCCTTGCCCTTGAAGGTGTAGACCGTCACGGCCGACGATTTCAGGTCGTGCTTGGCGTCGTAGGCGAACTCGCCGGTCACGCCCGCGTGTTTGCCGCCGGCAATGGCCTGCACGATCTTCTTGGCATCCAGCGATTGCGTGGTCTCGATGGCGGAGGCCAGCAGGTTCATGCCGTCGTAGAAGGCGGCCGCATAGGTCAGCGGATCGCGCTTGTATTCGGCGCGGTAGCGCTCGATGAACTTCTGGCCCTTGTCGCTCTTGTCGAGCATCGAGCCGCCCTGGGTGCAGAAGGTGTTCAGCTCGCCGGCCACCTGGGCCAGGGTGGCCGTCTCGGACGAGCAGATGCCGTCACCGCCGAGCAGCGGCACCGTGAGGCCCAGGGCGCGCATCTGGCGCAGCATCGGGCCGCCCTGGGGCGAGTAGCCGCCATAGAACACGGCGTCGGCCTTGGAGGCCCGCACATTGGTCAGGATGGCACTGAAATCAGTGGCCTTGTCGGTGGTGAACTCATTGGCCACCACCTTGAGGCCCAGGCGCTTGGCCTGCTCGGTGAACTCTTTGGCCACGCCCTGGCCGTAGGCGGTGCGGTCGTCGATCACGGCCACCGTCTTGACCTTGAGGTCTTGCGCCGCATAAGTGGCCATCTTGGCACCGAGCTGGTTGTCGCTGGCGCCGATGCGGAACAGATTGCCGTAGCCCAGCTCGGTCACCTTGGGGTTGGAGGCCACGGTCAGCACCACCACATCCGATTCGTTGAGCACGCGCGCAGCCGGTACGGTCACGCCCGAGTTGTAGGGCCCGAGGACGAACTTCACCTTCTTGTCAGCC
>RXJO01000055.1 GCA_003987795.1 Curvibacter sp.
CGTCACCAAGCTCGAAACGTCATAATCCCACCGTCCTGCCATGGGGGAGTTTGACTGGCCAAAAGTGGGGGAATTTGAAGTGGCCATCGGGGCCGCCACTCACTAGCTCGCAGCTCAACCGCTTCCCGGGCGCGCATAGCAACATTTAACGGCAACACCTTGCGGTGGTCCGCATGTGACCTGGGTGACGTCCTCTGCCTAAACAGGTCCTACGATGGTCAGTACACGGTCCAACATGAGCCTCGACACATCTTTACCTCTGCAGATTCAGAAAAATCGCTTCTATGCAGCCATGCATCAACATGCATGCAAATCAAGCGCACTCAGCGCGAGACCATACTTTTCGACAAGATTACGACTAGCTCAACTTCGTTTCATTCATTTACATTTAACGCATGGTGCAGTGTTTGAAGGCGACACAACCTGTCGCAACGGCTTCCTACATTGCCACCCATGCCTACGTTCTCTTCACCAGTTGCTGCGATGTCGACCTCGGAACCCACCACCAAAGGGGAAAAACTTGCTTTTCGGCTCTCCAACATCCTTGCCCGGCTGCATCAAGGCGATGCACTTGATAAGCATCAACTGGCGCAGGACTTTGAAGTTGATGTCCGAACCATTGAGCGTGACCTCAACGAGCGACTGATTGGAATTGTCGAGCGAGGCCCCGAAGGCACTTGGCAACTGACCTACTCATCCCGGAGCACTATCCCCGCCAAGCATCTTCACAGCTATGCGCGCATGTCAGGGACGGCTCACTTGTTCCCCGATGACAGCCTGCGCTATTTGCTCGCGCAGATGGACGAGCCCGAGAAGACGCGTGCGACCCGAGTTCAGGCCACGCCTCACGAAGACCTCAAGGACTCCGACGTCTTCAAGCGGTTGCACCGAGCAATCGAGGACAAGAGCATCTGCACATTCACCTACAAGGGCAAGGTACGTGAGGCACATCCGTACCGGCTAATTCACAAAGACGGCGTCTGGTACCTTGCTGCAGAGGAATCGGAGAGGCTCAAGAGCTTCAGCGTGGCTCTCATAGAGGAACTGCGAGTGGTCATCGAAAAGCAGTTCCGACACAACCCAGCTCATCAGGCCTACATCAACGACAAAGAGGATGTGTGGTTTACCCAAGGCGCTATGGAGGTTCTGCTTCGTGTCGACCCAGCCGTTGCACATTACTTTGTCCGTCGCCAACAGCTTCCCAAACAGCAGCACCGGCCTGACTCTGATGGCTCCCTACTCGTTCACGCTCATATTAGCCATGTGAATCAGCTTCTACCCGTTGTCCGGTACTGGATACCGCACGTGAAAATTCTGCAGCCAGTGGAACTACAGACGGCTTTGATGCAAGAGCTCCGCGAAACGTTGGCTGCATGGCAGCAGTGATTGCTATGACCATCGGAGGCTACTTTGCAAATCATCCTGCCACTTCTTGCCATTTTCACAGTCCTCTGCATCCTCTACGGAATATTTTCCGGCGTCGGATGGGTCATGAGAATCCCCAAGAAGCTACGGCTCATCGCATCGAAATCAGAGGAAATCTCAGATTCGAGACCATCGCCGTCAAAAGGTTTACAGCTTCTCAGGGAGCTGCATTCTCTCTATGAGTCAGGAGTTCTCAGTGAGGATGAGTTCGTAAAACTCAAGAACTGCATCATTTCTACCGTAACGCTTGGGCCCGAGAGTATTTACAAGGATATGCAATGAAATTTCAGCCACCGACGGAAAGCAAGAAGTCTGCAAAGAACAAGGAAAGGCTTGACGATGCAGCGCGCACTAGTGTTGCACTTTCAAATTCTGAAGTTATCTCGAGGTATGGGAGCGCCAATGCCGAAAGGGTCATTGGACTGACGGGAACTGACCAAGTGACCGGCCAGCGCCTCTCAAAGGGCTTGCTCGACATCGCGAAGCACAAGGTGAACGCAGACCCATTGGAGGCTGCTAAAAACATCAAGCAGCAAGCAGGATTCAGCGCGGAAGTCGCGACGACTAGCCGCGACAATGCTGAAGCCATTATCAAGGGGTCGAAAATCCGAACATCGCGCAGTGATGACTTGCCGCAGTTTGGAAAAAATCACAACGTTGTTGACAGGGTTCAACTTCTTGATGGCCAAGTGATTGAAGGCAGTCAATCTCAAATGAAATTCGTCGGCAACCGCGATGAACTTCTCAACAAGATTGCCAAAGAGGATGGGAAATTTGCTCGCTATCGCGGGGTGAAGCTTGAGTTGCCATCGGAGCAGTTTGAAGGCGCGGCTGAGCACTGCCAGAAGCAGGCAGAACAACTGCGCTTCAACGCAAGCCAAGCGGAGCAAGCCGGCAAGCCCGCTGTCGCGGAAAGGCTTCGCAACGAGGCCGACAACTATGACGAGCTCGCGCTGAATGTCCGTGACAGTGGGCTGACAACGGAGCAGGCCATTTTCTACCGAACGCATCCCCGGATTGCGACGGCAGTGGACATCGCACGCACTAGCCATCGGGCAGGAGTAAAGGGAGCGCAGTATGGCGCAGCCATTGGCGGCACCATCTCCTTGGTTAGGAACATCTTCTCGATGGCTCAAGGCGAAGTGAACGCCAGTGTCGCAGCGAAAACTCTGGCCACAGATACGGCAAAGGCTTCAGCCATGGGCTACGCCACCGCTGCAGCAGGCTCTGCCATTAAGGGAACGCTGCAGCAGTCGAGTAGCCAAACCCTGCGCGCACTTAGCCAAACAAGTGCACCAGCACTCGTTGTGAACATCTGCATTTCCCTGGGCGCTTCCATCAGCCGTTATGCGAAAGGGGAAATTTCTGAGTCGCAACTGCTGGCGGAGGTGGGCGAAAAAGGCGCGGGTATGCTGTCCGGAGCAATGATGGCTGCACTGGGCCAGCTCGCGATACCTGTACCGTTTGTCGGGGCTGCAATCGGAGGAATGATTGGCTGCACTCTGTCCTCACTTTTCTACCAAAGCGCCCTGAACTCGGCGAGGGATGTAGAGCTGTCGCGGGACAACCTAAAGCGCTGCAGGGCAATTCAGAAGGAGGCCCGCGCGAGCATCGCAGAGGAACAAGCAGCACTGGACAAATTCCTTCAGCGAGAAATCCCTGAACTCGTCAAAGAAACGAAGGAGCTTTTCATCCTCTTAGATGACGAGAGCTCCGACATTAATGCCTTCACGAGAGCTATCAATGAGTACGCCAAACTACTTGGCGCTCAACTGCAATTCAACTCGTTAAGCGACTTCAGGTCATTCATGGACTCAGACCAGCCATTACGAATTTAAACGTTTAGTCACCACAAATTAACCCAGGGAGAAATCATTTAATGCTCATAAAACTTCTATCCAAGGACGACAAAGAGTCCTTAATTTCACTCGCAGAATTTCTTAGCATTGCTGACAAACCCATGCTTTGGAATGGTAAGTCCATGAATGAGGCATCTGCGCGTATCCACGATGATGACGTTAAATTCTCATTTGCCCGTGGCGATGCGGAGAGTGCTCTGTTGGCGGACTGGAGAAAGGTGCCTGTCGGGGAGGGGTTCACACTCAATCCTCAGGCGGCTTGGCCTTTCAAGCCTGAAGGGCGAACTGGTTGCTACGAAAAAGGGGCCACTGAGGCTGAGAAAGATTTGATTGACCTTCTCAGAGAGGTACCTCTCAAGCTTGATAACGCTGCCCCCGAGGTCCGTGCCTCGGCTGTGTCAACTGTTCTTCGCAACCTCCACGAAGGAAACAAAGTAAGCAACAAGTACGCTATCAGAATCGTTCTGTTCGAGCTAATGCTCATGGCATTTGCAGATGGAAAGATTTCAGCTCTCGAGCTTTATGCATTGAGAGACCTCCAGCATCATTATGGAGTTGATGACGATAGCTTCTGCGAAATTCTCGAACAAGCCGAGACCGTCTCTAAAGTCAGCCAAAGAACACTTGCACTCATACTTGAATAAGGAGAAATAAAATGCCTATTCCACTGATTATTGGCGCAGCAGTTGCCACCGGCATTTATGGCGCATACAAGAGCGCAAAAGGAGTGATGGACCGCAACGAGGCGAGTGGTTTGAACCAGGATGCAAAGTCCATGGTCGACAACGCGCAGAAGCTCGTGGATACCCAACGCAAGGCGACGAATGATGCGATTGAAGCCTACGGAGCAAGAAAGCTGCGCGCGTTCAACGGCGTCATCGCTGATTTCATTGAAACGTTCGGCAAGCTCAAGAATGTTGAGGTCTCTCAGTCTCCCGAGTTGGACAAGCTGAACCTCGGCGACTTTTCTACGCAGACACTCAAAGGCCTGCGGCAGGACTATCAGGCACTGAAAGATGCTGGCTTGGGTCTTGGAGCTGGGTTGGGTAGCGGAGCAGCTCTCGCCTTTGGCGCGTACAACGGCACCATGTTGCTCGCAAGCGCAGGAACCGGCGCCGCTATTTCAACGCTGAGCGGAGCGGCTGCCACCAACGCTACGTTGGCATGGCTCGGCGGAGGCACGTTGGCCGCAGGTGGCTATGGCATGGCTGGCGGGATGATGGTACTCGGCGGCATTGTGGCCGGCCCGGCTCTGGCCATCTTTGGCCACATCGTGGGGAATAAAGGCGAAGAGGCCCTGAACAATGCTCGTAGTAATATGGAGACGGCAAAGACCGTATCTGCTGACGCAAAAAAGCTGGCGACCGAACTTAACGCCATTGAACGGGTTACGACGCTGGCCAACGGTACCTTCTCCAGCATCAGCACGAAGCTACGCCGCTCTGTGCGTGAATTAGAGAAAGTCATCGAGTTGGAAGGCCGAGACTTCGCGAAGTTCGAGGAAAGGAGCCAAGAGAAGGTGCTTCGCACCGTAAAGTTCGCCCAACTGATTAAGGCGATGATTGACACGCCCATCCTGGACAACAACGGTAAATTGGCACTTTCTACTGAGAAGCGAGTCCAGGATATTGCGGAAGCGCTGGCGTAAGCCCCAGATTGGCTGAGAAGGAGACGTCCTCAAGGTTAAATTCAGAGGGCGTCTTCATTAGCAAAATGAGACCTTTTCCTTGTATCCAATGCGGACTGTGCTGCCAGCATGTTCACCTAGCCACCGAGAGGCTTTGTTGCACAAACGCCTAGTCCCAACGGGTAGGCTCTGGGCATGAGTAAAGGACAGCGCC
>RXJO01000175.1 GCA_003987795.1 Curvibacter sp.
GTGCGCGCGGCGCCTAGGTCGACCTGATCATGCGCGACCGCGACGGCACGCTGGTGTTCGTTGAAGTCCGGACACGCAAAGGCTCGGACCACGGGGGACGTGCCTGCGCCAGCACCCGCTTGAACGCTGGGTCGGCATCACATTCTTCGGTCACTGCGAAGGCGGTGCCCATCTGCACCGCAGCCGCGCCCATGGACTGCCAGCGGCGCAGGTCCTCCTGGCGTCCGATGCCGCCCGCCACGATCAGCGGGATCTCACGCTCCAGATCGGCACTCTGGAAAAACGCCTGCACCTGGGGCAGCACGACCTCGAAATCAAAGCGCGGGTCTTGCAGATCCGTCACCCGGGCGGCACCCAGGTGCCCGCCGGCCAGGCGTGGGTGTTCGATGATGACGGCGTCAGGCAGGCGACCCTTTTTCTCCCATTTGCGCACCAGCAATTGCACGCCCCGGGCGTCCGACAGGATGGGGATCAGGGCGGTCGCCGGGTGCTCGCGTGCCAGATCGGGGAGGTCGAGCGGCAGGCCCGCGCCCACCACCAGGGCATCGACCCCGCAGGCCAGGGCCTGTCGCACATAGGCCTCGTATTCGCTCAGGGCTTTCATGATGTTGACCGCGATCACGCCCTGGCCCGCCGCCAGCTCACGGGCCCGGCGGATCTCGCGCGCCAGCGCCTCCAGGTTGGCGGCATCGATGCGCTGCTTGGCATCGGGCTCATGCTCAAGATGGCGGGTCTGCTCGAACAGATCGGCATGCTTGCGACGCAGATCGACCGACGAGATGGTGCCCATCGCCCCCAGCCTGGCCACAGCCCCAGCCAGGCCACCGGCCGACACCCCGACGCCCATGCCCCCTTGCACCACCGGCAGCAGGCGGCGGCCTTTGAGCGACCAGGGCTGCAGCTGGTGTTGGTGGCACAAGGCCAGCAAGGCGCCAACCGGGCTGTCGGCATCGAACGATGGATCCGTCCCGGGCTCGCAAGCCGGGGCTGAAGAGGCATGTGGTGCCATGGGCACTCCTTTACAACGAAAGCGGAAGGTTGGTGAGCGGGGCGCTGCGATCTGCGCGGCGGCGGCGCAGCACCCGGACGATGTGAACGCCCTGATCCGTGTGGACCAGGCGCGGATGCACGCCCATGCCCCAGGCGGGTTCGCGCATGTCGAACAGCTCATTGGCGAGTTCAGGCGCGCAGTCTTGCGGGCCGACCCAGCCCAGCTCGCCGCCTTGCTGCGCCGACGGGCAGGCCGACCATTGCCGCGCCAGTTGCTCGAACTGGCCGGGCCCGGCCGGCGCGCCGGTGAGCGCCAGCAAGACCTGCTCGGCCTGCAGCCGCAGGGCGTGCGCGTCCTGCCCGGGGGCCTGGGTGAACAGGATGTGGCTCAGGTAGACGCTCGGGCCAGCGAGCGCTGGCCGGGTCTTGGGCGCGTGGTGCAGGGGGTGGCGAGGGCGGCGTGACATGGCGAAACACGGAAGGCGGTCACCGACAAGACGCCCTGATGGCCGGGGCCAAAGCCTCAGCACGGGCGCTGGCCTGATCGCCAGGTGCGTTCAAGGTCTGCATATAAGATGTATTTCCTGTGAATCATATTGAGTCCAATCCTTCTGTCGAACAGTTTTTGAAAACCCTGTGGCAAACAAGGCCTCCGGCACAGGCGAGGTCGTCGGCAGACGACGTTGACCCAAGTCAATTGCGTCCTGCCCCCTGGCTCAGTGGCCATGCCGATCGGGTTAAATTGGCGTGGTGAATCCCGAATCAAGTCAGACCGAAGCCTTGCCCGCCCAGTCGCCGCCTCGCCGACAGGTCGATCGCCACGCCAAGGGCTGGCTTCGATGGTTTCCCGGCCTTCAGGTGGCGCGCCGCTACCAGATCGCCTGGCTGCCCCATGACATCTTGTCCGGCCTGGCGCTGAGCGCGGTGCTGGTCCCAGTGGGCATCGCCTATGCCGTGGCCTCGGGCCTGCCCGGCATCTGTGGCCTGTACGCGACCATGGCAGGTCTGCTGGCCTATGCCCTGTGCGGGCCCAGCCGCATCCTGGTGCTTGGCCCCGACTCTTCGCTGGCTGCCTTGATCCTCGCGGTGGTGCTGCCGCTTTCGATGGGCGACCCGCAACGGGCGGTGGCACTGGCCAGCATGATGGCCCTGGTGTCGGGCGTGCTGTGCATCGGTGCGGGGGCCTTGCGGCTGGGCTTTGTCACCGAGCTGCTGTCCAAGCCGATCCGCTACGGCTACATGAACGGCATTGCGTTGACCGTGATCGCCAGCCAACTGCCGGGCTTGTTCGGCTTCAGCGTCGACGCCCGCGGTTTGCTCGACGAGGGCTGGCAGTTCGGATCCGCCGTGCTGGCTGGCCAGACGAATGGGCCAGCGCTGGCCATCGGTGTCGGGACATTGCTCACCCAGCTTGGGCTCAAGCGGTATCCGCGGGTGCCCGGTGTGCTGCTGGCCGTGCTTGGCGCCACGCTGCTGGTCACCTGGCTGGACCTGGCTCCAGGTGGGGGCGCTGCGGGCGTGCCGGTGCTCGGGGCTTTGCCACAGGGCCTGCCCCGTTTCGCCTGGCCTTTGATGGGCAGCAGCGACATCGCGCCCGTGCTGCTCGGCGGGTTGGCGGTGGCCCTGATCTCGTTTGCCGACACCAGCGTCCTGTCGCGGACCTACGCGGGGCGCACCGCCCGTGCTGTCGATCCCAACCAGGAGATGGTCGGACTCGGTGCGGCCAATGTGGCTGCCGGCTTGTTCCAGGGCTTTCCGATCAGTGCCAGCGCCTCGCGCACGCCGGTGGCCGAGGCAGCGGGAGCCAGAACCCAGCTCACAGGGGTTGTGGGGGCGTGTGCTGTCGGCACCATGCTGTTGCTGACACCGGGGCTGGCCCGCCACCTGCCGATGGCGGCGCTGTCGGCCGTGGTGATCGCCTCGGCGATCGGCCTGATCGAGGTCACCGACCTGCGTCGCATCTGGCGCATCCAGCGCTGGGAGTTCTGGTTGTCGATCGGTTGTCTGCTGGGGGTGGCGCTTCTGGGCGCCATCCCCGGTATTGCGTTGGCGATCGTGGCCGCGGTCATTGAATTCCTGTGGGATGGCTGGCGCCCCTACTCGGCGGTGCTGGGCCGGGTCGACGGCGTCAAGGGCTACCACGACATCCAGCGTCACCCCGAGGCCCGGGTGGTGCCTGGGCTGGTGCTGTTCCGTTGGGACGCACCCCTTTTCTTCGCCAACGCGGAGCTCTTCCGCGATCGCGTGCTCGAAGCGGTGGCCGATTCACCGACGCCGGTGCGCTGGCTGGTGGTCGGCGCTGAACCGATCACCAGCGTGGACGTGACCTCGGCCGATGTGCTCGACGAACTCGACAGCACGCTGCACGAGGCCGGCATCGATCTGTGCTTTGCCGAGATGAAAGGCCCTGTCAAAGACAAGCTGAAGCGTTTCGGCCTGTTTGCCAGGCTTGGGGAGCAGCGCTTCTTTGCGACGCTCGGTGAGGCGGTGAAGCGCTACCTGAGATCCGAGTCGGTCACGTGGGTGGATTGGGAGGACCGGGCCGAGGGGGTGATGGCCGCACGGTTCCAAGGCGATGCCCTCTCGGACCACCGGCCTGACCCCCAGCCACCGACAGGGCAGGGGTCGGCCTGAGGCCGCTGAGGGCCTTCGGCACCGGGCCCCTCTAGGGTGCAGCCACGATGTGGCGCAACGGGTGTCGATGCGTTCGTCGCAGGCTCAGAAGTCGATGTGGCGAGCCCATCTCCAACCGAACCAACCGAACATGAACCCGATCACCGTGCCTAAAAGCATCCATGGCCAATCAAACACAGGGGAGACCATGTGAGCGATGAGCCCCGCCACAGCCGTGCCAAGCAAGGAGCAAATCACGGCCCGCCATCGCGGTGAATGTACGGGTTTCAGCCAACTTCGCACGGCGATGAATTCTGGCGCTGAGCGGTCAAGTGCGATGACCGTGCCGTAGGCCGCGCCGAGAAGCCATACCAGAAGAGCCGTTTCACCGATCTTGGCAAGTGACGCATGGAACGCGTCAGGCAACAGGTTCAGGAACGCAGCAACAAGGAACACGCAACCGAACAGTGCCGAGAAGAACAAGAGGGTGATGGCGGCACCTACCAGCCGGCGCAGTGTGGTTCGAGCTCTGAGCACGTCGAAGGTCATGCGTCCACCTCGTTCGAGCATTGTTTCATGACTTTGAGCGAATGATCCTGGCTGCAGGACTTGCATGGGATCGCAGGCGCTGGGTTCGCCCGGCTTCACCTGCCCGCAGGATCCTGCTTCCTCAACACCGGCCGCGCCACCCCCAGCCGCCAGGCCCGTCCCAGCTCCTGATCCACCCAGGTATAGACCTCTTTCGAGATCACGCTCTCGGCCACCATGGCTTCCAGGGCGTTGCGTCCTTGGCGCAGGGCGAACAGCAGCAGCAGGCGGCGTTCCAAGGCCTGTGTGAACTCGGGGTGGGCATCGCGCAGGGCCTGGATGGCCAGCTCGGCCGATTGGCTGCGGGCTTGCAGCACGGTGTCGAGCACCCCGGCCATGCGCTCGCCCAGCAGGGGCTTGAGGCGGCTCTGGTTGTAGCGGTGCAGGCGCTCCAGCACGGCGCGGCGGCAGATCAGCAGCTCAAAGCGGTCGGCCAGGGCAGCCGCCAGCGGGCGGTCCAGGTGCAGGTGGCGATGCAGCCACAGGGCCAACTGGTAGCTGATGTGGGGCTCCAGGATGCGCCGGGCCGCGCGGTTGTAGCCCAGGCGGCCTTCGTTGCGGGCCGCATCGATCATGTGGCCGGTGTTGCGCATCATGGCGTCGAGGTTGCGCACGCTCATGATGCCGTTGCCATAGTCGGGGATCAGGTCTCGTTCGCGCGTGGCCAGGGTGGTCAGGCCGATGGCCAGGCGTTCGCGTTCGCTCAGGTCGGCGGCCAGCGGGGCCTGGCCCAGGGCCAGGCTGAGGCGGTAAAGCTCGTTCACCTCGGCGGCGGCCTCGGGCCGGAAGTGGAAGATGCCGGCGATGCGCTTGACCGTGGCTTCCACCTCTTCGGTCGACAGGTTGATGGCTTGCTGTTGCAGGGCCTGGTCTTGCGGCGACAGCCTGTCCAGCCCCAGTTGCCGGATCACCCAACGCAGCGAGCTGCCATTGACCAGCAGGCTGAA
>RXJO01000311.1 GCA_003987795.1 Curvibacter sp.
CGCGTCTGTTTGAGCGCAGCGAGTTTAGCGAGACCCCGCCCAAGTTGAGCAGCGCAGCGGACCCTGCGCAGCAGGGCGTGCACGTCTGGTCGCCTTTTTTTGCTTACTTTTTTTGGCGAAGCAAAAAAAGTGAGGCGCCCGCCGGGGCGCAATCCCGGCCTCCGACCTCAAACATAGAGCAGAACGACCAGAGCGCAGCGGCAACACAGAACCCACAACGGGCAGACCGCCAGGTCAGCCCTCCACCTCCACCACCTTCTGATCAATCGCCCCAAACAGACTCTGCCCATTGCGCCCCTTCATCTCGATGCGGATCGTGTCCCCATACTTCATGAACCCGGTGCTGGGCTTCCCGTTCTGGATCGTCTCGATGCAACGTTTCTCGGCAATGCAGCTGTAGCCCTTGGGCCATTCGGTGCGGCCCTGGGCGTCGGTCACACCCTGGTTGCTCACCGTGCCGCTGCCCACGATGGTGCCGGCGCGCACGTTGCGGGTCTTGCAGATGTGGGCAATCAACTGGCCGAAGTGGAAGGTCATCTCGGGGCCGGCCTCGCACTGGCCCACCTTGCGGCCGTTCCAGGTCGACTCGAGCGTGAGGTGCAGGCGCCCCTGGTCCCAGGCGTCGCCGAGTTCGTCGAGGGTGATGGCGACCGGGCTGAAGGCGGTGGCGGGCTTGCTCTGGAAAAAGCCGAAGCCCTTGGCCAGTTCGGCAGGGATCAGGTTGCGCAGCGACACGTCGTTGGCCAGCATCACCAGGCGGATGCCATCGAGCGCGCGGTCAGCCGGCGTGCCCATGGGCACATCGCCGGTCACGACCGCGATCTCGGCCTCGAAGTCGATGCCGAAGTCTTCGCTGGGCACCACCACATCGTCGCAGGGGCCGATGAAGTCGTCGCTGCCACCCTGGTACATCAGCGGGTCGGTGTAGAAGGTGGCCGGCACTTCGGCGTTGCGGGCCTTGCGCACCAACTCGACATGGTTGAGGTAGGCAGAACCGTCGGCCCACTGATAAGCCCGAGGCAGGGGGGCCATGCACTGGGCCGGGTCAAACGCGAAGGCATGGCGTGCCTTGCCCTGGTTGAGTTGCTCGTAAAGGTCCTGCAACTGGGGGGCCATGAAGTTCCAGTCGTCGAGCACCTGCTGCAGGCGCGTGGCGATGCCGGTCGCATAATGCGCGGTGCTCAGGTCACGCGACACAACGACCAGTTGGCCATCACGAGATCCGTCTTTGTAGGTGGCAAGTTTCATGGTGCGCAGGTCTCCGACAGGGGGTTGGCGGGGCGAACGGCCTTTGTTCAGGCGCCCAGCGCCGACAGTCGGCGCGCGGATCAACGCAAGTTCAATCAGACGGTTCTAGCCCGGGAAAGCAGCGGATTCTAGTGCGCAAGCAACAGCAAGCAGTCGACTGGCCGGCCCCCCAGGGGCCCCGGCCCGAAAGCGGCGGCCCCTCCCGGCGGGTGCTGACCGGCCTGACGGCGCTGGTGCTGGCCTTCCATGCCGCCCTGCTGTGGCAGGGCCGCAGCCTGCTGCCGGCCGGCGACGGCCCGGGCACGCGGGTCGAGGCCTTGCCCCTGCCCGTGTTCAGCACACGGCAGGTGGAGGTGTCGGCACCGGTGGCTGCGGTCGCAGCCAAGGCAGCCGCCCCCCGGGTGATTCGCCGCCCGCCACGCCTTGCGGCCCCGCAGGCGAACAGCCCGACGACCGACGCCAGCCAACCCGACACGGCCGCCCCGCTGAGCGCCCCCTCCGACAGCGAGGCCCCGGCCTCCGACGCCGCTGCCAACGCCGTGACGGCCCCAGACCTGCCACCGTCGGTCATCGGTCCGACCTCGACCCCGGTGGCCAAGGCCCCTGAAGTCAGCCCGGCGACGGCCGAACAACGCACCGTGAGTGTCAAAGTGCCGCCGCCGATCCGACTGAGCTATGCGGTGAAGGCCGAGGTCAAGCACCTGAACTACCAGGCCAATGGCGAGATGAGCTGGAGCCACGACGGCAGCCAGTACGAGGCCCAGGCCTCGATCAAGATGTTCCTGATCGGTGGCCGCAGCCAGAGCAGCCGCGGCCGCATCACCGCTGCAGGGCTGGCACCGACGCGTTTTGGTGACAAGGTGCGCAACGAACAGGCCGCCCACTTCGATGCCGAGCAGGGCAAGGTCACTTTCAGTGCCAACACCCCCGACGCGGTGCTGCTGCCCGGCATGCAGGACCGCTTGAGCGTGTTCATGCAACTGGCCTCGCTGGTGGCGGCCGACCCGAGCCAGTTCGGCCCCGGCACGCGCATCACCGTGCCCACGGTGGGCCCGCGCGATGCCGAGACCTGGGTCTTCGTGGTGGACGGCCCCGAGGAACTCAGCCTCGCCCAGGGCCCCCTGCCCACACTCAAGATCACGCGTTCGCCCCGTACCGAGTTCGACACCCGTGTCGAGCTCTGGCTGGCCCCAGGCATCCACTACCTGCCGGCACGCATCCGCATCACGCAGTCGCAAGGTGATTTCGTGGACCAGCAGCTGACCGGGGTGATGCGCCCCTGAGGCGCATCAGGCGGCAGGCAGGTGTTGCTGAAAACCTGCAGTGCTCATGGATTTGTGCAGATCTTGAAACTGGCACGGTCATTGCCATCTAACATGGCATTGAAAAGGAATCCACCTCATGCAAATGCTTTATGACTCAGACTCCTTTGTCGTGGTGCATCTGATTCCCGACGCTGTTGCGGGCGATGCTCCACGCGCCGACGTGCCGCAACTGGCCCGCCACGGCTTCGAGATCGTGGACAAACGCTCGGGCAAAGAGGTGTACCTCGACGGCTCCTGGGCCGAGATGTTCCAGCAGATCATCCTGGGTTGGCAGCTCAATGCGCCCACCGAGGAAGAAGTGGAAAGCACGCTCGAACGCTATTCGGGCCTGGCCCAGAACCCGGTGCTGGTGCACTGACCCTCAGCCGGCCGGGCTCAGGCCCGCTCGGGGGTCTGGCGCCGGTACAGCAGCCGGTAGAGCGGCTCGACCATCAGCAGCACAGCGACCAGGCGGCAGACCTGGAAGGCGGTGACCACCGGCACGCCCAACTGCAAGACCTTGGCCGTGATCGACATCTCGGCGATGCCGCCCGGCGAGGTCCCCAGCACCATGGTGGCCGGGTGCAGTCCAGCCGCCCAACCCAGGCCACAGGCGAAAGCGGCGCACAGCAGCACCATGGCCAGGGTGCCCAACACCACCGAGGCCATCCAGCGTGGCGCGGTGTGGATGAAGCCTGGCGTGAAACGCACCCCCAGACTCACCCCGATCACCAACTGGGCCGCATTCGACATCCATTGCGGCACCGCCGACAAGGCATGTCCCGACATGGTGAGGGCCGCCGACACCACCAATGAGCCCAGGAACCACGGATTGGCGCGCCCCAGGCGGTGCATGACCCAGGCGCCCAGGCCGGTGGCTGCCGCCAGCCCACTCAGGCCGACAGCATCGACGACCCGCGTGGTCGCAGGCATCTGGTCCAGGCCATGCAGGCCGCTGAAGGTGAAGGCAAACGGGATCAGCACGGTGACGATCACCAGGCGCAATGAATGGCTGGCGGCCACCAGTTCGGTGCGGGCCTGGGCACGTTCGGCCAGCAAGGTCATCTCGGAGGCGCCGCCGATGGCCCCGGCAAAAAATGTAGTGGCGCGCAGGGCGGGCTCGTCCAGACCGCTCAGCAAGCCCCGGTTGTGCCGACAGAGCCACTGACCAAAGGCCCAGCCCAGGCCCAGAGCCCAGGCGATGCCCAGCACGATGGCCCACCACAGGCCCAGCACCAGGGAAGTGACCTCGGGCGTGAAGTACAGGCCCAGCGCCGCCGCGATCGTCCACTGCCCGAGGTTGCGCAAGGGCCCCAGGCTCAGCACCGGAGCACCCGACATGCTGGCCGCGGCCACCGACAGAAGTGGCCCCAGCATCCAGGGCAAGGGGATGTGCAGGGCCACGAAAGCCTGGGCAGTGAGCCAGGCCAGCAGCAGGGTCAATGCAGCGCGCAGCGCATCGGAAGGGCGGGTGGGCATTCGGACAGGCGAACAGGACAGAGGCCAAACCCGGCCGGGCCAAAAGGCCATGCCTGGGGCAGGCCGGAGTCGGGATAGTATGCGCGCATGCGTGTTTTCCCTTGTCTCGAACGCCCTCGCATCCGGGCATGGCTGGCTTGCTGCTTTGCCATGGCGGCCCTGTCGGGCTGCGCCAGCAACTCATCCGACCTGCCAGCGCGTCAGCTCTCCGCGCTTCTACCGGCCGATGTGCTGCTGCTGGGCGAGCAGCACGACGCGCCAGCCCACCATCAATGGGAGCGCCAGGTGGTGGAGATCCTCTCGGTTCAGAATCGGCTGTCTGCGCTGCTGCTTGAAATGGTCGACCAGGGCCACGACACCCGGGGTCTGCCCCGGAGTGCCAAGGAGGCCCAGGTCAAGCAGGCGCTGCAATGGAACGATGCCGGCTGGCCCTGGGCCGACTACGCACCGGCCATCATGGCCGCCGTCGAGGCTGGAGTGCCGGTGCTGGGCGCCAACCTGCCCCGGGAGCGCCAGCGCCCCGCGATGAAAGACCTCAGCCTGGATCTGCGGCTCATGCAGCCGGCCCTGGAGCGCCAGCGGGCCGCCATCCGCGACAGCCATTGCGGCTTGCTGGACGAGGCCCAGGTCGCCCCCATGACACGCATCCAGATCGCGCGCGATCTGGCCATGGCCCAAGCCTTGCTGAAAGCGCCGCGTCCACCGGGGCGCACCGTGTTGCTGCTGGCCGGAGCGGGCCACGTGCTGCGCCCGGTCGGCATCCCGGCCCACCTGCCCGAGAGCCTGAACACCCGCGTGCTGGTGGCCGCGGTGGACGGCAGCCCGGTGGCCGAGGCCTTGCGCAGCCCGGCCGGCGCGGCCGAGACCGACCTGCTCTGGATCAGCCCTCGCCAGGTCGAACGCGATCACTGCGCCGAGTTGCGCCAACGCATGCAGCTCAACTGAGCCTCAAGTCGCGCCGACCGGGTCCGGATCGGCTGACGGGTCTTCCCATCGCCCCTCTGGCAGTTCGTCGTCGTACCGGATCCGTTCCACGGGACGAGAAGGGTGCAGGCGGGCATGCAGGCGATGGCTCCACAGTCGCTGCGGCCAGGGCCTGTCGGCCATGGCCT
>RXJO01000362.1 GCA_003987795.1 Curvibacter sp.
CGTCCTGCGCTTTCTCGCCGAACCCAGCACCGTCAATTTCGGCGGCAAAGTGCACGGAGGCACCGTGATGAAATGGATCGACGAGGCCGGCTATGCCTGCGCCACCAGTTGGTCCAAGCGCTACTGCGTGACCGTCTTCGTGGGCGGCATCCGGTTCCACCGCCCGATCATGATCGGCGACCTGGTCGAGGTCGAAGCCCGCCTCGCCTACACCGGCACCACCAGCATGAACATCTCGGTCGAGGTGCGCAGCGGTGACATGAAAAGCGGCCAGATGGCCAAGACCACCGAGTGCCTGATCGTGTTCGTGGCCCTGGATTCGCACGGGCACACCATTCCAGTGGACAGCTTCTCGCCCGAGACGCCGGGCGACATCGCACTGGCCCAGCGTGCCAAGGCGCACATCGAGGCCGCCAAGGCCAACCCTTGAGCGTGAGCGCGCACCCGCCGACCGGCACCCGCCTCAGCCCCGCCGACCTGCTGGCCGCCTTGTGCGTGGTGGTGGTGTGGGGGCTGAACTTCGTGGCCATGAAGGTGGGGCTGCGCGATTTCACGCCCTTTCAGCTCGGGGCGGCGCGCTACCTGGTGGCGGCCTTTCCGCTGGTGCTGCTGGTGCGCCGACCGCGCGTGGCCTGGCGCTGGCTGCTGCTCTATGGGCTGACCCAGGGGGTCGGGCAGTTCGGGTTTCTGTTCTGTGCGATGCAGGTCGGCATGAGCGCCGGCCTGGCCTCGGTGCTGCTGCAGACCCAGGTTTTCATCACCGCCGTGCTGGGCTTCTTGTTGCTGGGCGAACGCGCCGGTCGGGCGCTGCAGATCGGCCTGGCGCTGGCCTGTGCCGGCCTGCTGTGTTTCGCACTGAATTATGTGGCGCCAGGCGGCGCTGCCGGCGCCACCACCTTCTGGGGCTTTGTGCTGAATCTGTGCGCGGCCGCCATGTGGGCCAGCTCGAACATCGTGATCCGCAAGGCCCGCGAACACAGCCCCGACATGGACCCGCTGGGCTTCGTGGTCTGGAGCTGCCTGGTGCCGGTGTTGCCCTTTGCCGCCCTTTCATGGTGGCAGGATCCGCCCGAGCTGCGCTGGCACTGGCTGCACGCCCCTGTGCTGGCCTGGGTCGCCGTGGCCTACCTGGCCTGGATGGCCAGCGTGCTGGGCTATGCCCTGTGGACACGCCTGCTGCAACGGCACCCGGCCAACCGGGTGGCGCCCTTCAGCCTCGGGGTGCCGGTGGTGGGGCTGAGCGCCGGCATGCTGCTGCTGGGCGAGGGCATCACGCCCTGGCAATGGGGCGGGATCACGCTGGTGGTGTTGGCCCTGGGCTGCGTGCTGGGCGGCGATGGTCTTCTGAAACGCCGCCGCCAGCGCTGACTCACCGCCTCACAAGAGGCTGCGGCGGGCGAAGCGGACGACGGTGACGCCGGCGCGGGCCTGGCGCACCGAGGGCATGACCAGCACGCAGTCGTCGTAAGGCGTGGTGACGGCCTCGCCGTCGTTCCAGCCGATGACGGTGCCGGCACGCTCGATCACCTCCAGGCCCTGGTAGGGTTCGACGAAGCGGAACGCCGGGCTGCGGGCCACCACCGGCCCGGTCACCTCGAGCGCCCACTGACGCGGGGCAGGCGCCTGCAGCCAGCCCGGCAGGGTGGTCTGGAGCACCGCGTCGTCGACCGCGCCCGATTCGCGCAGAAAGCGCAGGCAAGCGTCCTGCGCCACGCTGCGGCTGGACAGATCGCCATGGAAGCCGCACTCGATCAGCAAGGAACGCGTGCCGTTGTCGGCCAGCTCTCCGAAGCGGCCGAAGTCGCGCATGCGCACGCCGTCCTTGTGCCCCGCATCAACCACGATGTGCTCGGGCGCGCCCAGGGCGCGGGCCAGGTCCAGGTTGCGGGGCTGCACACCGGTCAGCAGCAGGGGCAGACCTCGCTCGTGCATGGAATGCAGGTCGAGCAGCCAGTCAGCCTGCTCGACGAAGGGACGCAGCTGGGCTGCGCGCCGACGCTCCTGACTGTCGCCGGCCTCGATGCGCTCGACCAGCCATTGGCGGTTCAGGTCCTGGTCGACAAAGCGCGAGGCGTCATGGTTCAGCGGGTCGAAGCGATCGAAGGCAGCCAGATTGCAGAAGGCCAGGGTCAGGCGGCCACGCTGCGGGCGCAGCCCGGATTGCAACAAGCCCAGCAGAGCCCAGGCACCACACAGCTCGTTGCCATGCACCAGGGCGCTGATCATCACGTGGCGCCCAGGCTCGGCGCCGTCGAACTGCCACACACCTTCGACACCGGTGTTGCCGGCGCGCCAGGGGCCCAGATCGGGACAGGACAGCGCGAATTCAGGGGATGCGGTCACGGGTTCACTCCTCGATGCGGGCAAATTCGACGATGCGCTTGTACTTGGCGCTTTCCTCGGCCATGAAGCGGGCCAGGTCCAACTGGGGGTTGGCCACGGTCGAGCCGGTCTCTTCAAGCTTCTTGCGTACCTCGGGGGCCTGCAGGGTCTCGGCCAAGGCCTTCCTCAGGCGGGTGCTCACCGCCTCAGGCAGACGGGCCGGGCCCAGCAGGGCGAACCAGGAGCTGATGTCGATGTTCTTGAGCGCGGGCGTCTCGGCCACCGCCGGCACGTCAGGTGTGGCGGGCGAACGCTTGCGCTCGGTGGTGCCCAGGGCCACCAGCTTGCCGCTCTTGATCAAGGGCAGACCGCTGGACAAGACGAACACGCCATAGTCCACGTTGCTGCCCAGCAGGTCGGTGGTCAGGGGCGCCACACCGCGGTAGGGGATGTGGGTCATGAACAGGCCGCCCTGGTCCTTGATCATCTCGCCGGCCAGGTGCAGGGCCGTGCCCACGCCCGAGCTGCCGTAGGTGAACTTGCCCGGGTTGGCCTTGACCTGCTTCATGAAGTCGGCCACAGATTTGACGCCGGTGCGCGGCGAAGCCACCAGCACCATGGGCTGCGAGGCGATCAGGCCCAGGGGGGTGAAGTCGCGCAGTTCGTATTTGACCGAGGCCGGGGCCACGAGACGCTTGATGGCGATCTCATTGTTTGCGCCGACCAGCAGGGTGTAGCCGTCGGCGGCGGCACTGGCCACCTTCTGGGCGCCGATCGCCCCCCCGGCGCCCCCCAGGTTCTCGATCACCACCGGGGTGCCGAGGCGGCGCGACAGCTCAGGGCCGATGGTGCGAGCCATCAGGTCGGTGCTGCCGCCGGCGGGATAGCCCACCACCAGGGTGACCGGTTTGTCCGGGTAGCCTTCGGCCCGCGCCGTGGTGGCCAGCACGGTCAGCGCACCCAGGGCACTCAGCCAGGGCCAGAGCGCACGGCGGCGCGGGGACAGGAGGGATTCAGTGTTCATGAGGGACTCCGGACAAGACAGGGCGTGACAGGCGGATGATCGCCTGCGTCCTCCCGATTGTCCGGCTTGCAGCCACCGCTTTGGTGCCAAAACGGCACCAGGTGGTGCCAATTTCAGCACGAGCTCTCAGGACAGGTTCTCAGAGCAGGCTCTCGCTGCGTTGCCAGACCTGCTCGGCCAGGGCGGACAGGCGGCGCTTGGGTCGGTACAGCCGCACCTCGAAACGGACCGTCAGACGGGGATCACCGACCCGGCACAGGCGCCCCTCATGCAAGGCCCCGGCCGCCAGGGAGACGGGCAGCCAGGCCACCCCCAGACCTTTGAGGGCGTACTCGAGCAAGGCATCGGCCGAATCGCACTCGATGTGCCGGTCAAGGGACGGTGCCTGCGGGTGGTGCGCCAGATGGTCCTGCACCAGCCGCCCCAGCGCCAGGCTGTCGGCATAGGCCAGGTAGGGGCTTGCGACGCCGGGCGCCAGCGCATGCATGGGCTTGCCGCCCGCATCGCACTGGCTGACGGGCACCAGCTCATCACGGGCCAGGGTCAGGTGGCTGTACTGGCGGGCCGGAATCTGCAGCGCCAACAGCGGGTGGTGGTAGGTCAGCATGAAATCGACCTCACCGCGCTCCAGCAGACGGGTGGTATCGGCCAGGGCCCGGGTGCGGATCAGCACCTCGGCCTGCCCCAGCTCGGGCTGCAGACGGCACAGCCAATCGGCCACCAGGGTGCGCGCCAGGGTGCGGCCGGTGGCCAGGCTCAGGGTCTGCTGTTCTCGGCCAGCGGCACCGCGCAGGGCGTCATGGGCCTGGCCCAGGCCCTGCAGCAGGTGCCGGGCATCCTGCAGCAGACTGTCGCCAGCGGCCGTCAGCGTCACCGGGCCAGGGCCGCGCTGCACCAGCGGCGTGCCAGCCCATTCCTCCAGCGCCCGGATGCGGCGCCCGAACGCCGGGTGGGTGACATGGCGCAGCTCGGCGGCCCGGGTGAAGCTGCGCGTCTGCGCCAGCACCACCAGGTCTTCGAGCCATTTGACCTGCATGGCGTTCGGCGCCGGCAGACTCAGCCGCGGGCGGCCTGCAGCAGGTCGCGGGTGCGCAGGGCCTCGCGGCGGGCCGCATCCTGGAAATCATCGCCCGACGAGGCGTACAGGATGGCGCGCGAGGAGTTGACGACGATGGGCGCACCAGGCTTCCAGCCAGCGCGCACCGTGGCCACGGCGTCCCCACCCTGGGCGCCGACACCGGGGATCAGCAGCGGCAGCGTGGGCGCCAGGGCCCGCACGCGCTCGATCTCGGCCGGGTAGGTGGCGCCCACCACCAGGCCCAGCTGTCCGTTCAGGTTCCAAGGACCCTGGGCCAGGCGGGCCACGTGTTCGTACAGCAGGGGCTGGCCTTCGACCGAGGCCAGGCGCTGGTTCTGCAGATCGTCGCCACCCGGGTTGGAGGTGCGGCACAGCAGGAAGGCCCCCTTGCCTTCGTACTTGAGGTACGGCTGCACCGAATCAAAACCCATGAAAGGCGAGAGGGTGACCGCATCGGCACCATAGCGGTCGAAGGCCTCCTTGGCGTACTGCTCGGCAGTCGAGCCGATGTCGCCGCGCTTGGCGTCCAGGATGATGGGCACATGGGGCGCAACCCGGCGCATGTGCTCCATCAGCCGCTCCAGCTGGCCTTCGGCGCGGTGCGCGGCAAAGTAAGCGATCTGGGGTTTGAAGGCGATCGACAGATCGGCCGTGGCATCGACGATGCGGGCGCAGAAATCGTAGATCTTGTTGGCGTCGC
>RXJO01000321.1 GCA_003987795.1 Curvibacter sp.
CCATTTCAGACGCGGCGACACAGCGCATGCGCTCAATCAGTTCGGCAAGTTGCTCGTGCTCGCCGTCGATTGCGGCATGTCCGAGCAGTAGCGAGTCTGAACAGATCGGCGCCGAGATTTCAGTGGGATTCATAGCGGGGAATTAGGCATCTCCTGGTGATGCAATTATTGTTAGCCTGCTAATGATTTTAGAGGAGCATGTTGATCCGGGCAACGCTTGTCCCTACGGGGTTTCCCTAAAATCATTCGGTATCTAATAATTTTGTAAAATCAGCCCCGCTGTGCAAGCACAGCCGCTAGTGCGTGTTCACCGGCTCGCCCGAGAAGCGAAGTCTTCTGCGGTCGCGCTCATACCGCCAGACCGGGAAGCGAGCATGCCGCCGTGGCCCTGCGGGTTCAATTCCGTGGGCTACGACGGCACATGTGGCAAGGCCGCGCCGGAGGCGCGCCCTTGCCAGAATGGACAAAGGATTGAAAGTGATCAATAAAGAGTTTCTGAAGCTGGTGCACCAGGATGTCGAGCGCGCGCTGGACGAGGATGTCGGCCCAGGGGACCTGACTGCGGAACTGGTCCCGGCGGCCGCCCGTGCCACAGCCACCATCACATGCCGCCAGTCGGCAGTCGTCTGCGGCCGACCCTGGGTCGAGGAAGTACTGCGGCGAGTGGCGCCGACGGCGCGGGCCGACTGGCATGTACCCGAGGGCGGCACCTGCGTGCCCGGGCAGGCCGTCATCGTGATCGAAGGTGCGGCGCGCGAGCTCCTCACCGCCGAGCGCACCTGCCTGAATTTCCTGCAGACGCTCAGCGGCGTGGCGACCAAGACTGCCCGCTATGTCAAGGTGGTCGAAGGCACGCGTGCGGCCGTCCTGGACACGCGCAAGACAATCCCCGGCCTACGTGCCGCGCAAAAGTACGCCGTGCGCTGCGGCGGCGGCCAGAACCACCGGATGGGCCTATACGACGCAGTCCTGATCAAGGAAAACCACATCGTGGCAGCGGGTGGCTTGACTGCCGCGTTCAGAGCGGCGCACGCGCTCGAGAGCCGTGTAACCTTCATCCAGGTCGAGGTCGAGACGCTGGGGCAGTTGGAGGAAGCGCTCGACGCGGGCGTGAACATGGTGCTGCTGGACAACATGCCCCTTGAGACGGTGCGCGAAGCTGTGCGTCTGGCCCAGGGCCGCTGCAGCCTAGAGGTCTCCGGCGGCGTCACCTACGAGAATCTGCGGGCCTACGCGGAGACCGGCGTCGACCGCATCTCCGTGGGCGCACTAATCAAGGACGTGACGGCTGTCGATTTTTCGATGCGTTTCAGCAAGCGGCCGCTGGAAGCATGATTCGGATGCGGGTCGCGCTGGTTCCTGGCTTGTGTCCCAATAGGGCGCGTGACCCCACTACTATATCAACTGGCTCACTCCATCGGGGGTGCGGACGAAAACTTGGACGACCAAGAGGTAGTTGATGTATTCCTACAAAGAAAGAAACCGAGCCGTTGAGCTCTTCCTCAACCTGGGCTGGCGGGTCAGGCCCACCACCAGGCAGTTGGGGTACCCCTGCTGTCCACGCTGCGCCTGATGGAACTGCTGTAGGACCTATTCCCGCCCGGCGTGCTCAACTGCGTGGTGTCGTCGGCGCGGCCCTGGTGGGGCACCCGAACGTGGCGGCCGTGGGCCTGATCGGCAGCGTTTCGGCCGACACCATAAAGCGCTGCCTGCTGGAGCTGGGCGGTAGCAAAGCCATAGTCATCTACCCCGATGCCAACATCGACCGCACCGTCGACGGCGCCGTGCGCGGCATCAACGAGTGAACGACCGCTTCGTGAAACAGATAGCCGCACTGATACGCGAGCGCCACCGCTCAGGTCTAGCCACTCAAATGAACACAACCGTGGGCACGCCGATCAACCGCACGCAGTACAAGCGCAGCCTAGCCTACTTCGCCTCGGCGCGCAGCGAGGGGCCCGATTGGCGGCCGGCGGCGCGCATCCCTAAGACCCGCAACTGGCCAACGGCCCCTTTATCGAACCTACAGTCTTCACTGGGTTGGCGCCTTCGATGAAGGTGACGAGCCAGGAGATATTCGGCTCGGTGCTGTCGGTCCTGCGCTGGAGCCGCGAGGACGAGATTTCGATTCCGTCAACAGCACGGAGCTGAGCTTGACCGCATCCATCTGGACACGCGACCTGGTCATGAAACACCGCGCCGCCGCGCGCATAGAAGCCGGCTACGTGTGGATCAACGACTGCTCGTCGCATTTCATCAGCGCGCCCTTCGGCGGCTACAAGCAGTCGGGGCTGGGCCGCGAGGAATCGAAGGACGATCTGTACGAGTTCACTCAGGTCAAGCACGTCAACGTATCCATACTGCAGGCGCAAAGCGTGAACGGAGGCTAGCAATCCAGCCTCCGCCTGGGCTAATCAAAGCTTGTCCCGGCGCACCGAGACGTCGGTTAAAACAGACGGCAGCAGGCAGGTGCCTTACTTGAACCGACGCTTGGCGACCTTGATGTTCCGGGACGCATTCACGGCGATGACACTGTGCAGGCCGTTCTCGGTCACCTGGAAGACGGAGAGTGTCCCGTCCTACACCGAGCCGCGTACGATGCCCGCGAGATCGTTGCCAGGAATGCCTAGCGCCTGCAGGTTAAGTTCATACTGCTCGGACCCAAATCACGGAATCTCGTCATAAGCCACACCCCCACTGGCGATCGCCTTACCCACGGCAATGGCCTGATTCTGGGCGTTGGCCCACGACTCGAAACGCAAACGGCCGCCCGCCTAGGAGTTAGGCTGATTGGTCACGCCGCTCAAGCTGCAGGCGATACTGACGACCTCGCTGTTCGCGTTCGAAGCGGCCGGTTTCGCGTCCTGCCGCAGCCTGCTGCAGTCACTGGCCGGCACGGCCGGCGTCTTCGGGCCCGGCGTGAGTTTCTCCGCGACCCGCGAGGGCGAGTTCGTAGCGCAGTACGCCACCCGCGGGCTCGGGCTGGGCGAGCGGCCTTATGCCTGCGTGCTATCGATGCCGCGCTCATGATGTCCGCCGAGCACAAGCTGTCGGCACCAACCTTCGCCGCGCGGATCTGCGCCTCGACGGGCGCCGACCTGCACGCCTGCGTCGCCACGGCGATGCCGGCACAGTCGGGGCCCATGCAGGTCGGAGGCACCACTGCGGTCGAGGCGCTCATCAAAGCCCTGCCCGCCAGCCTGGTACCCGAAGACGCCCTGCCGCTGGCCGCGGCCTCGGGTTTCAAGGGTAACGAGCTACCGTGCTTCGGCCATCCCCTCTACGACGACGAGGAACCGCGCTTGGCCGTACTGCTCGAGCTCGTGGACGGCCTCGGCGCCCACGGACCGGACATGCCGAAGGTGCTCGCGCTGGTGGCCGGCGCGCGGCAGGTGGGACAGCACCCGAACGTCTTCGCAACACTCGTGATCCTGTGCAAGGCGATGGCCCTACCCAATGGCATCGGAGCGATGCTCCATACCATGGCGCGCACCAGCGGCTGAATCGCCCCTGCGATGGAGCAGCGCCCGACGGGCGCCATACTCCGGTCGCGCTAAGTACATGGGCCAGCACCTTGCCAGATAGGGCCGCGCCCGACTCAGCGGGCGCGGACGGAAGGCAACCCTTGGGTCAATCCCGCATCACGAGCGCCGCGGTGGCCCTGCGCACCAGGGGCAGCGCGAAGAGCAGCGTCGGGAAGGCGATGCCCCATGACAACGCCCATGCACTGAACCAGATGTAGAAAAAGCCGGGCGCCAGGCCGATGCTGCGCAGCGTCGATACGGCCGACACCACGAAGGTCATCAGGATCGAGAGAAGCAGCGGCATCACCAGCGCCCCGTAGGCGGCCGGCAGCTTGGGGAAGCCGAACAACGTGCGGGCCTGCGCCGCCGAAGGAGGACACTCGTTCTTCATGGGCAGGCCCGTGGTGCGCGCGCTGCGCCGTCTTCGAGGCCGCGGACGGCACGGCCCGGCCTGTCATATCGCCGGGCGTTCAGGCTGGCTTCGTCCTTCGTGTGCATGGATTCTCCTTCATGGGGTTGTTTCGCTGCACGGCAGCGGAAGACCTATCACTATTATTAGGCGGCAAACTAAAGTTATCCGGCAGGAGTGGAGCTGTCAACACGCAATGCGGGGTTCGCGGCGGTCGCCGAAAGAATCCGCGGGTCGTTTGACGAAGGTCAAAGCGCGGTGCCGGGCGGGACGCCTGCACGGCGATCGCGCCTCGCGATGGGCGGGCATCCGCATTGCGACGGTGCGCCGACGAGCCAGCCCCGGGCCTCCGGAGGCGCCGGCGCGCTGTCGGCATCTCCTTCAGGCGCGGCCTCGCCGCCTGCGACCTGCCCGCGAGGCCTAGTCGAACACAAGCTTGGCGAGAGTGGCGCGCAGTCATTGGTTGGCCGGATCCCTGTGCGCTCGCCGGTGCCAGAACTGGCGCACGTCCGACGCGGGAATTCGCAGGGGCACCGGCAGGATCTGCACGCCCCGGGCATCGCGCGCCGCTTCGCGAGGCACGGTGACGACTAGGTTGGAGTGCGCGACGTCCTCCGCCGCGACGTGGTATTGGGTCACGCTCAAGATGACGTCGCGCTTGGCGCGAATCTTCGAGAGCGCACACTCCACCAGGTCGACTGCATGGCCCGTGGCCACCGTTATGTGCTGGGCAAGCAGGAACGCCTACAGCGAGAACCCGGGGCCGACGGACGGATGGCGCTTGCGCGCCAAGCAGCAGTAGGGATCGCCGAACAGGCGCTGCTGGTAGAAGCCCGCCTTCAGGAAGGCGAGGTTGCCGATCTCGCCTCTCTGCAGCTGCTGCTGGTACTGGTCGTTGGGCCGCCGCAGTGCCTCGATGCGCACGCGCAGCACCTACCGCAGCACCGCCGAGATCAGCCGGGTCAGGACGATGCCCTCCCCGCGGGGGACAGGAGGATCCTGAGCGTGCGCTCCGACGCTTTCAGCTCGAAGCCCTGCAGCCTCTACAGCGACTGCTGAAGGATCGCCAGCGCCCGGCGGACCGGCCCGATGAGTTCGTCGGCCAGGGCCGTATGCTCCATTCCGCCGGTGGTCCGCACGAACAGCCCATCGGAGCAGGCCTTGCGCCGTCGCAGCAGCGCGTTGCTC
>RXJO01000551.1 GCA_003987795.1 Curvibacter sp.
CTGCCGCTGACCGACCGCGAGATCCCGGTGATTGCCGACGACTACGTGGACCGCGAATTCGGCACCGGCGTGGTCAAGGTGACCCCGGCCCACGACCAGAACGACTATGCCGTGGGCCAGCGCCACGGCCTGCCGATGATCTGCGTGCTGACGCTCGAAGCCAAGATCAACGAGAACGCCCCCGCCAAGTACCAGGGCCTGGACCGCTTCGTGGCCCGCAAGGCCGTGGTGGCCGACCTGGAAGCCGCCGGCGCCCTGGTCGAGGTGAAGAAGCACAAGCTGATGGTGCCGCGCTGCACCCGCACCGGTCAGGTGATCGAGCCCATGCTGACTGACCAATGGTTTGTCGCCATGAGCAAGGTCAGCGAGCAAGACCCCACCGGTAAATCGATCGCCCAGAAGGCCATTGACGCCGTGGCCAGCGGCGAGGTGAAGTTCGTGCCCGAGAACTGGGTCAACACCTACAACCAGTGGATGAACAACATCCAGGACTGGTGCATCAGCCGCCAGCTGTGGTGGGGCCACCAGATCCCGGCCTGGTACGACGAAGACGGCCACGTGATCGTGGCCCGCAATGAGGCCGAAGCCCAGGCCAAGGCCCCGGGCAAGACCCTGCGCCGCGACGAAGACGTGCTGGACACCTGGTACTCCTCGGCCCTCGTACCCTTCAGCACCATGGGCTGGCCCGAGCAGAGCGACTCGGCCACCGACGACTTCAACCTCTACCTGCCCAGCACCGTGCTGGTGACGGGCTACGACATCATCTTCTTCTGGGTCGCCCGGATGATCATGATGACCACCCATTTCACGGGCCGGGTGCCCTTCAAGCACGTGTACATCCACGGCCTGGTGCGCGATGCCCAGGGCAAGAAGATGAGCAAGTCGGAAGGCAACGTGCTCGACCCGGTGGACCTGATCGACGGCATCGCGCTCGAGCCCCTGCTGGACAAACGCACCACCGGCCTGCGCAAGCCCGAGACCGCGCCTCAAGTGCGCAAGAACACGCAAAAGGAGTTCCCGGAGGGCATTCCGGCCTATGGGGCCGATGCGCTGCGCTTCACCTTTGCCGCCCTGGCCTCGCTGGGCCGCAGCATCAACTTCGACAGCAAGCGCTGCGAGGGCTATCGCAACTTCTGCAACAAGCTCTGGAACGCCACCCGCTTCGTGCTGATGAACTGCGAAGGCCATGATTGCGGCCTGATGGAGCACACCAAGGCCGATTGCGCCGTGGGTGGCAAGGCCCATGGCTACATGAGCTTCAGCCAGCCCGACCGCTGGATCGCCTCGGTGCTGCAGCAGGTCGAGGCCGACGTGGCCAAGGGCTTCGAGGAGTACCGCCTCGACAACGTGGCCAACCGGCTCTACGACTTCGTCTGGAACGAATTTTGCGATTGGTACCTGGAAATCGCCAAGGTGCAGATCCAGACCGGTGACGAGGCACAGCAACGGGGCACGCGCCGCACGCTGATCCGCACACTGGAAGCCATCCTGCGCCTGGCCCACCCGATCATTCCTTTCATCACCGAAGAACTGTGGCAAATCGTGGCCCCTGTGGCTGGCCTGCCGGGCGAATCCGTCAGCGTGGCACGCTACCCCGAAGCGCAGCCGGCCAAGATCGACCCGGCGGCCATCGCCCATGTCGAGCGCCTCAAGGCGCTGGTCGATGCCTGCCGCAATCTGCGCGGCGAGTTGGGCGTGTCGCCCGCCACCCGACTGCCGCTGTTGGCCGTGGCCAACACGGCCGAAGAAGCCACCTTCCTGCAACAATCGGCCGCCACACTGCAGGCGCTGGCCAAGCTCAGCGAGGTGAAGCTGTTCGCCACAGAAGCCGAGTGGGCCGAGGCCGCCCAGGCCGCCCCGGTGGCGGTGGTGGGCCAGTCGCGCGTCTGCCTGTTCGTGGAGATCGATGTCGCCGCCGAGAAGGCCCGTCTGGGCAAGGAAGCGGCCCGCCTTGAAGGCGAGATCGCCAAGGCCCAGGGCAAGCTGTCCAACGAGGCCTTCGTGGCCAAGGCCCCGCCGGCCGTGATCGAGCAAGAGAAAAAACGGGTGGCCGACTTCAGCACCAAGCTGGCCGGCATCCAGGATCAATTGAGGAGGATGAGTTAATGAACATCAAGCAGACCGTCCGCAAGGCGGTTTTCCCGGTGGCCGGTCTCGGCACGCGTTTTCTGCCGGCCACCAAGGCCAGCCCCAAGGAGATGCTGCCCGTGGTCGACAAGCCACTGATCCAGTACGCGGTGGAAGAGGCCCATGCGGCCGGCATCGAGCACATGATCTTCGTCACCGGCCGCAGCAAGCGCGCCATCGAAGACCACTTCGACACGGCCTATGAGCTGGAAGCCGAACTCGAAGCCGCCCACAAGACCGAGATGCTGGCGCGCTTGCGCGAACTGCGCCCCGAGGGCATGACCTTCTCTTACGTGCGCCAGCCGCGCTCGCTGGGCCTGGGCCATGCCGTGTTGTGCGCCGCCCACCTGGTGGGCAACGAACCCTTCGCCGTGCTGCTGGCCGACGACCTGATGTCGGCCCCCGCCGGCGGCGAGCCCGTGATGGCCCAGATGACCCGCCAGTTCGCCAAGCTGGGTCGCTCCATCCTGGCCGTGCAGGAAGTGCCGCTGGAACACGTGCGCCGCTACGGCATCGTGGTGGGCGAGCCGGTGGACGACCGCGTGCTCAAGGTCAGCCACATCGTCGAAAAACCCATGCCTGAAGTGGCCCCCTCGCGCATGGGCGTGGCTGGCCGTTACGTGCTGACCCCGGCCATCTTCGACATGCTGGCCAACCAGCCGCGTGGTGCCGGTGGCGAGATCCAGCTGACCGATGCCATCGCCCGCCTGATGACCACCGAGGCCGTCTACGCCTGGCAATACGAAGGCAAGCGCTACGACTGCGGCAGCAAGGAAGGCTTTCTGGAAGCCACCGTCGAACTGGCCCTGCAACACCCCGAAGTGGGCTCGGGCTTCCGCGACTACCTCAAGAGCCTGGCGCTCTGAAACCCGACCGGGCTGCAACGCCCGGCCCCCCATGAAAAAAAGCCACCCCGGCCTGTGCCTGGGTGGCTTTTTTGCGGCGGCTCACAGAGCCGGCTCAGTCGCGACTCAGCGACGGCGCAGCACGTGGATGAACTCGTCGCCCAGGGTCTTCTGCTCGACCAGCTCGTTGCCGGTCTGCTTGGCAAAGGCCTGGAAGTCGCGGGTCGAACCCGGGTCGGTGGCGACCACCTTGAGCAATTGGCCGCTCAGCATGTCCGTCAATGCCTTCTTGGCCTTCAGGATGGGCAAGGGGCAGTTCAGGCCGCGGGTGTCGATTTCTTTGTGGATGTCCATCTGGGTTCCTCAGGTCTTGGGTGATTCTACGCAGGACCGGCGCGTTGGGCCGCCAATGGGGCCGCCCCGCTCACTCTTCGCGCTTCGGAAACTCGATGAACTGCGGCTCGATGCCCCGCGTCCGCAGCCACTGGGCCAGGGCCAGCCCGGTGCCGGCGGGCCAGCACTTCACATCCTGCAGATCAAGCAGCTTGTACTCGACCAGCTCGGGCGACAGGCTGATCTCGCCCTCGGCCACCGCGTGGTAGGTGATGATCACCTGGTTCATGCGCTGGAAATCGGCGACGCCCACCAGATCGAGCGACAGCACGTCGAGGTTGGTCTCTTCTTTGATCTCGCGCGCAATGCCTTGCTCAGGGGATTCGCCCGCCTCCATGAAGCCCGTGATCAAGGCGAACATGCGCCCCGACCAGGCCGCGTTGCGCGCCAGCAGCACCTGCCCCCGGTACTCGATGATGGCCGCCAGCACCGGCGTGGGGTTGTTCCAGTGCGTCCAGTCGCAGGCCACGCAGCGCAGACGGAGCTTGTCGCCACCGTCTTCAGCCTGCGAGATCCATTCGAGCGGCGTGGCGCACTGAGGACAAAAACGGAATTCTGCGGCCATGAAAAACCCCTCCTCGGGCAAACGGCTGGCGATGTCGGAAAGCGCCGGCCTGCGTGGTGTCAGGCCGGAAACACGCCGGTGGACAGGTAGCGATCACCCCGGTCGCACACGACAAACGCGATGGTGGCGTTTTCGCAGCCGCGCGCAATCTCTTGCGCGACCCAGCAGGCGCCCGCGGCCGAGATGCCGGCAAAAATGCCTTCCTCGCGCGCCAGGCGGCGGCAGGTCTCTTCGGCATCGTCTTGCGACACATAGACCAGTTGATCGACCAGGCTGCTGTCGTAGATGCTGGGCAGGTAGGCCTCGGGCCACTTGCGGATGCCCGGAATGCGCGAACCCTCGCTGGGCTGGGCGCCGATGATGCGCACCGCCGGGTTCTTCTCCTTGAGGAAGCGCGCCACGCCCGTGATGGTGCCCGTGGTGCCCATGGCGCTCACGAAATGGGTGATGCGCCCGCCGGTCTGCTCCCACAGCTCGGGGCCGGTGGTCTCGTAATGGATGCGCGGGTTGTCGGCATTGCCGAACTGGTCCAGCACCCGGCCCTTGCCCTCGCGCTGCATCTGCTCGGCCAGGTCACGGGCGTACTCCATGCCGCCGCTCTTGGGCGTCAGCAGCAGCTCGGCCCCGAAGGCCTTCATCGTCTGGGCCCGCTCGATCGACAGATCCTCGGGCATGATCAGCACCATGCGGTAGCCCCGGATGGCCGCCGCCATCGCCAGCGCGATGCCGGTATTGCCCGAGGTCGCCTCGATCAACGTATCGCCCGGCTTGATGTCCCCCCGCTCTTCAGCGCGGCGGATCATCGACAAAGCCGGCCGGTCTTTCACCGAACCGGCCGGGTTGTTGCCCTCGAGCTTGGCCAACACCACGTTGCCACGCCGCTGGTTGTCGGCCACACCGATGCGCTGCAGCGCAATCAACGGCGTCTTGCCGACTGCATCTTCAATGGTTGGGTAATTCATGCCCAACACTGTGCCATAATTTCGATCTAGCGTTTTTTTGCCCGGGTGGTGAAATTGGTAGACGCAGGGGACTCAAAATCCCCCGCCGCAAGGCGTGCCGGTTCGATTCCGGCCCCGGGCACCACTTACACATGGATCAAGCACACAGGTGCTGCG
>RXJO01000505.1 GCA_003987795.1 Curvibacter sp.
GCGCTCATCGGTGATGTAGATGGCCGACACCGCCATGTCGAAGCGCTTGGAGATCAGACCCGGGATCAGGCCCTTGAAGTCGATGTCCACCCATTCGACCTTCTTGCCCATGGCCGCGGCCACCGCTTCGACCAACTCGACATCGAAGCCGGTGCGCTTGCCGTTGTCCATGTACTCCATGGGCGGGAAGGTGGCATCGGTGGCCACGTGCAGCACATCGGTCTGGGCACTGGCGGTGCTGTGCAGGCTGGTAAAGCCACTGAAGGCCAGGGCGGCAAGGAGGAGTTGGCGACGGAAGTTCATGGGGCAGGTCCTGTCAGGTTGGAGTGAAACAGCGGGGGGAGGAAATCAGATCAGTTCAAGGGCTCACGGGCCCTGAAGCGCACGGGCGATGCGCGCGGCAGTGACCAGGGTCATGTGCACGAAGGCGGCCTCGCGACCATCGATACGCAAGGTCGGTGCCATCAGGGTGATGGCGCCGTGCAACTGACGCTGCCCGTCGAGCAGGGGCGCGCTCACGCCCCAGACCCCGGCATCGACCTCGCCGGCCGTGATGGCATGCCCTCGCTCGCGGATGAGCGCCAGCTCGCGGCGCCGGCTTTCGCGTTCGGCTGCCCCGAAACCCGAGCGCTCCAGCACGGCTTCGCGCTGGGCCTCGGGCAGGTGGGCCAGCAGGCATTTGGCACTGGCGCCGTCGCGCAGCGGCACGCTGCGGCCCTTGTCGAAAGAGCAGCGCAGCGATTGGACGCTGTCGACCATCTCCAGGCACACTGCGCGCTCGTTGAGCACCGCCACCAGGGCCACACTCTCACTGCTGAGGCGGGCCAGAGCCTGCAGGTCAGCCCGGGCGCACTGCACCAGGCGTGAGCTGGCATCGAAACCGCAGGCCAACTCGACGCTGGCCGGCCCTGGCCCGTAACGTCCGTCGACCTCCATCACGAAACCCCAGCGCCGCAAAGTCGCGATCTGGCGGTACAGCGTGCTCTTGGCCAACCCGGTGGCAGCACTCAGCTCCAGAGCGCTCAGCGGCTCGCGGTGCTGGGCCAGCACCGACAGCACCTGCAAGGCGCGGTCGGTGGCGGGGGTGGTGTCGGGTCCGACGGTCATGGGAATGCTTGGGCGCTGACGCGTTGTTCGGCTTGCAGTATCTGGCGGCATGGCCACGTCGCCAAGCCCCGATTCCCACGCGCTGGGAATCGGGGTGGCTTTTGAGATTCCCGCCTCCCGCGCTCAACCCTTGAGCATGGGCAGGTTCAGGCCGTTGCGCTGGGCACAGGCCTGCGCGCTTTCGTAGCCCGCATCGGCGTGGCGCATCACGCCGGTGGCCGGGTCGTTCCACAGCACGCGGGCCAGGCGCTGGTCGGCGGCCTCGCTGCCATCGGCCACGATGACCACACCCGAATGCTGCGAGTAGCCCATGCCCACGCCCCCGCCGTGGTGCAGACTGACCCAGGTGGCACCGCCGGCGGTGTTGAGCAGCGCATTCAGCAGCGGCCAGTCGCTGACAGCATCGGTGCCGTCCTTCATGCTCTCGGTCTCGCGGTTGGGGCTGGCCACCGAGCCGGTGTCCAGGTGGTCGCGGCCGATCACGATGGGCGCCTTGAGCTCGCCCTGGCGCACCATTTCATTGAAGGCCAGCGCGGCCTTGTGGCGCTCGCCCAGGCCCAGCCAGCAGATGCGCGCGGGCAGGCCCTGGAAACTGATGCGCTCGCGGGCCATGTCGAGCCAGCGGTGCACATGGGTGTTCTCCGGGAAGAGTTCTTTGATCTTGGCGTCGGTCTTGTAGATGTCTTCCGGGTCGCCCGACAGGGCCACCCAGCGGAACGGACCTTTGCCCTCGCAGAACAACGGCCGGATGTAGGCCGGCACGAAGCCCGGGAAGTCAAAGGCGTTCTGCACGCCCTCATCGAAGGCGACCTGACGGATGTTGTTCCCATAATCGACCACTGGCACACCCATGGCCTGGAAGTCGAGCATGGCCTGCACATGACGCGCACAGGACTGGGCAGCCGCCTTCTTGAGCGCACCATGCTGGGCCGGGTCCTGTTGGGCGGCACGCCATTGGGCCACGCTCCAACCGGCTGGCAGGTAGCCATTGACCAGGTCGTGGGCCGAGGTCTGGTCCGTCACCAGGCCGGGCTTGAGGCCACCGGCCCGTGCGCGGCGCACCAGTTCGGGCAACACATCGGCGGCATTGCCCAGCAAGCCAATGGACACCGCATCGCCAGCCGCAGTGTGCTGGGCGATCAGTTCCAGGGCATGGTCCAGGTCGCGCGCCTGCTTGTCGAGATAGCGGGTGCGCAGGCGGAAGTCAATGCTGGCCTGCTGGCATTCGATGTTCAGCGACACCGCCCCCGCAAAGGTGGCGGCCAGGGGCTGGGCCCCCCCCATGCCGCCGAGGCCGGCGGTGATGATCCACTGGCCCTTGAGGCTGCCGCCGTGGTGCTGGCGGGCCGCCTCGGCAAAGGTCTCGTAGGTGCCCTGGACAATGCCCTGGGTGCCGATGTAGATCCAGCTGCCGGCGGTCATCTGGCCGTACATGAACAGACCTTTGCGGTCGAGCTCGCTGAAGTGCTCCCAGTTGGCCCACTTGGGCACCAGGTTGGAGTTGGCCAGCAGCACGCGCGGGGCATTCTCATGGGTCTTGAACACGCCCACGGGCTTGCCCGACTGGATCAGCAGGCTCTCGTCGTCGTCGAGCTGGCGCAGGCTCTCGAGGATGGCGTCAAAGCAGGCCCAGTCGCGGGCGGCCCGGCCGATGCCGCCATAGACCACCAGGTCTTGCGGGCGCTCGGCCACCTCGGGGTCGAGGTTGTTCTGGATCATGCGGTAGGCCGCTTCGGTGAGCCAGCTCTTGCAGCTTTTCTCGGCGCCGCGCGGGGCTCGGATCACGCGGCTGGCATCGTGGCGCGGATCGGTGAGGGGGGCGGCAGCGATGATCGGGTCATGGGCATTCATGGCAACACTCCTGGGTAGATGAGAGGCAGAGATAGGGGCGAGAGAGTTCAGGCGAAGGTGACGGATTCACTGGGCCAAGTCACTTTCAGGCAGGCTGGCCAGTCGGTCTGGCGGGCCCACAGGCGCATGGCCTCGATGTCGGGGGCCAGGTAGCGGTCCTGCTCAAGAAAGGCGACGCGCTGGCGGATGCCCGCCATCAGGCCCTCCACCGCCGGCGAGCTTTTCAAGGGACGCTGGAAATCCAGTCCCTGGGCGGCGGCCATGGCCTCGATGCCCACCACCACCGCGGTGTTGTCCACCATGGCGGCGAGGCGGCGTGCCCCGTAGGTGGCCATCGAGACATGGTCCTCCTGGTTGGCCGAGGTCGGCAGGCTGTCGACGCTCGAGGGGTGGGCCAGCGACTTGTTCTCGGAGGCCAGGGCGGCAGCGGTGACCTGGGCAATCATGAAGCCCGAATTGACGCCGCTGTCGCGGATCAGGAAGGCCGGCAGGCCCGACAGGCCGGTGTCCAGCAACAGGGCCATGCGGCGCTCCGAGATGGCACCGATCTCGGCCACCGCCAGCGCGATGATGTCGGCGGCAAAGGCCACCGGCTCGGCATGGAAGTTACCGCCCGAGATCACATCACCGTTGTCGAACACCAGCGGGTTGTCCGAGGCGGCATTGGCCTCGGTCTGCAGCACCCGGGCCGCATGCTGGAGGTTGTCCAGGCAGGCGCCCATCACCTGGGGCACGCAGCGGATCGAATACGGGTCTTGCACGCGGCCGCAATGCTCGTGCGAATGCACGATGTCACTGCCCTCCAGCAACTCGCGCAGGGCGGCGGCCACCGCGATCTGGCCCGGCTGCCCCCGGGCAGCATGGATGCGCGCGTCCAGCGGCTTGACCGAGCCCTTGATGGCCTCAAGTGACAAGGCCCCGGCGGCCAGCCCGGCCGCCAGCACCTCTTCGGCGCCGAACAGGCCAGCCAGCGCCAGAGCAGTGGACACCTGGGTGCCGTTGAGCAGTGCCAAGCCTTCCTTGGGGCCCAGCACGAAGGGTTGCAGCCCAAGGCGCGCCAAGGCCTGGGTACCGCCCAAGCGCCCCCCCTCGGGCAGCATCACCTCGCCCTCACCGATCAGCACACAGGCCAGATGGGCCAATGGGGCCAGATCGCCCGAGGCACCCACCGAGCCCTTGGCCGGGATCACCGGCAACAGATCAGCGTTGGCCAGCGCCAGCAAGGCATCCACCAACTCAGGCCGGACGCCGGAATGACCACGCGCCAGGCTGACCGCCTTGGAGGCCAGCACCATGCGCACCACCGGGGCGGGCAAGGGATCACCGGTGCCCACGCTGTGCGACAGCACCAGATTGCGCTGCAGTTCGGCCAGGCGCTCATGGGCGATGCGCGTGCTGGCCAGTTTGCCGAAGCCCGTGTTGATGCCATAGACCACCCGGTCTTCATCGACGATCTGCTGCACGCATTGTTGGGCCGCCAGCAGGCCGGCCCGTGCCGACGCATGCAGGCGCAAGGTCAGGCCGCCGGCCGAGATGCGGCGCCATTGGGCCAGGCTCACCCGGCCGGGCTCCAGCACCAGTTCGCTTGGGGTGGAAACGGTGATTGATGTCATGTTGACCATCCTGTCTATACAAGTTATCCGAAACGAAAACGGGGCCGTCCAGAGCGTTGGCCCGGCTCAGCCGAAGACGGGGTTGCCGTCGGCCCTGAAACGACTGCCCAGGCGGTAGCGTGAGGCCGGGTGCAGGCAGCGCACCACCGTCACCGGCACGCCACGTGTCCAGGTGCGGCGGGTCAGCAGCAGACAGGGCTGGGTCGGCACCATGGCCAGGCGCTCGGCCTGCTCGGGCGTGGGCAGCACGGCGTCCACCACATGCTCGACCTGGTCGAAAGGCACGTTGCGCACCAGGTATTCGGACGGTTGCTGCAGGCTGAAGTCCTGCGCGCCAAAGTCGGGCACCACACGGGGATTCACATAGCGGTCTTCCAGCTGCACCGGCACGCCGTCTTCCAGGTGCACGCAGACCGAGTGGAAGACCGAATCGCCCAGGTGCAGATCGAGTGCGGCCGCCACCTCCAGCGAGGCGGAGATGCGCTCCACCACCAGCACCTCGCAGCGATAGTCGTG
>RXJO01000104.1 GCA_003987795.1 Curvibacter sp.
GGTTTTCAAGGCCGTGTCTCCGTCGGGGTGTTCTGGAAGGGGTGCGCAAGAAAGGGGCGGCTCACAGCCGCTCGACGATGGTGGCGATGCCCATGCCGCCGCCCACGCACAGCGTGGCCAGGCCATAGCGCAACTGGCGCCGGTGCAGCTCATCGATCAGGGTGCCGAGGATCATGGCGCCCGTGGCCCCCAGCGGGTGGCCCATGGCGATGGCGCCACCGTTCACATTGACCTTCTCGTGGGGCACGCCCATCTCCTTCATGAAGCGCATGGGCACGGCGGCAAAAGCCTCGTTCACCTCGAACAGGTCGATCTGCCCGATGTTCAGGCCCGCGCGGGCCAGGGCCTTGCGCGTGGCCGGCATCGGACCGGTCAGCATGATGGTGGGGTCGGCCCCGCTGAGCGCGGTGGCCACGATGCGGGCGCGCGGCGTCAGGCCATGCTGACGGGCCGCCAGCTCGGAGCCGATCAGCACCGCGGCCGCTCCATCGACAATGCCCGAGGCGTTGCCGGCATGGTGCACATGGTCGATGCGCTCGACCTGCGGGTAGCGCTGCAGCGCCACCGCATCGAAGCCCATCGCCCCCAGTTGCTCGAACGAGGGCTTGAGCGCGGCCAGGCCCTCGAGCGTGGTGTGGGGCTTGATGAACTCGTCCTCTTCAAGAATCACCTGGTCGAGGAAATCTCGCACTGGCACCACCGAGCGCGAGAAGTAGCCTGCGGCCCGTGCCGCGGTGGCGCGCCGCTGTGACTCCAGGGCAAAAGCGTCCACATCGTTCCGGCTGAAGCCGTCGAGCGTGGCGATCAGATCGGCCCCGATGCCCTGAGGCACGAACAGGGTGGCCGAGTTGGTCTCCGGGTCTTGCGCCCAGGCGCCGCCATCGGAGCCGATGGGCACCCGGCTCATGCTTTCAACGCCACCGGCCACCACCAGGTCCTCCCAGCCCGAGCGCACCTTCTGGGCGGCCAGGTTGACGGCCTCCAGACCGGAGGCGCAAAAGCGGTTCACCTGCACCCCGGCGCAGCGGAAATCCCAACCCGCCTTCAGCGCGGCCACCTTGGGCAGCACCGAACCCTGCTCGCCGATCGGTGAGACGATGCCCATCACCACATCGTCGACGAGGGCGGTGTCGAAGCCATTGCGCGATTGCAGCTCATTGAGCAGGCCTGCCAGCAGGTTCACCGGCTTGACTTCGTGCAGGCTGCCGTCTTTCTTGCCTTTGCCCCTTGGGGTGCGGATGGCGTCGAACACATAGGCTTCGGTCATGGCTTGTCTCCAGGGACTGGGCTGCGGGCAGAGAATGGGCTGCGGCGGCCGGATGGATGATGAAAGCCATCAGTATATTTTTTACAAAGCAAGCGCTCTGTAAAAATGGAGACAAGACATTGGACCCGAGCCAGACGGCCCGGCAGTGCGGAGCGGATTCAGATCGGCAGTCTCAGGCGAACACGTCGAGCTGGCTGCCCAGCAGCCCGGTGGTGCTGCCGACCGCCAACAGCCCGGCGGCGGCGGCCGTGGGCATGCTGTAGAGCATGGCCACGGTGGCCGCGCCCTTCACCAAGGCGGGTACATCCACGCTGCTGGGCACCCCGAGGGCATGGGCCACCTGCGAGATGGGCTTTTCCAGGACGTTGACGGCAACGTTCAGTGCGACGCTGTTGGTGACGTTCAAGCAGGGCTCCTGGCAGGGTTGTGACGTGGCTTACCGGGTTTTCGGCCGCCAGCCGGGTAACTGAAGCGTGAACCGTGTAAAGACTTTGCATGGAAACCACATGGAATGCGACGAGGCTTCGCGGCATAATTTTGCAAAGCATTTGCTTTTCATAAATGGGCGGCCCGCCCGCCAGGAGACCACACCATGATTGCGCGCACCCTGTTCAGCCCCGATCACGAAACCTTCCGCGACAGCTTCCGCCGTTTTTGCAAGCAGGAGATCGAGCCTTTTCACGCCGATTGGGAGGAGCAGGGCTATGTGGATCGCGAGGTCTGGCGCAAGGCGGGCGAGAACGGCTTTCTGGGCATGACCCTGCCTGAGGAATACGGTGGCGCCGGGGCTGATCGGCTTTACTCCGTAGCGCAGATGGAGGAGCTGTCGGCCGGCGGCTTCAGTGGCATCGGGTTCGGGTTGCACAACGAGATCGTGGCGCCCTACATCCTGCATTACGGCACCGAAGCCCAGAAGCGGCACTACCTGCCCCGCATGGCCAGTGGAGACATGGTGGGGGCCATTGCCATGAGCGAGCCCGGCGCCGGCAGCGACCTGCAGGGCGTCAAGACCACGGCCCTGCTGCAGCCAGATGGCAGCTACCTGCTCAATGGCAGCAAGACCTTCATCACCAATGGCTGGCACGCCGATCTGGTGATCGTGGTGGCCAAGACCGATCCGGCCGCGGGGGCCAAGGGCACCAGCCTGTTGCTGGTGGAGCGTGGAATGCCGGGCTTCGAAAAGGGCAAGCGCCTGAAGAAGCTGGGCATGAAGGCGCAGGACACCTCCGAGCTCTTCTTCGACAACGTGCGTGTGCCGGCCGAGAACGTGCTGGGTGGCGCAGCCCAGCTCAACCGGGGTTTCATCTGCCTCATGGAGCAACTGCCCTGGGAGCGGCTGCAGATCGCCATTGGCGCCGTGGCCGCGGGCCAGGCCGCCATCGACTGGACCCTGGCCTATGTGAAGGAGCGCAAGGTCTTCGGTCAGCCCGTGGCCAGTTACCAGAACACCCGATATACCCTGGCCGAGTTGCAGACCGAGGTGCAGGTGGCCCGGGTCTTCGTCGACAAGTGCATCGAACTGTTGCAGGCGGGCCAGCTCGACACCGCCACGGCCAGCATGGCCAAGTACTGGTGCTCAGACCTGCAATGCAAGGTCATGGACGAATGCGTTCAACTGCACGGCGGCTACGGCTACATGTGGGAGTACCCCATCACCCGCGCCTACGCCGATGCCCGGGTGCAGCGCATCTACGGCGGCACCAACGAGATCATGAAGGAGGTGATCACGCGGGCGATGGGGATCGGCGGGCGCTGATGGCGCGGGCGTCAGCCATGCATCCTGACACCCTGATTTCCATTTGAAACCGTCGTCTCCGACAGCCGATCGCATGCTGGAGCCTTGCCTGCCGGCCCAGGAGTGACGGTCTGATGCTCCAGGCCGTGCTTGAGAAAAAAGTCCTCTGGAGGAATAATGGCTCAGCATTGGGAAGTCGAATACACAGATGAGTTCGGGCAATGGTGGAACTGTTTGTCAGAGGGGGCTCAGGAATCCATCGATGTGTTGGTGCGTCTGTTGGAGCGGTTGGGGCCTCAGCTGGGCTTTCCCCACACTTCTGGCTTGAAGGGCGCCAGACTGACCCACCTCAGAGAGTTGCGCGTGCAGCATCAGGGGCGTCCCTTGCGCGTCCTCTATGCGTTCGACCCACGGCGTACCGCCATCCTGCTATTGGGGGGCGACAAAACAGGTGATGACCGTTGGTATCGCGAGCAGATTCCAGTGGCTGATCGCTTGTATCAGGCGCACCTCGAAACATTGATAAAGGAAGGGCTGATCGATGGCCGGAAAATTCAGTGAACTGCGCTCCAGAATGTCCCCAGAGGCTCAGGCCCGTGCTGAAGCACGTGCTGAGGCCCTTTGGGTGGACATGCAACTTCAGGCAGTCAGACAGGCCCGTCAGATGACCCAGTCAGACGTTGGTGCGGCCATGGGCATCGAGCAGGCCGCCGTCTCGAAGCTCGAACGTCGCAATGACATGCATGTCAGTACCCTGCGGGACTATATCCGGGCCCTGGGTGGCGAATTGAAGCTGGTGGCCTCGTTTCCAGACGGAGACATCGCCCTGGATCCGATGCTGTCCGACTCGTGAGTCAAGCTGAGTCGCGATCAACTTGATCTTCATCAGCCTTTGCACGTGGCCCCTGGCCCAGCTTGAGAATTCTCAAGGGCAGGGGCCCTGTCGGCATCGACAGTGGACGCATCCAATCCAAGAAAGGGTGTTTCCATGAAGGCGTTCCAAGACCTGATTTCGACCGACTATGGCCTCATGAGCCTGGGAGGCATCTTGTTCATGCTGTGCATGGGGGTGTTCTTCCTGCGCCTGTTCCTGAACAAGATCAAGGGCTCCTGAGCGCGTCCAGATCGAGGTGGCTGGCCAGCGGCACCGCGCGGGGGGGCACATAGGCGGCCAGCACCCAGGCTCGGTCGGCAGGTGCCTGGGCTTGGTCTTGCAGGTGCTCCAGCAGGAAGTCGATCGAGCCCTTGTCCAGCGCGGCAAAGGGGTCGTCAAGCAGCATCAGCGTGGCCCCGCTGGCCAGCACCGAGGCCAGCGCCACCTTGCGCCGAGTGCCGGTCGACAGCATGTACATGGCCTTGTCCAGGTGGGGGGCCAGGTCCAGGCCTTCGATCATCCGGGTCAGCAGGTCGCTGTCGAAACCGAGGTGGCGTGCCTGCAGCCGGGCAAAACAGTCGGCGGGGTAGAGCGGGTCATGGGCCGGGCCGCGCAGATCACACCAGGCCACCTCTGCGGCCCAGTCCTGGCTGGCGGGCGACAGCGTGGCCGACCCGCAGCGCAGGGCCAGCGAGCCTGATCGAGCACGCAGTTCACCGGCCAACAGACGCAGCAAGGTGGTCTTGCCACAGCTCTCGTCGCCACTCACCCAGCTCACCCCTGGCAGCAGGCTCGCGTTGAATCCGTGCAGCACGGGTACGGCGGGCTGGCCCTGGTGGGCCGGGTAGTCAAAGCAGAGCTGCTCGATCTGCAGCACGGGCGAGGGTGTGAGGGCCATGGTGGGGCAGGGATGAAATAAGGGTACAAAGGCAGGGCCTGTGGGGGGATCGACCGCATCGATTCCGGCCAGCGGCGGCTGCGCCTATGATCATCGCATCAACCGGCGGCCCTTCTGGTCAGCCGCCGGGTCATTTCCGGGAGCCGCGCCACACCGGCCTGTCCCACCTGCTTGCCCTGTCTGTCTTCATGTCGTCTCCAGCCGCTGTCCGCATCCTGTCCGTCATCCCGCCGATGACGCAGCTCAACACGCCTTATCCCTCC
>RXJO01000510.1 GCA_003987795.1 Curvibacter sp.
GCCCGTGAAGTCAGCCAGACCGCCGCTGGTGCTAGCCGAAAGGGCGGCGACGCAAGTCGCCGTGTGGAAACACCGCACTGGAGGAACGTCCGGACTGCACAGGACAGCGTAGGAGCTAACGGCTCTCCACCGCGAGGTGAGGATCAGAGCAACAGAGACGAGTTTGGTCGATCCGGCCCAATCAGGGTGTTCTGTGGGGTAGCGGCGCAAGCCGCGCAGGGGCGGGCGAAAGCCCGCTCCATCACGCGCAAGCGTGATCCCCACAGCCACCTTGGTCGGTGCCCGACCAAGGTGAAACGGGCAATCTCTACGCGCAGCAATACCAAGTAGGCCAACGTTGATGTGGTTCCGCAGAGTTGGCGGGTAGGTAGCATCGAGCCGGGTGGGTGACCCCCGGCCCAGAGTAATGGCGGTCACGCCGTGCGCAAGCGCGGTGCACAGAATCCGGCTTATCGGCTGACTTCACACTTTATTCCGGCGTCCAGTCCGAACGCCATCGGCCCCGTCAGAACCCCAGTCAGAACTTCTCGTTCGGGCCCATGAAACGCCACTGACCGGGCTCCAAGCCGGCCAGGCCCACCCGGCCCAGGCGGGTGCGGCGCAGCGCCAGCGGCCGCAAGCCGGCCCTGGCGCACAGATCCAGCACCCCTTGGGCGCTGCTGGCCTTGAGGGCAAAACGCAGGCGGGTGCCCTGCGGCCCACGGCCATTCAGACTCACCTTGCCCACCACCGGTACCTGAGGCCACAGGCGGGTCTGCTGCAATCGGCCCGCCAACTGGTCGATGGCCTCGTTGGTGAGCTGCCCCGGCAGCTCCAGCATGAACTCCTGTTCGATCTCGGCCTCATCCTCCAGCAGGCGCCGCCGCATGCGGCCGTCTTGGGTGAACACCACCAGGCCGGTGGCCAGGCCGTCCAGCCCGGCAATGGCCTGCTGCTGGTTGAAATGCCGCTTCAGCACCCGCACCGGAAACCGGCTGAGCGGGGCACTGCCCTGCAATATCTGGGCATCGCAAGGAGTCTGAGGGTCGGGGCGGTACCACAGCAGGGTGGCCGGCGGCACCGTCTCGGGCCGCGCCTGAGCGTCGATCAGTACCTCGTCAGTGCCTGGGCTCACCCGGTGCTGGGGTTCTTCCACGATCTGCCCATTGACCTTCACCCACCCCCCCTCGATCAGCAATTCGGCCTCTCGGCGTGAGCAGGCGGCCTGCTCGGCCACGTGTTTGGAGAGTCGGATGGGGTCGGTCATGGCGAGGATGGGCGTGTAGCGCTCTGATGAGCTGGGGGCCGAGTTTACGTGCCCATGACGGCCCGGTCGCTGGAAGAAAGTCGCGACTTTCTGCCAGTGGGCTGTAAAAAAGTCGCTGTTCCGGCTCTCAATCCAACGAGGCTTCCAGGCTGCGCAGGCGCTCCACATGGGCCAGCAGCGAGCGCTTGGCCACCGGCCACAGGCGGGTGGGCACATCGGCGTAGGCCAGTTCCACCCATTGCTCTGGGGTGCCCTCTGGGCATTGGCGCATCGCAGCCAGCACCTTGGCCTCGCGTTGCAGGCGGTGCGCCTTGAGCTGGGCGATGGCGGCCCGGGCCTGGCCCAGCACATGGCCGTGGGCCGGCAAGATGAATTCCGCGCCGGTGCTTTCACAGGCCCGATCCAGCAGATCGAGCGAGCGGATGTAATCGGCCATGTTGCCGTCCGGCGGGTCGATCACGGTGGTGCTGCCGTTGAGGATGTGGTCGCCGGAGAACAACAGACCGTCTTCGAGCAGCAGCAGACACAGGTGGTTGGCCGCATGGCCCGGGGTGTGCAGCACCTCCAGGGTGTGGCGGGGCGCGGTCTCTCCGGGGGCTTGCAGGATCAGGCGTTCGCCGTGCGCCAGCGACCGCTCAGGCGTGAATTCGCTGGCCGCGCGGGCCGTGGGGGCCGAGGCCAGGCCCAGGATGTCGGGTGCGGGGCGTCCGTGCCGGCGGCACAGGGCCTGCAGCGGTGCCGCCCCGGGAGAGTGATCGGGGTGGGAGTGGGTGCAGACGATGTGGCGGATGTCACCGCCAGCGGCATGCCAAAGCTTTTCCAGGTGCTCGGCGTCGGCCGGTCCGGGATCGATCGCGATGTAGCCGGTGTCGGGGTCGCCCACCAGGTAGCTGTTGGTGCCGGGGCCGGTCATCACGCCGGGGTTGGGGGCCGTCAGCCGCTGCACGTTCTTGAGCAGCGGCACCGGGCGCTCGGTCTGCCAGGCCAGTTCGTGCACGATCTGGCCATCGGGGCAGACCAGGGCCAGCTCGCCGTAGGGCTGTTCGTGCTCCATGTAGCGGGCTTCGTGGCCGTTGAGCAGGCCGGCGCGGGGGCAACTGGTCCACAGTGGCTGTTCGCTGGCGCAAGCGGCCAGCACCGCAGCGACCGAGGTGTAGCCCTGCAGGCGTTCCAGCGTGCGGATGGTCGGGAAGATGATGAAGAACTGGCCGGCGGCATGGCGCGCCAGCGCCTCGGCCGGGCTGACCCACACCGGCTCGAACTGTTCGGCCTCATCGGCCACCGGGGTTTGTCCGGCCGGCATGCGGGCGACCAGAAAGGGCACGTCAAAGCGCCGTGGCAGGTCGCGGTCCGTGATCCAGTGCGCCAGCACGAACACCTGGTCGGCGGCCATCTGCAGGCCCAGGGCCTCGCATTGGGCGGCAAAGGGCTGGCTGCGGTCCAGTCGGGCAATGGTGGCGGCATCGGCTGGGCGCCCGTCAGCCTGCCAGGCCAGCAACACACCCAGTTCCTCGAAGCTTTCGCGGATGGCCGCGATGGCGCGGGTCAGGTTCAGATCGCTCTGGCCCGGCCGACGACGCGCCTGGGCGTGCGAGGCGGCGTCCAGGGCATCGATGCCGCCGCCTGGAAAGACATAGGCCCCTGGTGCAAAGCTGGCGCTCATCGAGCGCCGGGTCATCAGCACCTCGATGCCAGGTTGGCCATCGGGGCCGGTGGCATCGCGCAGCAGCAGCACGGTGGCGGCCTGGCGCAGCGGGGCGGGTTCGCGTGAGGGGTGCAAAAGCTGGCTTGAGCGGGTCATGCGAACCATTATCTGCAGCGCTGCGGGCCGCGCTGACACCTTCAGGACTGGGGTTTCCACCAGGGGCGTCAGATCGGCACGGTGTTTGCTGGTGACCGGATCGCATAAGCATAGAGCCGCCAAGCATGTGCATCTGGTCACAATGTGGTCATTCCAAACCCACCCCCCTTATCTGCGGATCTTTCTGGAGCGTGTCCATGACAACAACCCCTCGCCTCTCCCTTTTGCGCCAAGGCCTGGCCTGGCTGGCCGCCGGCCTGCTCGGCGTGAGCGGCCCGGCGCTGGCCCAGGGCGACTGGCCGCAGCACCCCTTGACCCTGGTGATGACCTTCCCGGCTGGTTCGGGCGTCGATGTGGTGGCGCGGCACATCCAGGAACCCTTGGGCAAGCAACTCGGCCAGCCGGTGGTGATCGACTACAAGCCCGGTGCGGCCGGCAACATCGCCAGCGAGTTCGTGGCCCGGGCCAAGCCGGATGGCTACACCCTGGTGTTCGGCACCGCCGCCACCCATGGCAGCAATGCGGCGCTCTACAAGAAGCTGTCGTTCGATGTCGAGAACGACTTCGTGCCGGTGGCTCCGGTGCTCGACGTGTCCAACGTGCTCACCATCAACCCCGACGTGATCAACGTGAAGACGCTCAAGGAGTTCGTCGATCTGGTCAAGGCCAACCCGGGCAAGTACAACTTCGCCTCGACCGGCAATGGCACCGGCACCCACATGGCCTTTGCCGAATTCAACTCGCGGGTCGGTCTGGACATGATCCACGTGCCCTACAAGGGCGGCCCCGAGGCCATGACGGCGGTGCTGCGGGGCGAAACCTGCTGCATCATGAACCAGGTGCAGACCGTGCTGAACCAGTACAAGGCCGGCAAGGTGCGCCTGCTCGGCGTGACCACGGCCAAGCGTGTGGGGGCGGTGTCCGAGGTGCCCACCATCGCTGAGAGTGGTCTGCCCGGCACCAAGGGCTTTGACAGCTCGATCTGGTTCGGCATCTTCGCCCCCAAGGGCACCGATGCCCGCATCGTGCAGCGCCTCAACAGCGCCGTGCATGCCGTGCTGGAGAGCCCCGAAGTCAAGGCCAAGCTCGAAAGTGCGGGCAACAGCGTGCGCCTGGAGAACCCCGACCAGTTCAAGGCGACCGTGAAAGCCAACCGCCAGAAGTGGGCCGAGGTGGTGAAAGCCGCCAACATCACCCTGGAGTGAGCGCCGGGCTGGTGCCCCGGCTTTCGTCAAGGCGCCAGAAGCCCCGATAATCGGGGCATGCAGATCCGCTTCACCAAGATGCAGGGTGCGGGCAATGACTTCGTCGTGCTCGATGAAACCGCCGCCCGCCTGCCCCTGAGCCCGGCGCACTACCGCTACCTGGCCGACCGCCACTTCGGCGTGGGCGCCGACCAGATCATGACTGTGCGCCCGGGCCCGGCGCCCGGCGTCGATTTCGAATACATCATCCACAACGCCGACGGCGGCGAGGTGGAGCAGTGCGGCAACGGCTCGCGCTGTTTTGCCCGCTATGTTCGCGACAAGGGCCTGACCACCAAGGACTCGATCCGTGTGCACACCCGCGCCGGCATCATCGAGCCCGTGCTCAACCCCGATGGCCGCGTCACTGTCGACATGGGCGCGCCGGTGTTCGAGCTGGCTGACATTCCCTTTGATGCCAGTGGGCTGCAGGCCCGTCCCGAAGGTGCCTGGCAGCTCTGGCCGCTGGCCCTGGCCGGTGAGCCCGCCCTCGAGGCGGTGGCTGCGGCCGTGGTCTCGATGGGCAACCCCCATGCCGTGACCCTGGTGGACGATGTGGACGCCGCCCCGGTGGCCAGCGTGGGGCCCCTGGTGGAAAGCCACCCGCGCTTTCCGCGCCGGGTCAACGTGAGCTTTTTGCAGGTGGTGTCGCGCAGTCAGGTGCGCCTGCGCGTGTTCGAGCGTGGCACGGGCGAGACCCTGGCCTGCGGCACCGGCGCCTGTGCGGCCGTGGTGGCCGGCATCCGCCTGGGCCTGCTCG
>RXJO01000424.1:0-485 GCA_003987795.1 Curvibacter sp.
CACCACCAGCGCGCCTTCACCAGCCTGGCGGCGCAGAACGTCGAAATCGAGCTGGTGGTGCAGACCCGTGGACCCGACCACATCGACGCGCTGCTCGATCATCTGCACGAGGCCGGGCTGGAAGCCGTGCTGCAGGGTCATCACTGAGAAGACGCAAAAGCCCGGCCTGGGTAGAATGCAAGGCACAACCCCACCCACGAGGAGACACATGTCCAACCACCACGCCGCAGCCTCCACCGACGCGCCTCAGGATCCGGTCGAAGCCGTCGTCCCCCTGATCCCCTTCGTGCTGCCCATCGTGGGCGGCCTGCTGATCTTCCTGCTGGCTTTCATTGCCGTGACCATGGCCTGAAGCCCTCCCCGACGCCCCGCAAAAACCGCCCTCCGAGGCGGTTTTTTCATGCCTGTGCGGCCGACAGACCCCATCAAACCAAACATAACCCCATGCAAGTTTTGCATGAACTTTCAAAGTAACTGCGAGACTT
>RXJO01000424.1:570-5028 GCA_003987795.1 Curvibacter sp.
CTGAGCAGTCAAGCCGTTTTCTCAAAAGGTTCCGTGGCGCCCAGGTGGTCGACCGGCAGATCTGGCTCCCGCGAATGCTCATCGCCCCCCGCGGACAGCCCATCAGGCCCTTCAGCGAGCCCTTTTGAAAAGACGACTTTTCAAACTAGGAGCCTCCGATGAACTCTCCCGTGATGCAGGGCCTGACCCTCAACACTCCCTCGTACGTCAAGAACGCCAAGCTGATCGCCTGGGTGGCCGACATGGTGGCCCTGTGCAAGCCGGCCAGCGTGGTGTGGTGCGATGGCAGCGACGAAGAGTACCAACGCCTGTGCCAGCAACTGGTCGATGCCGGCACCTTCAAGAAGCTCAACCCGGCCAAGCGCCCCAACAGCTTCCTGGCCTGCTCCGATCCGAGCGACGTGGCCCGCGTGGAAGACCGCACCTTCATCTGCTCCGAGAAGAAGGAAGACGCCGGCCCCACCAACAACTGGAAGGCCCCGGCCGAGATGCGCGCCCTGCTGCAGCCGCTGTTTGATGGTTGCATGGCCGGCCGCACGATGTACGTGGTGCCTTTCAGCATGGGCCCGCTGGGCTCCAACATTGCCCACATCGGCGTCGAACTGACCGACAGCGCCTACGTGGCCGTGAACCAGAAGCTGATGACCCGCATGGGCAAGGCCGTGTACGACGTGCTCGGCGTGGACGGCGAGTTCGTGCCCTGCCTGCACACCGTGGGCGCCCCCCTGGCCGCTGGCGAGACCGACAAGACCTCCTGGCCCTGCAACCCCACCGTCAAGTACATCGTTCACTACCCCGAAACCCGCGAAATCTGGTCCTACGGTTCGGGCTACGGCGGCAACGCCCTGCTGGGCAAGAAGTGCCTGGCCCTGCGCATCGCCTCCAACATGGGCCGCGAGCAAGGCTGGCTGGCCGAGCACATGCTGATCCTGGGCGTGACCAACCCACAAGGCAAGAAATACCACGTGGCCGCCGCCTTCCCCAGCGCCTGCGGCAAGACCAACTTCTCGATGCTCGTGCCGCCCGCTGCCTTTGATGGCTGGAAGGTCACCACCATCGGCGACGACATCGCCTGGATCAAGCCTCAGGCCGACGGCTCGCTGCGCGCCATCAACCCCGAAGCCGGTTACTTCGGCGTGGCCCCCGGCACCAACACGCTGACCAACCCGAACTGCATGGCCAGCCTGGACAAGGACGTGATCTTCACCAACGTGGCCCTGACCGACGACGGCGACGTGTGGTGGGAAGGCATGGAGAAAGACAACGGCAACACCCCGGCCCACCTGATCGACTGGCAAGGCAAGGACTGGACGCCGGCCATCGCCAAGGAAACCGGCGCCAAGGCCGCTCACCCGAATGCCCGCTTCACCGTGGCGGCCACCAACAACCCGGCCTTGGACAGCGCCTGGGACGATCCGGCCGGCGTGACCATCGACGCCTTCATCTTCGGTGGCCGCCGCTCGACCACCGTGCCCCTGGTGACCGAAGCCCGCAACTGGACCGAGGGCGTGTACATGGCCTCGACCATGGGCTCTGAAACCACCGCTGCGGCCTTCGGCCAGCAAGGCGTGGTGCGCCGCGACCCCTTCGCCATGCTGCCCTTCTGCGGCTACAACATGAGCGACTACTTCCAGCACTGGCTCAACATGGGCGACAAGATCACCGCCGCCGGTGGCAAGCAGCCCAAGATCTTCACCACCAACTGGTTCCGCAAGGGCGAAGACGGCAAGTTCGTCTGGCCCGGCTACGGCGAGAACATGCGCGTGCTGAAGTGGATGATCGACCGCATCGAAGGCCAGGCCAAGGGCACCGACACCATGTTTGGCGTGGCCCCGACCTATGCCGAGATCAACTGGACCGGCCTGGACTTCTCCGAAGCCCAGTTCAACACCGTGACCAGCATCGATCGCGCCGCCTGGACCGACGAGCTCAAGCTGCACGCCACCCACTTCGAGCAACTGGCCTACCACCTGCCGCAAGCCCTGGTCGACACCAAGGCCGAACTCGAAAAGCGTCTGGCCGCCTGATCTGGCCGCGGGTCGCACTGACCCGTTGAGCCACCCCCAAAAAAGCCGCCGCCCCGTCAGGGCCGGCGGCTTTTTGCTGTGCCGACAGCAGCTTGCACACGGCCTTCAGACAAGAAAAAAGCCGTGGCCCTTGCGGGTCACGGCTTGAAGCCTGTTCTATCTCAGCAGCTCACCGGGCACAGGCCCGGCGGCCCTCAGAAGTAGCCGCGCACGTCGCGGGCAGCGTCCCGGCTCATGGCACGGCTGATGTCGGCCATCACGCGGGCATCGGTCAGCGCCAGGTTCCACAGCTTGCGGTCTTCCGCAGCTTCGTGGCGGGCGCGCTTCCACGAGGCCAAACCCGCACGCAGGCCCACCGAGGCACGGCGGATCGGGGTGGCCAGGAGAGCCAGAGCGGCGAAGGCCACCGTCCACAGACCAATCCAGGCCGCCAGCAGATGACCATCGGACCAGGTGTCGATCACCTGGTTGGCCGCCACCAGCAGGGCAGCGACCACGGCGGCCAGCAGCAGCGTGGCAGTACCGCGCGGGCCGTCGAACTGACGGGATGCATCACGCAGGGTTTCTGCGGCCTTCTCGGCGCGGGCCACACCGGCGTGGTGGAAAGAATGAGGGGTATGAACAAAGCTGGTCATGGTGATTTCCTTTCGCGATCGGGACATCTGCCCGACTCATGGGCTCAATACTAGGGTTAACCCTAAACTTGTTCAAATTTATATTACTGATGATGATCATTCACATTGATGATGTTTCCGGAAAACTCCATGCACCAGGGCCGCTTCAGAAACCTTGATCTCAACTTGCTGCGCGTCTTTGACGAGGTGATGGCCGAGCGCAGCCTGACCCGTGCCGCCCACAAGCTGGCCCTGACCCAACCCGCCGTCAGCAATGCCTTGCGGCGGCTGCGTGACAGCCTCGGAGATGAACTGGTGCGACGCCAGGGTGCCGGGGTCGAACCCACGCCGATGGCGCTGGCCTTGTGGCCCACGGTGCGCGAGGCCCTGCAACGGCTGCAATCGGCCCTGGTCCCCGAGATCTTCGACCCCGCCGAGGCCAACACCACTTTTGTGCTGACCATGGCCGATGCCACCGCAGCCTCCTTGATTCCAGGCCTGGTGGACATCATCGAGGAGGAGGCGCCCGGGGTGTCGATCCGGGTCGTGCCCCTGTCCACTCGAGACCCACGGCGGTTGCTGGACGAAGAGTCAGTGGACATGGCCATCGGCTACTTTCCCGCCGTGCTGGCGGACCTCACTGCCCGCAGCCAGGCCGGCGAAGCGGTGGCCTTTGCCAACCAGCGCCTGTACGACGGCGAGTATGTGTGCGTGATGCGCCGCGACCACCCACTGGCCAGTGGCCCGCTGACCCTCAACCGCTACTGCGCGGCACGCCATCTGCTGGTCAGCTTCTCGGGTCGGCCCTATGGCTTCATCGACGAAGCCCTGACCGCCGTGGGGCGCGAGCGCCGCATCGTGCTCACGGTCAACCAGTTCTTCACGGCGGGCCGGGTGGTGGCCAACTCCAACCTGCTAACCGTGTTGCCGCGGCACTTCATCAACGTCACCGGTATTGCCGACCGCCTGGTCTGGCGTGAACTGCCCCTGAAGGTGCCCACCGTGCACGTGGATGCACTGTGGCACAAACGGCTGCGCAACGGCCCCGGGCACGACTGGCTGCGCCAGGCGATTGCACGCGCGGCCCAGCGCAACCCGGGGGCGACCTGACCTCAGCAGATCGCCTGGACACGCGCAGGGCATTGAATTTGCTTGGGAACGCTTCAGAGCCCCATTCAGGAGACGCCATGCCGGATACCCGCCCCAACCCCAGTCTGAAGCCGATGAACCGACGCCGCTTTGCGGCTGCACTCGGCGCCAGCGCCATGAGCTTGCCCGCCTGGGCCTCCTGGCCCGACAAGCCGATCCGCATCGTGGTGACCTTCCCCGCCGGCGGGGCAAGCGACATCGTGGCCCGGGTGGTGGCCGAGCAGTTGGCCCGCAAACTGGGTCAGGCGGTGGTGGTGGACAATCGCCCGGGTGCTGGCGGCAGCGTGGGCGGACAGGTGGTGCAGCAGGCCGCAGCTGACGGCTACACCTTGATGCTGTCGAACTCGACCCCGATCTCGATCGGGCCTTTCGCACTCGACAAGCAGCCCTACGATCCCGTGCAGGGCTTCACCCACATCGCCATGATCGGAACGGCCCCGTGCGTGCTGATGGCCAACACGGCCGCCCCGATTCGCACCATCGCCGACCTGGAGTCGGTGGCCCGCAAGAGCGGGCGCCTCGACTTCGGCTCAGGCGGGCCGGCGTCGATCGGTCACATCTATGGCGAACTGATGCGCAAGGCCATGGGCGTGAACCTGGTGCACGTGCCCTACCGCGGCGGGGCCCCCATGACCACCGACCTGATCTCAGGCGTGATCCCGATCGGC
>RXJO01000528.1 GCA_003987795.1 Curvibacter sp.
TTCCGGACCGAGCAGGGTCGCCTGCAGGCCGTCAAGGGCCTCAGTTTCCATGTCGACGCCGGTGAGACCCTGGCCATCGTCGGCGAGTCGGGTTCAGGCAAGTCGGTCTCCTCGCTGGCCCTGATGCGATTGGTGGAGCAGGGCGGCGGGGCCATCGACAGCGGGCAGATGTGGCTCACGCGGCGCAATGGCCAGCGCCTGGACCTGGCCCAGGCCAGTGCGCGACAGATGCGTGAGCTGCGCGGTGCCGACCTGGCCATGGTGTTCCAGGAGCCCATGACCAGCCTGAACCCGGTGTTCACCGTGGGCGAGCAGATCGCCGAATCGATCCGTCTGCACCAGGGCCTGGGGCGCCAGGCCGCGCTGGCCGAGGCGCTGCGCATGCTCGATCTGGTGCGCATCCCCGAAGCGCGCAATGTGCTCACGCGGCACCCGCACCAGCTCTCGGGCGGCATGCGCCAGCGCGTCATGATCGCCATGGCCCTGGCCTGCAAGCCCGCGCTGCTGATCGCCGACGAGCCCACCACCGCGCTCGATGTCACCATCCAGGCCCAGATCCTGACCCTGATCCAGCAGTTGCAGCGCGACCTGGCCATGGGCGTGATCTTCATCACCCACGACATGGGCGTGGTGGCCGAAGTGGCCGACCGGGTGCTGGTGATGTTCCGCGGCGACAAGGTCGAAGAGGGCGATTGCCAGCCGCTGTTCGCCCAACCCCAGCAGCCCTATACCCGTGCCCTGATGGCCGCCGTGCCGCGCCTGGGCGCCATGCGCGGGCACACGCTGCCGGCCCGCTTTGCGCTGCCGGGCCAGGAGGCCGGCGACAGCGTGGCCAGCCTGGGGGCGGCCGACACCGTGCGGCGCGAGCAGCCCCCGGTGCTGCAGGTTGAGGGGCTGGTCACGCGTTTTCCTTTGCGTGGGGGCTGGCTGGGACGGGTCACGCGCCAGGTGCATGCCGTCGAGCAACTGAGCTTCAGTCTGCAGCCGGGCGAGACCTTGTCGCTGGTGGGAGAGTCGGGCTGTGGCAAATCGACCACCGGGCGATCGCTGGCACGTCTCATCGAGTTCAGCGCCGGCCGCGTGCAGGTGGCGGGGCGTGACATCGCGGGTCTTCAAGGGGCCGAACTGCGGGCCTTGCGGCGTGACATCCAGTTCGTGTTCCAGGATCCCTTCGCCTCGCTGGACCCTCGCCTGACCGTGGGCTTCTCGGTCATGGAGCCCTTGCTGCTGCATGGCCTGGCCACGCGTGCCGAGGCTGAACAACGGGTGCAATGGCTGCTGCAGAAGGTGGGCTTGCCACCCGAGGCGGCGCATCGCTACCCCCATGAATTCTCGGGCGGACAGCGCCAGCGCATCGCCATCGCGCGCGCCCTGGCCCTCAACCCCAAGGTGGTGATCGCCGACGAGGCGGTGTCGGCGCTCGATGTGTCGATCCGCGCCCAGATCATCAACCTCATGCTCGACCTGCAGGCCGAGTTCGGCATTGCCTTCCTGTTCATCTCGCATGACATGGCGGTGGTCGAGCGCATCAGCCACCGGGTGGCCGTGATGTACCTGGGGCAGATCGTCGAGATCGGGCCGCGTCGCGCCGTGTTCGAGAACCCTCAGCATGCCTACACGCGCCGCCTGATGAGCGCGGTGCCGATCGCCGACCCGAGCCGCCGACCCGTGCGCGAATTGTTGTCGGATGACATTCCCAGCCCCATCCGGGCGCTGGACAATCCGCCCGAGGTGGCCCCGCTGCACGAGGTGGCCCCAGGCCATTTCGTGGCCCGCCACCGCGTGGGCGGCGCCTATTGATTTCCTTTCCTCTTCTTCATCAAGGAGTGTCCTCGCCATGCAACTGAAACTGAACCACCTTGCGGCCGCCCTGCTGTTGGCCGGCCTGTCGGTCTCGTCCGCCCACGCGTCCAAGGACGTGGTGGTGGCGCTCTATTCGAGCTTCACCACCACCGACCCGTATGACGCCAACGACACCGTGTCGCAGGCGGTGGCCAAGTCCTTCTACCAGGGGCTGTACAGCTTCGACAAGGACATGAAGATGGTGCCGGTGCTGGCCGAGAGCCACACCGTCAGCAAGGACGGCCTGGTCTACACGATCAAGCTCAAGAAGGGCATCAAGTTCCATGACGGCACCGATTTCAATGCCGAGGCCGTGAAGGTCACCTTCGACCGCGTCACCAACCCCGACAACAAACTCAAGCGCTACAACCTGTACAAGAACATCGCCAAGACCGAGGTGGTGGATCCGTCCACGGTGCGCTTCACCCTGAAGGAGCCCTTCTCGCCCTTCATCAACACCCTGGCCCACCCCTCGGGCGTGATCATCTCGCCGGCAGCCCTGGCCAAGTACGGCAACAAGGGCATCGCGCAGAACCCGGTGGGCACCGGCCCCTTCAAGTTCGTCGAGTGGAAGGCCACCGACTACATGAAGGTCGCCAAGTTCGACGGCTACTGGAAGAAGGGCTACCCCAAGGTGGACACCATCACCTGGCGCCCGGTGGTGGACAACAACACCCGTGCCGCCATGATGCAGACCAACGAGGCGCATTTCGCTTTCACCCTGCCGCCCGAGGCGGTCGAGAACCTGAGCAAGAAGCCCAGCCTGGAAGTGACCCAGGGCCCCTCGATCGTGCAGCGCTACATCTCGTTCAACATGCAGCAAAAGCCCTTCGACAACCCGAAGGTGCGCCAGGCCATCAACTACGCCATCAACAAGGAAGCCCTGGCCAAGGTGGCCTTCTCGGGCTTTGCCGATCCGATGGACTCGGTGGCCCCCAAGGGCGTGGACTACTCGGTCAAGCTGGGCCCCTGGCCCTACGACCCGAAGAAGGCGCGTGAGTTGCTGAAGGAGGCCGGTTACCCCAACGGCTTCGAGAGCACGCTGTGGAGTGCCTACAACCACACCACCGCCCAGAAGGTGATCCAGTTCGTGCAGCAGCAACTGGCCCAGGTCGGCATCAAGGTGCAGGTGCAGGCCCTGGAGGCCGGTCAGCGCGTCGAGCGAGTGGAAAGCGCGCAAGACCCGGCCACTGCCCCGGTGCGCATGTACTACGTGGGCTGGTCGTCCTCGACCGGCGAGGCCGACTGGGCGCTGCGCCCGCTGCTGGCTTCCGAATCCTTCCCGCCGCGTCTGTTCAACACCGCCTACTACAAGAACGAGGTGGTGGACAACAACATCGCCAAGGCGCTGAACACCACCGACCGCGCCGAGAAGACCAAGCTCTACACCGAGGCCCAGCAGCAAATCTGGAAGGACGCGCCCTGGGCCTTCCTGGTGACCGAGCGCTCGCTGTCGGTGCGTGCGCGCAACCTGGCGGGCTTTTACGTGATGCCTGACTGGAACTTCAATTTCGATGAAATCGAGTTGAAGTGACTCCCCCCTGAGTCGCCTTCGGCGCCATCCCCCCTGAGGGGGGACGACACCAGCGGCCTGGCAAAGCCAGCTCCGCGGTGTCTGCTGGCCTGGCTTGCTCCGCAGCCTTCTGAACGGGAAGTGCAGGGGGGGGCCGCGTCGCGCCAAGGACCGACTCGGGAAGTGTTCCTGAAATCAGACGCAGGATCTCACCCAAGTTCGTGAGTCTGTCGGAACTGTTTTTGATTGAGCTTGATCCATGATCCATTACCTTTTCAGGCGCCTGCTGGGGCTGTTGCCGACGCTGCTCATCGTGGCGGTGCTGGTGTTCTCGTTCGTGCACCTGCTGCCGGGCGATCCGGCGCGGCTCGCGGCCGGGCCCGAGGCCGGGCCTGAGACGGTGGAGCTGGTGCGGCAGGACTTGGGGCTTGACCTGCCGCTGCACCAGCAGTTCCTGCGCTTCTTCAGCCATGCGCTGCAGGGTGATTTCGGCACCTCGATCCGCAGCAAGCGGCCGGTGGCCACCGAGATTGCCGAGCGCTTTGCGCCCACCCTCTGGCTCACGGTGGCGGCCATGGTGTGGTCGGTGCTGCTCGGCGGGGTGCTGGGCATGGTGTCGGCGGTGTGGCGCAACCGTTGGCCCGACCGCCTGGGCATGACGCTGGCGGTGTCGGGCATCTCGTTTCCGTCGTTCGCGCTGGGCATGCTGCTGATGCAGCTGTTCTCGGTGCAACTGGGCTGGCTGCCCACCGTGGGGGCCGACAGCTGGCGCCACTACATCCTGCCCTCGCTGACCCTGGGCGCGGGCGTGGCGGCGGTGATGGCCCGCTTCACGCGCAGCTCCTTCATCGACATCCTCAAGGAAGACTACGTGCGCACTGCGCGCGCCAAAGGCCTGGCCGAGACCGTGGTGGTGGTCAAGCACGGCTTGCGCAATGCCCTGATCCCGGTGGTCACCATGATGGGCCTGCAATTCGGCTTTCTGCTGGGTGGCTCCATCGTGGTCGAGGTGGTCTTCAACTGGCCCGGCATGGGCCGCCTGCTGGTCGACGCGGTGGACATGCGCGACTACCCGGTGATCCAGGCCCTGGTGCTGCTGTTCTCGCTCGAGTTCATCCTGATCAACCTGGTGGTCGATCTGCTGTACGCCCTGATCAACCCGACCATCCGATTCAAGTAAATGAGCCCCCACAACACCCCTCAAGCGGCGGCCGTCCCGGCGGCCCCCTCCGCTGTCCGCACACCGGCGGCCGAGTTCTGGCGTCAGTTCAAACGTCAGCGCGTGGCCCTGTGGGCCGGCGGCTTTGTGCTGCTGCTGGTGGCCATCGCCGTGCTGGCACCCTGGCTGGCCCCTTACGACGCCGAGAACTATTTCGACTACGACGCCCTCAACTCGCCGCCCAGCGCCGCGCATTGGTTTGGTGTTGACGCATTGGGTCGCGACATCTTCAGCCGCATCCTGCTGGGCACGCGCATCTCGCTGGCTGCGGGCTTCATTTCGGTGGCGGTGGGCGCGGTGGTCGGTACCGGCCTGGGCCTGCTGGCCGGCTACTACGAAGGCTGGTGGGACCGCATCGTGATGCGCATGTCCGATGTGCTGTTCGCCTTCCCCGGCATCCTGCTGGCCAT
>RXJO01000350.1:0-167 GCA_003987795.1 Curvibacter sp.
ACAGTGGCCGCAGTGACGACCTGGTCGGCGCGATGCTCTCCAGCCAGGAAGCCAGCCTGTCCTTTTCCATGCTCATGCAAGTGCGCAACAAAGTCATGGGCGCGGTCGACGAGCTCATGAAGCTGCCCATCTAAGCACCCAGGAAGGCACGCAACGTGATCACCTCT
>RXJO01000350.1:262-4965 GCA_003987795.1 Curvibacter sp.
GCTGGCCTTGGCCGGCATCATCGTCAACAACGCCGTGCTGCTGCTCGATGCCATCGAAGAGGCCCGCCGGGGCGGCCTGCCGGCCCCTGTGGCCATCGAAGAGGCCGCCGCCAAACGGCTGCGTCCCATCGTGATGACCAAGATGGTCTGCATTCTTGGCCTGGTGCCCCTGTGGTTGTTCGGAGGGGCCGTCTGGACCAGTCTGGCCGTCGTGATGATCGGCGGCCTCGCGCTCGGCACCCTGATCACGCTGGGACTGATTCCCGCCCTCTATGCCACCGCCTACCGCGTCGCACCTCAAGCCTCCTGAAGGACCCCCGACATGTTCCCCCCTCTCGACCACCGCCTGCGCCAGACGATCTGGCAGGCCACTCTTCGCACCGCCAGCCTGCTCATCCTGAGCGCCCCCTTGGGCTTGGCGCTGACGGGCTGCGCCAGCATCGCCCCCGTCAGCGCCCTGCCGGCGGCCAGTCAGCGCCATGACACCCGCCTTCCGGCGGCCCACGAGCTGAAACTGTCGTCCGGTGTGCCCAGCCGCTCCTGGTGGCGGGCCCTGGGCGACCCGCGCCTGGATGAACTGGTCAGGCAGGCCCTGCAGCGCAACCCCGGGCAACAAAGCGCCCTGGCGGCCGTGCGCCAGGCCCGCGCGATGGCCAACCTGACCGAACGCGAAGGCCAGCCCCAGGGGGGTCTGACGGCCCAGGCCCAGGTGCGCCGCCCCTCGGCCGCCGAGGTCGACCCCTATGAGCAAGGCCTGGGACGACCGCCCCAACAGCGCCTGGCCTCGATCCATCAAATGGTGTCCTGGGAGCTCGACCTGTTCGGTCGCGTTGAGACAGCCAGCACGGTGGCGCGGCGCCAGGCCGAAGCCACCGAAGCCGACGCCCACGGCGCCGAAGCGGTCTTGCAGGCCGAGGTGGTGCGACGCTACATCCAGCTGCGCCAGCTCCAGCACGATGAATCACGTTTGCAGGAAGAGCTTGAGCTGCGAGCCCAACAGCTGTCTTTGCAGCGGGCCCGCGAGAGTGCAGGCCTGGCGGATCAGCAGGAGACACTGGCAGCCCAGGCACAGTGGCACCAGACCCAGGCTGGCCTGGCCTCGGCCCGGGCCGCATGGCAGGTCGAACGCGCCGCCCTCGCGGCCCTGACAGGGCGATCGCCGGGCGAGACCGACCCCGCCTGGAACGCCTTGCTGGCGCCGACGGACGCGGCGCAAGCACCGCTGCCCGAGCTCCCGGACAACGCGGGTCTGGTCGAACCCAGTGATCTGCTGGCGCGTCGGCCCGACGTGGCCCGCGCCGATGCCCTGCTGCGCGCCGCCCTGGGTGAGACCGTGCTGGCTCAGCGGGCCCACCTGCCCCGCCTCAGCCTCAACCTGGCGCTGGGCCTGAACAACCGCTTTGGGCAACTCGGCTCCGGCAACAGCCAACGCTACGCCCTCGGCCCGGCATTGCAATGGGACTGGCTGGACAGCGGACGCCTGCAGGCCCGCAGCGCCGCCGCCAAGGCGGGCGACGAGATGGCCTGGCATCAATTCGAGCAGACCGTGCTGCAGGCCCTGGCCGACAGCGAGACGGCTCTGCGCCACTGGCAGGCCACCCAGGCCAGGTGGCTGGCGGCGACGCAGTCTGAGCAAACCACACAGGACGGCCGCGATCGAGCCGCCAGACGAGGCGCCGCCGGCCTGGAGGGCCCTGTAGCGTTGCTGGAATGGCAAGCCCGCTGCTCGCAAGCCCGGCGTGACACCGTCTCACGCCAGGCGGAGGCCTTGCAGGCCTTCGCCCAGGTGCAACTGGCGCTGGCAGCGTGGCAGCCCGAGGGGCGAAAAACAGCAGAGGGTGGCCCTGCAAAGACAGCTCAGCGCCTGTGATCCACCCGTCGCGCCAGCGATGGATGAGGCGTTGATCCCGGCGACGACGCTCACGGTCATGCTGCAGATGATGCCGTGCCGGGCCTGGAGATCACCCGGAGCGAGCACAGTTGGCGCCAGCAGATCGACATCGGCGCCGAGTACCCGGCCATCGAATGGCCGACAGAGCTGCCACACCCGCAGGATCAGGTGGTGGCCTGGCAAAAGACGCTGACCGAGGCGGGCCGTCAACTGCTGCAGCCCCTGGCCTTGGCCGATGTGCTGGCGGCCGAGGGGCTGCAGCCGGGGACGCCAGCCCGGGCCTGCGACTGAGGGGCCGACAGCCAGCACGCCGTCCACCCAGGTTCCGAGCATGCGACGCCTCAGGTCCCGAGATTCAGGGCCTAGCCCATGACCAATGCCGGCGGCTTGATGACCTCAACGAAGGACTCTCCTTTGAAGACCCGTCTCGGATTGCCTCGCTCGACATCGTGATGCTGCGCCCAGCGGGCCGATTTCGCTGCCTCCAAGGCGTCTTGGGCCGCACTGGCGAGCTTGTGAGCCAACCAGGCGCGAGCCAGGCGCTTGTTGGCGTGCTGACTGCGCTCGCTCTGCACCTTCACGCTCGTGCCGGAAGGCAGGTGGGTCGCACGCACCGCGGAGTCCGTCTTGTTGACATGCTGGCCTCCTGGGCCGCTTGCACGCAGGGTTTCGAAGCGCAGGTCGCTGTCTCGCAGCGCGCCGGCGGCGAGCGGCGCTTCGGCCTCAAAGACCTCGGCACCGATGAACCAGTTCTTTCGTTTGTGCCCGGGTCGATAAGGGCTCGGACAGATCCAGAGCACACTGCCACGCCATCGCTGTGCAAGCGTGGATGCGGCTTCACCCTCGAGCGCCAGCAGCACCGAGCGCAGATTGCAGTCCTTTTCCCCCGACTGCTGCTCCAAAGTTTCTACATGCACGTTCGCGTCCACGCATTCCTGCAGCAAAAGGGACAAGGCCTTGCGAACAGCCAGACAGCATTCTTCGGGGCCGGTGTTCGCGGAGAGTTGCATCAAGATCATTCGCAGCACCCTCCCTGGGTCTTGTAGGTCAGCACCGGCTTGGTCCGTGCCAACACCTCGACCAGACCAGCACCAACCAGCGACTCGATGACGCTGTCCACGTCTTTGTAAGCCTGAGGCGCCTCTTCGTAGATCAGTTGCCGATCATTGCAGATGACCCGGCTGCCCAGAGCCGTTCGACTCATTTGCGTCGGTGTGCCCAGCTTGAACAATCGGGCTTTGCAAGCCGAACGGATCCACTTTCGTCCCGCACCATGGGCAAGCGACAACAGGGTGTCTTGGCAGGGGTGCATGGGGCGTACCAGGTAGCTGTGATCACCGCGGGATCCAGGGATCAGCACCGGACCCAAGTCGGAGGGCGTTGCGCCCTTGCGATGCAACCAACCGGTCTTTCCGTGGATCGTGGCGCTGGCCACATGGTTGTGGTGCAACTCCAGGACACAGCGTCCATCGGCTCGGACATTGGTCAACAGCCGATGAGCGATCAGATGACGGTTGCATTGGGCAAAACGCAAAGCGGCTTCATGCTGCTCCAGATAAGCCATGGCTTCGGCTGAGCCCGTCTGTAGTCCGTGGTGACCGAAGGCATCGACGTGGGTGCGCAGAATGTGCTCCCCCAGGCCCCGCGAACCACTGTGGACCAGCAGCAACAAATGCTGTTTGTCGATGCCCAGCGCCGCAAGTGCTTCAGGCAGGAAAACCGCGTCAACCTGCTGGAACTCAGCGAAGTGGTTACCGCCACCAATGGTGCCCAGCGACACCTCAGAGGCGCACGTGCGCACCCCGGCGGCCGTCATGGCGTGTTCGACGAACGCCCGATCCTCCATGGGGCCATCGATGTTGCCAACCCGCTTCTCCAACTTGTCGAGTTTGACCGAGCCGGCACGGAGGTCGGTCTGCCACAGCGCCATGCCGCAGCCAATGTCGTTGCCGACCAAGGCGGGGTAGAGATGGGTGGTTGAGAAAAATGCGGCTCCGACAGGGTAGCCGCGCCCAGGGTGCAAATCGGGCATGCCAGCCACTCGCTGCATGCCTTCCAGTTGCGATGTGACGATGAGCTGCGCAATGGCAGCGTCTTCCATCCACGTGGCGTCGGAGGCGACGACACACGCGCGCTCCGACACTTCTTTGACAAAATTGCCCATGAAAATCCAGATTCAAAAAAGTTGAAACTGGACTGGGACGCGCCAAACCAACGCGCTGCAAAGGGCAGCGCTTGGCGGCATGGATCGATGGAGACTTAGATCAAAAGCCCTTCCACCGCAGCCCCAGCCCACACAGAGGTCGATTTGTTTTGCATTTTTTTCTCCGGGTTGGTTGACGAGAGGGTGAAAGGGGGCGGCATCGAGGCACGCGTTCAAGCTGCCGGCGACGCAGACAGGCCGCCACTTTAATGGAGGCCGCACGACAACACCATTTTTCAGGGGCAGTCTGTTGTCCTTCGACGACAGGCTTTCTGACGAGCACTGCACCGTTGGCCGATGAACGGGTCTGATCGGCTTCAGATGAGCGCTCAATCCGCTGTCGATGGCCGTACTCGCTCCAGCAGGACGCCCAACCTCAGGAAAACCCCAGGCTCTTGAAACCGCTTCAAAAGCCCTTATGATTAGCACTCGAAGGGGTTGAGTGCTAACAGCATCGATCCCTGACCAAGTTGACGGTGCCGCCGCCTCGGGCTGCAGCACCCTTGGATTGTGAAACCCCCTTTTTGCTCTCAGGAGATGCAATGAACCTTCGTCCTCTGCACGATCGCGTGATCGTCAAGCGCCTGGAAAACGAAACCAAGACTGCCT
>RXJO01000524.1 GCA_003987795.1 Curvibacter sp.
GGCGAACCCTACATCACCCACCCCATCGCCGTGGCGGCCCAGTGCGCCGTCTGGAAGCTCGATGCCCAGGCCCTGATGGCGGCCCTGCTGCACGACGCGCTGGAAGACTGCGGCGTGACCAAGGCCGAACTGGTCGACCGCTTCGGCCTGCAGGTGGCTGAGCTGGTGGACGGGCTGACCAAGCTGGACAAGCTGCAGTTCAACACCCGCGAAGAGAACCAGGCCGAGTCCTTCCGCAAGATGCTGCTGGCCATGGCGCGCGATGTGCGGGTGATCCTGATCAAGCTGGCCGACCGCACGCACAACATGCGCACGATGTCGGACATGCCCAAGAGCAAATGGGGGCGCATCGCCTCCGAGACGCTCGACATCTACGCCCCGATCGCCCACCGGCTGGGTCTGAACCAGACCTACCGCGAACTGCAGGACTTGTCTTTCCGTCACCTGCATCCCTGGCGCTACGCCATCCTGGCCAAAGCCGTGGCCAAGGCCCGCAGCCGGCGCCGCGACCTGATCCAGAAGGTGCAGGCCGACGTCGACGCCGCTTTCGCCACGCTGGGCATGCGCATTCGCATGGCAGGGCGTGAAAAGACGCTGTATTCCATCTACTGCAAGATGGACGAAAAGCACCTGAGCTTTGCCCAGGTGACCGACATCTACGGCTTCCGCATCATCGTGCCGGGCATCACCGACTGCTACACCGCACTCGGCGTGCTGCACCAGATGTACAAGCCGGTGCCTGGCAAGTTCAAAGACCACATCGCGATCGCCAAGGTGAACGGCTACCAGTCGCTGCACACCACGCTCGTGGGCCCGTCGGGCATCAACATCGAGTTCCAGATGCGGACCGAGGAGATGCACATGGTGGCCGAAGCCGGTGTGGCCGCGCACTGGCTGTACAAGGCCTCTGACCACGAAGGCGACCCGTCCGAGCGCCTGGGCACCCAGTGGCTGCAGTCGCTGCTCGACATCCAGAACGAAACCCGCGATGCCGCCGAGTTCTGGGACCACGTCAAGGTTGACCTGTTCCCCGATGCGGTTTACGTGTTCACGCCCAAGAGCCAGATCATGGCGCTGCCGCGTGGCGCCACCATCGTCGATTTCGCCTACGCCATCCACAGCAACATCGGTGACCGCACGGTGGCCGGCAAGATCAATGGCGAGCAGGTGCCGCTGCGCACCGAACTCAAGAACGGCGATGTGGTCGAGGTGGTCACGGCCCCTGTGTCCTCACCCAACCCGGCCTGGCTGGGCTTTGTGCGCACCGGGCGGGCGCGTTCCAAGATCCGGCATTACCTCAAGACACTGGCCCAGACGGAATCCGAATCCCTGGGCGAGAAACTGCTGATCCAGGCGCTGCGCGCCGAGGGCATTGACCGGCTGCCGGAATCCCGCGACCCGCACTTCCCAGGCATCTGGGACAAGCTGCTGCGCTTCACCGGCAACAAGACCCGCAGCGAGCTGATGACCGACATCGGCCTGGGCAAACGCATCGCCAGCATGGTGGCCAAGCGCCTGACCGTGCTGATGACCGAGGGCGGCGAGAAGCGCGATGCCCTGCTGCTGACCCGCGAGCGCTACACCTCGCACGAGAAACTGTCGCAAGGGGCCGTGCTGCTCGATGGCAGCGAGAATGCGTCGGTCAAGTACGCCCCGTGTTGCCGCCCCATCCCGGGCGATGCCATCGTCGGCTACCTGGGCCGCGGCGAAGGCCTGGTGGTGCACACCGCCGACTGCGCCACGGCCAAACGCCTGCAACACAAGGACAGCGAACGCTTCATCGCGGTCGATTGGGCCGACGAGCCCGTGCGGCCATTCGAGACCGGGTTGGTGGTCACTGTGACCAATGGCAAGGGTGTTCTGGCCCGAGTGGCAGCTGATCTGGCAGCCTCGGAAGTGGACATCACCCATGTGGACATGGGCGACGAGGGCCCGGCCAGCACCGCCGAACTTCGCTTTCTGGTGTCGGTGCAGGATGCGCCGCACCTGGAGGCGGCCTTGCGGCACCTGCAGCGCACCCCCACGGTGCTGAGGGCTGCGCGCATCAAGCCCGGGGCCTGAACCCCGAACAGGGCTGCAAGCGAGCCCGAAACAGCTCAGGTTCCAGCGGCAGGCGCGGGGTAGCTGACCTGCAAGATCTCGATGTCCCGAGGACCCGAGGGGGTGATCAGCTTGACCACATCGCCCTCGCGCGCCTTGAGCAAGGCCCGGGACACGGGCGAGACCCAACTCACCTGCCCCTGCGCACTGTCGGCCTCGTCGATGCCCATGATGGTGACCGTGCGCTGCACCCCTTCATCGTCTTCGTAGGTGACCGTGGCACCAAAGAACACCTGGTCGCTGCCATGGTGCACGCTGGGGTCGGTGACCTCGGCGATCTCGAGCCGCTTGGTCAGGAAACGGATGCGGCGATCGATCTCGCGCAGGCGCTTCTTGCCATACAGGTAGTCGCCATTTTCAGAACGATCGCCATTGCTGGCCGCCCAATGGACCACGTCCACCACCTTGGGACGCTCCTCATCGATCAGTTGGAGCAGTTCGTCGCGCAGGCGCTGATAACCGGCGCCCGTGATGTAGTTGCGTGTGCCCGCGGGCAGGGCCGGCAGCCCCAGGTCCTCGTCATCATCCGACCCTGAATCCGACTCTCGCGTGAACGCCTTGCTCATGATCTCCTCGTCAACCATCCCGGCCCGAAACGGGCCCCAGGACCCGAGTTTGCACCAATCCAACCCCGACCCAGGCCAACGAGACCACCCGCTCACGATTTGGCTCGAACTTGCCCCACATCAATCCAGTACCCCACACAAACAAAGCCGCACTCGATACATTCAAGGCTGACCCGCCCCCCTGGATGGCCTGCCCCTGGAAGGAGAATCATGCCCATCGAAGCCCCTCCGATCGAGCGCCGCGCGCGGGCTGATCTGCGCGCCATCTTCATTGAGGCCTTCGAGATGCTCTCGCCTTTCTTTTCACAGCAAAATGGCTGGGGCAGCGCCAGTTCGCACGATCACCTGGCCTACCGGGCGTTGAAAGAGCGTTTTCCGATGCTCAGTCCGCAGGACTGCCTGGTGCTGGTGATGACCGCCAAGCGCCTGCCTCCGCAGGGTCGGCCCATCGGCAAACCCTGATCCCCTTCTTGCGCACAGGAACCCGACCCGATGTTTGAATCTGCAGAGCTGGGCCACAAGATCAGCAAAGCCGCCTACAAGGCTGCCGTTCCCGAATTGAGGACCGGCCTGCTGCAAGCCCAGGCCGAGTTGTTTGAGAAAAAGCCCTTTCCGGTCCTGCTGCTGATCAGCGGCCAGGATGGCGCCGGCAAGGGTGAAGCCATCAATCTGCTCTATGAGTGGATGGACTCGCGCTTCCTGTCGACCCTCGCCTTCTCGGAGCCGACGGACGAAGAGCGTGAGCGCCCCCCGATGTGGCGCTATTGGCGCTCTTTGCCCCCCAAGGGTCGGCTGGGCATCTTTGCCGGATCGTGGTATTCGGATCCGATCCGGCAGCGCATCGCCGGCGAGATCACGGAGGCCGAGCTGGATGCGAGAGCCGCCCAGATCAACCGCTTTGAGGCCATGCTGGCACAAGAGGGGGCCCTGATCCTGAAGTTCTGGTTCCACCTCACCAAGGATGCCCAACGGGAGCGCCTCAAGGCCTTGGAGAGTGACCCGCGCACCGCTTGGCGGGTGAGCCGCTGGAACTGGGATCGACTGAAAACCTATGACCAGTTACAGGATGCCGCCGGCCACCTGCTGCGCATCACCAACACGGCCCAGGCGCCCTGGATCGTGCTGGAAGGCAATGACGACCGTTACCGCTCCCTGACCGTGGGGCAATTGGTGCTCAAGGCGCTGCGTGAACGCCTGGCCCAGACGGCGCCCGGCAACGCCCCGCCACCGCCTGCAGCCCCCTTGTTGCGCGTGGACACCGACGGCCGCAATGTGCTGTCACAACTCGACCTGGCCCGAAGCTTGGCCGACAAGTCCTACAAGACCGAGCTGGCCCATTGGCAAGGGCGCCTGGCCGAGTTGGTCCGCCACCCGGGCTTTCGCCAACGCGCCCTGGTCTGCGCCTTCGAAGGCCCCGATGCAGCCGGCAAAGGAGGCGCCATCCGACGCATCGGCGCCGCCCTGGACGCACGCCAGTACCAGGTGATCCCGGTGGCAGCCCCCAGCGAGGAGGAGCGGGCACAACCGTACCTGTGGCGCTTCTGGCGCCACCTGCCTCGGATGGGCAACATCAGCATCTTTGATCGCACCTGGTATGGCCGGGTGCTGGTCGAGCGCATCGAAGGCTTCTGCAGCGAGGCCGACTGGCAGCGCGCCTACTCGGAGATCAATGACTTCGAGCATGAGTTGGCCGACGCGGGCACCATCGTGGTGAAGTTCTGGCTTCAGATCAGCCAGGAAGAGCAGTTGCGACGTTTCAAGGAGCGTGAATCGATCGAGTTCAAGCGCTTCAAGATCACCGAAGAGGACTGGCGCAACCGTGAGAAGTGGGACGCCTACCAGCAAGCCATCTGCGACATGGTGGAACGCACCAGCACAGGCAATGCCCCCTGGACCCTGGTGGAGGCCAATGACAAGAACCACGCCCGCGTGAAGGTTCTGAGGACCTTGTGTGAACGGCTCGAAGCCGAACTCGGTCAAGGCAAGCCGAAGTCAGAGAAGCCGAAAGCACGCAAGGGGGTGCACGCGGCCTTGACCACCCCACCGAAGAAGCCGAAGAAAACCTGAGGAACATGCTGGGGCCCTCCGTGGGGCCCCGCAGACCACCCAGGCGAAAGACGGCACCAAGACAGACCCCTCAAAAGCACCCAGAAACGAAAAAGCCCTAGAACATCACTGTTCTAGGGCTTGTCGTTTGGTGCGGCTGGCAGGATTCGAACCCACGACCCCTTGGTTCGTAGCCAAGT
>RXJO01000125.1 GCA_003987795.1 Curvibacter sp.
CTGGGCTTCGGGGCCATCGGCTGGGTGGACGACTGGCGCAAGGTGGTCAACAAAGACCCCGAGGGCATGCGCTCGCGCGAGAAGTATTTCTGGCAGTCGGTGATCGGCCTGCTGGCCGCGCTGTACCTGGTGTTCAGCATCTCCGAGGTGTCGAACCTGCGCGTGTTCGAGTTGTTCATCACCTGGGTTCGTTCGGGCTTTGACGTCGACCTGCCGCCCAAGGCCGGCCTGCTGCTGCCCTTCTTCAAGGAGGTCAGCTATCCGCTGGGGGTGTTCGGCTTCGTGATCCTGACCTACCTGGTGATCGTCGGCTCAAGCAATGCGGTCAACCTCACCGACGGCCTCGATGGACTGGCCATCATGCCGGTGGTGATGGTGGGTTCGTCGCTGGGCGTGTTCGCCTACGTGACCGGCAGTGCGGTCTACAGCAAGTACCTGCTGTTCCCGCACATCCCGGGTTCGGGCGAGTTGCTGATCTTCTGCTCGGCCATGGCGGGTGCCGGTCTGGCGTTTCTGTGGTTCAACACCCATCCGGCCCAGGTCTTCATGGGTGACGTCGGGGCGCTTGCCCTGGGCGGCGCCCTCGGCACCATCGCCATCATCGTGCGCCAGGAAGTGGTGCTGGCCATCATGGGCGGCATCTTCGTGGTCGAGGCCCTGTCGGTGATGCTGCAGGTGAGCTGGTTCAAGTACACCAAGCGCAAGTACGGCGAAGGCCGGCGTCTGCTCAAGATGGCGCCCCTGCACCACCATTTCGAGAAGAGCGGCTGGAAGGAGACCCAGGTCGTGGTCCGGTTCTGGATCATCACCATGCTGTTGTGCCTGCTGGGCCTGACCACCCTGAAGCTGAGGTAAGCCGCCGTGAGCCCGTCCTCCCTGCAAGATCAACACGTCCTCATCCTGGGTCTGGGTGCGTCCGGCCTGGCGATGGCGCGTTGGTGCGCGCGCCAGGGCGCCCGCGTGACCGTGGCTGACACGCGTGAGCAGCCGCCGCAACTGGCCGCTCTGCACGCCGAATGGCCCGATGTCCGCTTTGTGGGGGGCCCCTTCAGCGCTGCGCTGGTCGAAGGCACCGATGTGCGTGCCGTGTTCCGCTCGCCCGGCCTGTCGCCGGCTTCGGTGGCGGTGGTCTGCGAGCCCGCACGGGCTGCCGGCCTCTGGGTGGGGGGCGAGCTGAGTCTGTTCAACCATGCGCTGCTGCAACTGCGTGAAGCCCCGGTGAACGAGCCCTCTGACACCGAGCCGGAGGCCGCTGCGGAACCCGCTTCGGAAACCTCGACCGAGGAGGCCACGCCCGAATCCGTGACACCGCCGCAGGCCGCCAAGGGTTACACCCCGGCCGTGCTGGCCATCACCGGCACCAATGGCAAGACCACCGTCACCTCGCTGACCGGGCAGTTGGTCGAACGCGCCGGCAAGACCGTCGCGGTGGCCGGCAACATCGGCCCGACCCTGCTCGACACCCTGCAACAGCACCTGGATGCCGGCACCCTGCCGCAGGTCTGGGTGCTCGAGCTGTCCAGCTTCCAGCTCGACGGCATCGCCGGATTCGAGCCCACCGCGGCCACCGTGCTCAATGTCACGCAGGATCACCTCGACTGGCACGGCAGCCTGCAGGCCTATGCCCAGGCCAAGGCCCGGGTGTTCGGTGAGCGCTCCTTGATGGTGCTCAACCGCGATGACGCGCTGGTCATGGCCATGCTGCCCGCCCCGCAGCGGGTGAAACTGCAAAAGCCTCAGATCCGGGCCCATGTCACCTTCGGTGCCGGCATGCCACAACGCCCAGGCGACTTCGGCATCGAGGTGGTCAACGGCATGGCCTGGCTGGTCCGTGCGCTGGAGGCCGACGAGACCCGCAAGCGCCGCAAAGATGAAGCCGAAGACCTGCACATCCAGCGCCTGATGCCCGCCGATGCCTTGCGCATCCGCGGTCGGCACAACGCCACCAATGCCCTGGCGGCGCTGGCGCTGGCCTGCGCTGCGGGCTGTGCAATCGCACCGATGCTCTATGGCCTGCGCGAGTACACCGGAGAGCCGCACCGGGTCGAATCCGTGGCCCTGGTGCGCGAGGTGGAGTACTTCGACGACAGCAAAGGCACCAATGTGGGGGCCACCGTGGCGGCCCTGCAGGGCCTGGGCGCCGACCGACGTCTGGTGGTGATCCTGGGCGGCGATGGCAAGGGTCAGGATTTTTCACCGCTGGCCGAGCCGGTCAGCCGCTTTGCACGCGCCGTGGTGCTGATCGGCCGTGATGCGCCCCAGATCGCTGAGGCCCTGCAAGACACCGGTGTGCGCTGCGAGCGCTGCGCCACCTTGCCCGAAGCCGTGCGACTGGCCGCCGAACTCGCCGAGCCGGGCGATGCGGTGCTGATGTCGCCAGCCTGTGCCAGCCTCGACATGTTCGACAACTACGCGCACCGTGCGCGGGTGTTCTGCGACACGGTTCAACTGCTGGCCGAAGAGGCCGGGCAGACCCTGGAGGGCGGCTTCGCATGAACACGCGCAATGCTCGCCTCGGTTTCTCGGACCGGCTTTCGGGCTGGTTCAGCGGCGTCTCGAAGGCCGCAGGCGAGGTGCTGCCCGTGCGCACCTGGTCAGCCGACGAGGGCCGCGGTGAGCCGATGCGAGCCAGCATGCTGGGCGTTGACCAGGCGCTGGTCTGGGTCACGGTGGCCTTGCTGGCCTGGGGTCTGGTGATGGTCTATTCAGCCTCGGTCGCCATGCCGGACAACCCGCGGTTCGCCAACTACACGCCCACCTATTTCCTGTCACGCCACGCCCTGTGGCTGGTGATGGGCTTTGTGGCGGCGCTGCTGACCTTCCAGGTGCCGATGAAGGTGTGGGAGAAGGCCGCGCCGTGGCTCTTCGTGGTCTCCCTGGTGCTGCTGATCATGGTGCTGATCCCCCACGTGGGCAAGGTGGTCTACGGCGCGCGCCGCTGGATCAACCTGGGCCCGCTGAGCTTCCAGCCCTCCGAGCTGGCCAAGTTCTCGGTGCTGCTCTATGCGGCCGACTACATGGTGCGCAAGATGGAGGTGAAAGAGCGCTTCTTCCAAGCCGTCTGGCCCATGGGGGCGGCGGTGGCCCTGGTCGGGGCCTTGCTGCTGGCCGAACCCGACATGGGGGCGTTCATGGTGATCGCGGTGATCGCCATGGGCATCCTGTTCCTGGGCGGCGTCAACGCCCGCATGTTCTTCCTGATCGCGGCCGTGCTGGTGGGGGCCTTCGGCCTGATGATCGCGGCTTCGCCCTGGCGACGTGAACGCATCTTTGCCTACCTGGATCCCTGGAGCGAGCACAACGCCCTGGGCAAGGGCTACCAGCTCTCGCACTCACTGATCGCCATCGGCCGCGGTGAGGTCTTCGGCGTCGGGCTGGGCGGCAGCGTCGAAAAGCTGCACTGGCTGCCCGAAGCCCACACCGATTTCCTGCTGGCCGTGATCGGCGAAGAGTTCGGCCTGATCGGCGTGCTGTGCGTGATCGGCCTGTTCCTCTGGATGACCCGTCGCATGATGCACATCGGTCGCCAGGCGATCGCGCTCGACCGGGTGTTTCCGGGGCTGGTGGCGCAGGGCGTGGGCATCTGGATGGGCTTCCAGGCCTTCATCAACATGGGGGTGAATCTGGGCGCACTGCCCACCAAGGGCCTGACCCTGCCTTTGATGAGCTATGGCGGCTCGGCCGTGCTCATGAACCTGGTCACCATCGCCGTGGTGTTGCGCATCGACTACGAGAACAAGGTGATGATGAAGGGGGGCCGGGTATGAGCCAGAAGACCGCCCTGATCATGGCCGGCGGCACCGGTGGCCACATCTTCCCGGGCCTGGCCGTGGCCGAGGCCTTGCGTGAACGCGGCTGGCGCGTGCACTGGCTGGGTGGACCCGACAGCATGGAAAGCCGCCTGGTGCCGCCGCGCGGCTTCGCCTTTGAAATGGTCGATTTCTCGGGCGTGCGCGGCAAGGGCCTGAAGACCCTGTTCCTGCTGCCGCTGCGTCTGCTCAAGGCGTTCTGGCAAAGCCTGCAGGTGGTGCGCCGCGTGCAGCCCGATGTGGTGGTGGGCCTGGGTGGCTACATCACCTTCCCGGCCGGCATGATGGCCGTCCTGCTGGGCAAGCCGCTGGTGCTGCACGAGCAGAACTCGGTGGCCGGCATGGCCAACAAGGTGCTGGCCGGCGTGGCCGACCGGGTGTTCACCGCCTTTCCCAAGGTGATGGCCAAGGGCCGCTGGGTGGGCAACCCGCTGCGCGCCGGTTTCACCTCGCAGGCTTCACCAGCCGAGCGTTTCGCCGGTCGCAGCGGCGCCCTGCGCGTGCTGGTGGTGGGTGGCAGCCTCGGCGCCAAGGCCCTGAACGACACTGTGCCGCTGGCGCTGGCCCGCATCCCTGAGGCCCAGCGCCCGCGGGTGATCCACCAAAGCGGCGCCAAGCAGATCGACGCGCTGCGTGAGGCCTACCAGGCGGCCGGCGTGCAGGCGGAGCTGACCCCCTTCATCGACGATACCGCGACCGCCTTTGCCGAGGCTGACCTGATCATCTGCCGCGCCGGCGCCAGCACCGTGACCGAGATCGCGGCGGTGGGCGCTGCGGCGGTGTATGTTCCGTTTCCCTTTGCGGTGGACGACCACCAGACCACCAATGCCCGCTTCCTGGTCGAAGCCGGTGGGGGCTGGCTGATGCCGCAGCCCGAACTCACGCCCGAGCGCCTGGCCGGGTTGATTCTCCAAACCACCCGAGCCGACCTGCTGGCGCGGGCAGAGCAAGCCAAGAAGATGCAAAA
>RXJO01000093.1 GCA_003987795.1 Curvibacter sp.
AGAATCAGAAATGGCATCACCGTGCGTAGTGCTCCATCGCGGGCTATTTCATTGCGAAAGCTGGACTCTTGTGCCACCGCAATACGTTCACCTCCCGCCGTCGTCTTGACCAGCACGCGGAATGTTTCGCCGCCGACATTCAGAGTGTGTAGCCCGTCGGATAGGGTGGTTGGGAGCGGGAGGGTTCCTCCTGCATCCAATTCAGCCTCAGAGAGACTGCCTTCACCCAAGCGCTGGACGATCACGCGCGATTCCTCATCGGCATCTTTCAGACGGGTTTCGTGGGTTGGCGCGGTCGGTGACAGGCGCTGACGGTCCATGAGCTGCGCCACTTGTCGGAGCACATCGTCCTGCAGCTCGTGGGCTTCACCGAATGCGGACAGGAACGAGAATACGCCCGCCACGATGGCAACCACGACAATGGCCAGCGAGAGGGTGAAGGACAACTTGAGCTGAACCGACTCATTCAAGCGCCTTTTGAAACCATCCATCCGATCCCCCTTACGTTCTTGATGACCTCGCTACCCAGCTTGCGACGCAGTGCATGGATCAGATACTCGACGGCATTGCTTTCTACCTCCTCACCCCAGCCGTAGATGCGATCCTCAAGCTCGCTGCGCGAGAGAATGGCTCCGGGGCGCGCTAGCAAGGCTTGCAGCAGCGAGAACTCGCGGTTGGACAGTTGCAAGGGGGCGCCGCTGTTGACGCTAGCCTCCTTTGTGGATGGATCGAGCGACACCACCCCATTGCTGAGCACTGGAGCTGCCGTGCCACCCTTGCGCCTCAGAACGGCGCGCATCCGGGCCAGCAGCTCCGCCATCTGAAAGGGCTTAGATACGTAATCGTCGGCCCCGCCGTCCAAACCGCGCAGGCGATCATCCAAGCCGTCTCGCGCTGTGATGATGAGCAGTGGGACGGGGCTATTTCCGGCGCGGAGGCTGGCCAGGACATCCAGCCCATCCTTGCCTGGCAGTCCCAAGTCGAGAAGCACTAGATCGTAGTGCTGAGAGCTAAGTGTCGTGAGCGCCGTCTGTCCGTCCTTTACCCAATCAGCGGCGTAGGAGGCGTCCTTCAATGCACCTTGGATCGCGTCACCAATCATGGGATCGTCTTCAACCAGCAGTACCCGCATTCTCCCTCCGTTCAAAAGCTTTTCAATGTGCTGTTCTCGCTGCCCGCTGTCTGAACAGCAGAAGAGCCGCCAGCATGAATGCCAACAGTACGACCGATGCCGAATAGCGGCTCAGTGCTAGCCCCCCCGCGCTCAGTGGCTTGTCCAGAAAGTCGCCGACCACAGCTCCCAATGGGCGAGTCAGAATGAAGGCTGCCCAGAACAGCAACGTGCGGGACACGCTTGTCCAGTAATAGGCTGCCACGACCAACGCGAGCAATCCGCCAAACACGATGGCCGCGCCGGCGTAACCAAGGCCTGCCGTATCAGCCGTCCAGTCGCCTAGTGCTGTGCCCAGCGTCTGGGAGAACATGATGGTCAACCAGTAGAAGGCTTCGGCCTTGGGTAAGCTGACCGTATTGACCGATACAGAGCCAAGGGTGCGATACCAGGCGAACAGCGAGCCGAGCAGCAGGGCTAGCAGCAAGCTCGAACCACCAGCGTACCCGATCCCGAGCGAACGATCCGCAAAATCGGCCAACGTCGTGCCGACAGTGGTCGTGGCGATGATGGTTGTCCAATACAGGAAGGGATGAAAACCTTTTGCTCTGACCTGCGCGACCACAGCGGCCAAGAAGATCATCGCGAAAATGACCGTACCGACCAAATAGCCCAGGTTCATCGACATAGAGACGGCATCACCGCCGGTTTCACCGAGCGTCGTGGCGGCTATCTTGATGATCCAGAAACCGAGTGTGACTTCGGGCACCTTGGCCAAAGTGTGTTCAGCGGATGTGTTCATGGGGCTCGCTCACAGGTCAGGCTTTGCCTTCGAGGGTGTCGAAGGCTTTCAGCAGGGCGACCATCGCTGCCTTGCAGTCGGCTTGGCTCGGCGTGTCGGTACGGAGCGCTGCAAGCGATTTGTCGATGGCCTTGTCGAGCATGTGCCAGTCATCGGCTGCTCGTGGTTTCAAACCCGCTTCAGCGGAGTCCCATTCGACTTCCAAGTCCTTAATACGAATTTTGGCAGCGGGCAAATCGCCTTTGTCCACGATGGTGGCCACATCGGCAGCAATGCTGCGGAAGGCTGAGAGATCGCCCAGCTTGGATGCGGTCTTGCCTTCCGAGGCAGAGATACTCTGTCCTGATTTGGTCGATCCTGCGGTGCTGCTGTTTTGATCGGCAGGCTTGGAGCAACCGCCTGCCAGCACCAGGAGTAAGGCCGCCGAAACGGTGACGAACGGGCGAGCGATTAAGTATTGAATCATCATATTTTTCTTGAGTAGTAGAAAGTGGGTTACTTGGTAATCTGATTTGTGTGGCTTACGCTCCTGCCAATCTGCGCGACAGCCACCAGAATGACGATCACCGAGAGGAACAGAGCACTCGTCCACATGGCACCCATGCCAAGGCCGCCATAGATCTTGGCTTGCGTCAGCAAGTCGCCGAGCGCGGCCCCAAAGGGGCGGGTCAGGATGTAAGCAATCCAGAAGGTCAAGACGGCATTGCCACCCATGCGCCAGGCGGCGTAGGTGATGCCAATCAGCGCTCCGAAGGCCACCGCGCCCCAGGTAAATCCCAGGCCCAGTGCCTCGGTCGCCAGATCGCCAGCAGCAGTGCCCAGAGCAAACGTGCAGAGGATGGCGGCCCAATAGAACAGCTCGCGGCGGTGCGTCACGATGTGGTGGATGGACAGGGTGCGCTCGACCTGGTACCAAGCGAAGAAGATCGTAGCAAGCGCCACTGCAAAGGCCGAGGTGCTGATATATAAGCTGACGCCGAGCCCGTCGGTAAGCAGGTCTGTGATCTGGGTGCCGACCACGCTCACCGTTACCACCGTCAGCCAGTAAATCCAAGGGGTATAGCGGCGGGTGCGAAATTGCATGAACAAGGCTGCTGCCAACAACGCCGCCATCACGGATCGAGTCACGCCTTGACCGAAGCCAGCATTGACAGCCAGAAAATCGGCTACCGTCTCGCCCACTGTCGTGGACATGACCTTGATGATCCAGAAGGACAGAGCAGCTTCCGGGACTTTGTTGAGCCAGCCTGTGACGCTGCCTGTGCGCTGTTTGTTCATGGTGTGCTTATGTAGTGATGAATTGATTGGCATAAGTGTGGCGGCAAAGACTTAGCCCACCCATAGGCTCACTTGTGCACCCATCCGAGCATGATTAACTTGCCGAAAAGCCGTTGATAAATGCTGGTAGCGATTCGGTAGCTTGGCGCCAGATACCATCGAATTGAACGCAACGTCATCCAAGCGCTAAGTCCCGCAACCGTGGCCGCGCCAAACATGTCAAACGGGAAATGCACGCCAAGGTAGATGCGCGCCCAGGCGATGGGGATACCCAAAAAAGCCAAAGCAAGGCCCAAATTTCTTGGGCCTTGTTGCAACGAGAGACTGAACGCGACTGCCCACCACAGCGTCAGGTGGTCGCTTGGGAATGATGCATCGGCAACGTGAGAAATGAGGGTATTCCCCAGGCCGATCATGAAAGGCCGGGGATGGAACCAAGCCAGTCCGATGGCTTTACTAATCAGAAGGCTCAGTAGTCCCGATGCCGTTGTGACGAGCATGGCTTTGCGGGGGGCTTCGCTGCCACGAAGCCATTCGATACCGATCAGAAGTGGTACTGCCCAGATGAGATGTTCAGCAAAGAAGGTCGCCAGTGTCAGCGCCAACGCGCCGGGATGCGCCGGTGCATTGAGCCAGAGAAACAGTGTGTGGTTGATTGATTCCATGAGGTCCCCAGACCGGATCGCGGCAAAGAGAGTGACCCGGCGACGTAGGCGAGGTGTTAGTCTTGCTTGTCGTGGTCGTCATCGTGGTCCGCCTTGTCCTCGGCAGACGAGATGACTGTGCCTTTATCGGCATCGACCCGGACATCGAAAACCTTGGCCCCGCTGACGACTTCCACGTCATAGAGCCAGCCTTGCTTCGAGTTCTCGTACTCAGCGCGCACCGCCTTGCCTTGGGCGTGCTGTTCTGCCACGGTCACGGCTTGGGCAAGTTGAACCTGGGCTTTGCTGATGGCAAAGGTGTCGCTTTCCACGCCGCCTTTGGCGGCGTAAGCCATGGCCCCTGCTGCAGCGATGGCGATGCCAATCAGGGAAAGTGTCGTATTGCGATACATGATGCTTCTCCAAAAGAGTGCAAAAATTTGCACACTGGAGAAGTTACATAGGCAAACTTAGCAGTGACTTAGTCAAGTCTTTTGATTCACAGGCGCATGTGCTATTTTGAAACTAACTTTTCTATACTGCAGAGTCACGAATTTCATTAAATGAAAACCGAACTATTAAGTCCGTCATGAATTTGTCATGAATTGGGCATAGCCTCCACGACCTCACTTCCCTGAGATTCACATGAAAATTCGTTCGACAACCGCAATCATCGCCTGCACTTTGCTTTCGACATCAGTCATTTTGAATGCCAGCGCGGCCAACATTACTGGTGCTGGAGCATCTTTCCCCGCTCCAATTTACAGCAAGTGGGCAGATGGTTACCACAAGGCAACAGGCAACGAAATCAATTACCAGTCCATAGGGTCTGGTGGTGGTATTAAACAGATTAAATCTAAGACCGTAGATTTTGGCGCTTCAGACATGCCTTTGTCGGACGATGAGCTGAATAAAGATGGCTTGATGCAATTTCCTACGGTGATTGGCGGTGTCGTGCCTGTTGTTCACATCCAAGGTGTGGCACCAGGCAAAATGAAAATGACTGGTCAGATGTTGGCAGACATTTTCCTTGGAAAAATAACTCGCTGGAACGAT
>RXJO01000436.1:0-3253 GCA_003987795.1 Curvibacter sp.
GGCGGCGGCATCGGCGACTCTGCAGGCCATGCCGTCGGCCAGCACGGTGCTGACCGGGGCTTCGACCACCCGGCCGGCCGCGATGGAGTCGGCATAGGTGGTGGCATGGGCGCTGACCACGCCGACGATGCGTGCGTGGTGGCCCAAGGCCTGCTTGGCGGCAATGGCCGAGCAGGCGCCCGACCCTTGACCGATGGGCACGTAGACCACATCCAGTGTGGGCACGGCACGCAGGAACTCCCACCAATAGGTGCTGACGCCGCGCAGCAGATCGGGGTGGAAGCTGGGCACCATGTGGGCGCCACGGTCCTGGGCCAGGGCGATCGCGTGCTCGCGGGCGGCCTGGAAGTCGTCGCCATGCTCGATCAGGTTCACCCCCAGGCAGCGCATGGCGGCATTCTTTTCCGTGGAATTGCCGTGCGGTACGACGATGGTGCAGGCCACGCCGTGCGATCTGGCGGCCCAGCCGATGCTCTGACCATGGTTGCCCCGGGTGGCGCTGATCACCTCGCGGGGCAATTCGCCGCGCTGGGCGAGCTGGTCGAAGTAGGTCAGGCCGCCGCGGATCTTGAAGGCGCCCACGGGGGTGTGGTTCTCGTGCTTGAGCCAGCAGGGTGTGCCCAGGCGCTCGCTCAGCAGGCCCCAGGGGTATTGAGGGGTGGCCGGGAAGGCGCGGTAGACCACCTCGGCTGCCGCTTCGATGTCGGCCAGACTGGGCAGCCCCTGGGGCGTCATGGCGGCGCTCACAGGTCCACCGTCCCTTCGATGCAGGTGACGCTGGCGCCGCCGACCCAGACCTGTTGCTGCTCATCGCAGTCGATATGCACCCGCCCGGCGCGGTCGAGGCAGGTGCCCTGGGCGGCCACGTAGTGTTGCGGCGCGTGGCCGTCGGCGATCAGCCACTGGGCCAGGCTGGCGTTCAGGCTGCCGGTGACCGGATCTTCGAGGATGCCGATGGGGGCGGCAAAGGCGCGCACCTCCAGCGTGGGGGCGGTGGCATCGCCGGCGGGGGCCGGGCTGCTGCGCGGGGTGGCGCCGAAGGCACGGGCTTCTCGGTTGGAGCGCGCGATCAGACCGGTGCGCACCTCGGGGTGGTCGATGGCCACGACGCCGACCTTCTGGCCCAGGGCCTTGAGTTCGAGGTGATCGGGCTGCAGGCCCAGCACCGTCTGCGGGTGGTCCAGCAACAAGCCCATCCAGACCGGGCCGTTGTCGAGCACCTGGGCCGCCAGCACCTGCTGGGGTTTGAGGCCCAGGGCCTTGGCGACCTGGGACAGCACGGTGGGGCTGGGGTCGCTGCGGCGCAGCGTGGGCGCGGCGAAGGCCAGGCGTTGCCCGGTGCCGCTGCCTTCGCGCCGGATGCGCACCAGGCCGACACGGCATTCCTGTACCACGTGGGCGGCCGAGCGCGGCTGGCCACCGGCGCGCAGCCAGGCGTGGCAACTGCCCAGCGTGGGGTGGCCGGCAAAGGGCAGTTCACCGCCGGGGGTGAAGATGCGCACCTGGTAGTCGGCCCCCTGGGCGCGGCCCGCCTCGGTGGGGGGCAGCAGGAAGGTGGTTTCAGACAGGTTGGTCCAGCGCGCGAAGCGCTGCATGGCTTCGTCGTCCAGGCCGCTGGCATCGAGCACCACGGCCAGCGGGTTGCCGTAACCGGCGGTTTCGGTGAAGACGTCGACTTGTTGGAAAGGGCGTTGGCTCATGGGGGCGATGTATCAGGGGTGAGAGGGCGCCTGCCATGGGGCAGGGCCTTCTCGGGTCCTGGCCCCCTGGCCGCGTGGTCGCGTCAGCCCAGCGCCTGGCGCAGGGTCTTGGCGAGGGCGGCGATGCCGATGTTGATCTGCTCGACGCTGGCGGTCACAAAAGACAGGCGCATCGTGCGCGGGTCACCGTGGTCGGCATAGAAGGGCGCGCCGGGCACGAAGGCCACGTTGTTCTCCACCGCCAGCGGCAGCAGCTTCACGCTGTCCAGGCCCTCGGGCAGGCGCAGCCACAGGAACATGCCGCCCACGGGGCGGTTCCATTGCACGCCCAGGCCGGCGAACTCGCGATCCAGGGCAGCCAGCATGGCCTCGCATTGGGCTTTGTAGAGCGCGCGGATCTTGGGCACGTGGGTGTCCAGGAAGCCGTCCTTGATCACCTCGGCCACCATGCGCTGGTTGAAGGTGGGCGTGTGCAGGTCGGCGGCCTGCTTGGCTTGCAGCAGCTTGGGGTAGATGGCCTTGGGCGCCACGATGTAGCCCAGGCGCAGGCCCGGCGCCAGCACCTTGGAGAACGAGCCCAGGTAGATGGTGTTCTCGGGGTTGCGTGCGGCCAGCGGCAGGGCCGGCGGGGCGTCAAACCACAGGTCGCCGTAAGGGTTGTCCTCGACGATGGGCAGGCCGATCTCGGCGGCCTTGGCGGCCAGCGCGGCCCGGCGCTCCTCGGTCATGGTGCGTCCGGTGGGGTTCTGGAAGTTGGGCAGCAGGTAGACAAAGCGGGCGCGGTCGGCCGCGCTGCCGTCACCGATGGCCTGGCGGGCCAGGTCTTCCGGATCAGGGCCTTGCTCGTCGCAGGCCACGTTGGCCACCCGGGGTTCCATGGGCGTGAAGGCCTGCAAGGCGCCCAGGTAAGTGGGGGTTTCCACCAGGATGCGGCTGCCGGTGTCGATCAGGATCTTGGCCACCAGGTCCAGGCCCTGCTGGCTGCCGGTGGTGATCAGCACCTGGTCGGGGTCGACGTTCCAGGGCAGTTGGTCGGCGATGAATTGGCGCAGCACCGGCAGGCCTTCGCTGGAGGCGTATTGCAAGGCGGCGGCACCATCTTCGCGCAAGACCTTGGCGCTGGCGGCCGCGAAGGCCTCGATCGGGAAGGTCTTGGGCGACGGCAGCCCACCCGCAAAGCTGATGATGCCGGGCTTTTCCGTGACCTTCAGGATTTCACGGATGGCCGAGGGATTCATCTTTTGGGCGCGTGTGGACAGCGTCCAGCTGGGGGTGCTCATGAGGCGTTTCCTTTCGTTGGCAGGGAGCTCAAAACGTGATTGTCGGTGTTTGTGGGCGCGTTCACCGGCGACTTGCGTCCCAGGAACACGGTCAGCACCACGGCGGCGGCAAACAGCGCCGTGACCAGGTCCAGTCGTTCGCCCAGCAAAGGCATGGCAAACAGCATGGACAAAAAGGGTTGCAGCAGTTGCACCTGGCTCACCCGCACCGTGCCGCCCAGGGCCAGGCCGCGGTACCAGGCGAAGAAGCCCAGCCACATGGAGAACAGCGAC
>RXJO01000436.1:3303-4892 GCA_003987795.1 Curvibacter sp.
GGGCAACGCCTGCTCGGGCCGGCTGCCCCAGGCCAGCGGCAGGGTCAGGGGCAGGGCCAGCAACAAGGCCCAGCAGATCACATGTTCGGCCGGCATCTCGCGCGACAGGCGTCCCCCATGGGCGTAGCCCACGGCCGCACAGGCCATGGCCAGCAGCAGCAGGCCGTCGGCCGGGCTCAGGCCCAGGCCCGCGCCCCCGGCATGGGTGAGCGCGAAGACCACCACCAGCGCGCTGCCCAGACCGGCCCAGGCCCAGAACTGCCAGGAGGGGCGCTGTCGGTGCAGCACCGCCCCCACCGCGGCCGTGGCCAGGGGCAGCAGGCCCACGATCACACTGGCATGCACCGCCTGCACATGGCGCATGGCCAGCGAAGTGAACAGCGGAAACCCGAACACCACGCCCAGCGAGGTCAGCAGCAGGGGCAGGCGCTGTGCGGCAGTGGGCCATCGGGCTCCGGTGATCAGCAGGTAGCCGGCCGACAGTGCCGCCGCGACCACGGCCCGGCCCATGGCCACGAACAGGCCCGACATCAGGGGCGCCTCGGGGCTGCCCACGGCCAGCCGGGTCATGGGCAGGGTGAGGGCGAAGATGGCGACACCGAGCGCACCCAGCCAGAGGCCGCGGCGCAAGTGGGGGTCGGATGAAGCCGTGGCAGGGTTCACAGGGCACTCCAGAGCAGCCAGGCTGCGGTTCCGGCCAGGGCGGCGGCCATGACGCGGTTGAACATCAAAAGGCGCTGACCCTGGGCCAGCCAGTGGCGCAGCATCGAGCCCACCAGGGCATAGGCCAGGTTGCTGAAGAAGGCAAAGCCCAGCATCACCGGCAGGATCAGCAAAAAGCGCTGCAGGGGGTGCGCCTGTCCGGCCACGAAGCCCGCGACGATGGACAGGGCCAGCATCCAGGCCTTGATGTTGAGGAACTGCAGCATGACCCCCTGGCTGAAGGTGACCTGCAGGCGAGAGGCATCGGCTTGGGCCAGTTGTCGGCTGTTCATCAGCCGTGAGGCCAGCCACAGCAGGTAGGCCACGCCGGCGGCCAGGATGGCCCAGCGCAGGGCCGGCAGGGCCAGGATCACGGCCCCCACCCCGGCCGAGCACAGCGCCAGCAGCAGCGACCAGCCCACCGGCACGGCCAGCACGAAGCGCATGGCCCGGCGCAGACCGAAGTTGGCCGCCAGGGCGGTCGACAGGGTGGTGTTGGGCCCGGGGGTGAAGCTGCTGGCGGTGGCCAGCAGCAGCAACGCGGAAAATTCTTGCCAGCTCATGTCGGTCACTTTATAGTTTTTGACCAACACAGTGCCAATACAGTTTGAGTGACATTTTTACGAACTGTATTGGTTAAAGTTTCAATACAGTTCTGACCATGCTGACGCGCCACGCCCAACAATCCCTGACCGAGCAACTGGTCGAGCGCTTTGCCGAACGCATCCGGGCACGCCTGCTGGCGCCCGGGGCCCGGCTGCCTTCGGTGCGCGAATGCGCGCGCCAGCAGGGCGTCAGCGCCTACACCGTGGTGGCGGCCTACGACCAGTTGCTGGCCCAGGGCCTGGTGGAGGCGCGGCGCCAGCGCGGCTTCTTTGTGCGTGATC
>RXJO01000142.1:0-2326 GCA_003987795.1 Curvibacter sp.
GCTATTGACCGCCATGGACATCATCGTCAACGAAGAACTGCTGGCCTACATCGACCCCCTCACCCCCGACGAGCACGCTGCGCTCGAGCGCAGCATCCTGGCCGAAGGCTGCCGCGATGCCCTCGTGCTGTGGGGCAATGTGCTGGTCGATGGTCACAACCGCTACGGCATCTGCCAGCGCCATGGGATTGCCTTCAACACGGTGCAGAACACCCAGTTCAAGTCGATGGACGATGTTCGCCTGTGGATGATCGACCAGCACCTGGGCCGCCGCAGCCTCAGCGACTTCCAGCGCGGTGTGCTGGCCCTGCGAAAAAAAGAGATCATTGCCAGCCGCGAGCCCGCACCCGCGACAACGGCCCCGACGCCCATGCCGGCGACGACACCCACGCCCCCTGAGGCTTCGGCAGAGGCCGGCACCCCGCCTTGGGAGGGCGAGGCCGCGGCAGCGCCAGCTGCTGCAGCCGCCTCGGTGACCAGCCCCGTCAACCCGCCCGAACCGGATGCCGCCCTGACCCGCGAGGCCCTGGCCCGGGCCGCCCGGGTGAGCAACGCCACCATGGTGCAGATCGAGAAGATCCAGAAGGCTGCTGCGCCTGAGCTGGTGGCGGCCGTCAAGTCGGGCACCATCTCGATCAACGCCGCCGCCACGGTCGCCACCCTGCCGGTCGAAGAGCAGGTGGCTGCGGCGGCCGGCGGCAAGAAAGAGTTGCAACAGGCCGCCCGCAAGGTGCGGGCCGCCAAGGCGGTGGAACGCACCGAACCCGAAACCCCCGAAGGCGTGATCGCACGGCTGCGTCAGACCATCGTCGAGCTGACGGCCGAAAACAGCACCCTCAAGGCAGAGATCGCCCGCCTGAAGGGCCTGCAGGGCGAAGCCCTTTAAGCGTGCGCCGGCCCGGGGCCGCTCAGGCCTGCGAGGGCAAGGGCTTTTTGGGCTTGGGCTGGTAGCCGAAGAACACCGGGTGGTGTTTTTGCACCAGGGGGCCGTCAAAGTCCCAGGCCTTGCAGCGCCCCAGGTGCAGCGGCGGCCGCTCGGCATCGCCCGAGAACGCGTTGGGCAGCGCCTGGAAGGCCACGGTGGCCATGTTGAACAGCAGTTCGCGCAGGTGGGCGCAGCCCTGCACACCGCCGAGCTGGCGTTCGATGGTCTGGCGCCAGCCGCCCGACATCGAGCACCCCACCATGCGCCGCATGGTGGCCTGGGCCGAAGGGCATTCACCGTGGGGCACGCTGTCCATGGCGACCGCGATGTCCTGCACCACGAATGCCGTGTCCACTGTCAGGCGGATGTGCATGTGGTGGATGGCCTCACCGGGTTGCCACAAGCCTTCGCCCGGGATGTCGAACACCTCGCTCTTGGTGTCGCGCATCTCGCCTTCGATGTCCCACAGGCCATCGTCGCGTTGGAAGGCCCTGTAAAGCACCTCGCGGGTGTGAGACGGACGGCGGGGACGGGGTTCGGGCAAAGGCAAGACGGCACCTCTGAAGGCTGGAGAAAACGATGGGCAGGGCCCCACGGGCAGCGCGATTCTAGTGAGGCCAACCCGGGTGACGGGTCACCTGCGCATCAATGGCCCGGCTGCGGCGTCACCGCAGTTTGAGCCAGGGACTTTCGACCTGTGGCCTAATAGGGGGTTTCAACCTTTTGTACAGAAGAACGCCATGGGCAACAAAATCGTCACCGAAGCTGATCGCAAGCGCACTCCCGCCCCCACCCCCCTGCCGGGCATGCCCAACCCCACCGGTGGCCGTGGCCAGCGCGTGAGCCTGGAGCGTGGCGTTGCCACCCGCAGCAAGAAGAACCCTGGCAAGCGCTCCAAGAAGGGCGGCTGAGGCCTCTCTTCCGCAGCCACTGGGTGCAGACACTGCCCCAGGCCGCCAAAGCCCTCGTGTGCCCCGTGCCCGAGGGCTTTTTGCATGGGCGCTTGGACAGCCCCGACAGACCTCGGCGACCACCTTGCCTGTTTTTTATGCAGCGCAAACGCGGGGCTTTGAAATCAAGGACTTAGCCCACTTGCCAGGGGACTCCGCACGGCTTGTCCACAAGGTTCTCCTCGTTTCACCGGGACAAGACGGCACCGGGCTCCAACGGCCCGGCTGACGAGCGATGCCGACAGCCCATCACAGGGGTTTGAAAGGGAAACGAGGCCTGAAGAGCGCTTCTTGAGGGGGGTTTCGGCGGCCCTCACCGCCCGAATCATCCACCTGCCTAAAGTTTGAGCAGCGCAAGGCTTTCCCAATGGAATCAAGCACTTGAACCGCCCCTCCCCGCCCGCCCCACGGCTTGTCCACAAAGTTGTCCAGATCTGACGGGGATAGTTGG
>RXJO01000142.1:2384-4841 GCA_003987795.1 Curvibacter sp.
GTCCAGTCGCAAGGCGGTCGCGGCCGCGCTGGGCACGGGCTCTGGAGACTCGCCGGAAGCACGGCCAGAGCGGTCTACTGCCACGGCCAGGGTCAGCACGTACTGCTCGCGTTCTTCGCGCACCGAGCCCACCACGCTGTTGCCCGCCTGCAGCGCCACCGCGTCGGTGCTGTTGAGGGTGTCACGCAGGCGGCTGCGCTGGTAGGCGTCCTGCTGGCTGTAGAGGTATTCGCTCAGCGCGTCGGGCAGGAAGAGTTGCGAGGTCAGCACCATGCGCTCGCCGTTCCAGATCTTGAAGTGGATGTGGGCCGTGCGGCCTGCATGCCAGCCTGGATAGACGGTGCGGAACGCGGCCACGCCATTGCGGTCGGTGGCCTGGCGCCCGCGCAGGAAGCTGCGGCCTCGGGCATCGATGTCACCGTTGTCGCCCTGCCCGGCGAAGCCCGAGTACACGCCACGCGCGTCGCAATGCCAGACATCGACCAGGGCCCCGGCAAAAGGCATGGCGGTCTGATCGACGACGACGAAACGCAGCTCCAGGGGCACGCCGGGCAGCCCTTCGGTGATGTCGGAGCGCATCCAGGCCGAAGCGTCAAGGTAATGCGGCCCCTCGGGCGCGGCCGAAGTCAGCCGCGGGACCAGGGCGGGTTCGCGCTGCACGATGCGCGGCGCCGGGGCCGGCGCAGCAGCGGGTGCCGCCGCTCGCCCACCGCGCACCGGCGCCGCCTTGCCCTTGGCCGGGGCCGCCTTGGCGACCGGCGCCGCGTGGGCCTTGGTCTTGGCAGGCGCGGCGAGGGCCGGGGCCGCCAGCAGGGCCGCCGTCACACCCAACAGACGGCGACGCAGAACAACGGAGGTCATGGGGACTTCGGGGCAATTCGGGTTCAAGGCAGCGTCCTTGGCAAGCGGTTCAGGCAAAGCTCAAAAGCCTAACGGAAACCCGTCAGCCGCAGATGAACAAAGGCCTGGCAAATGCTAAAAAAATGCAGTTTTCAGTCTGCGGGGCCTGAGGCCTGGGTCAGGGAGTTCAACTGGGCGGCCTGGCTCACCTGATCCATCAGCCAGTCGCGAAAGGCGGTCAGCACCGGCGGGTCGTCCTGGGCGGGCGTGACCAGGTAGTAGCCGCGTTCGCCCTGCAGCGAGGCCGTGCAGGCCGGCACCAGTTCACCGTGCGCCAGCTCGGATTCGATCAGCAGCGGCGGCATCAGCGCCACACCCAGACCATGCGTGGCGGCCACGGCCAGCATCGAGAAGAGCTCGTAGCGCGGGCCCTCCATGGCCCGGGGGGCTTCGATGCCCTGGGCGTCGAACCATTGGCGCCATCCGTAGGGCCGGGTGCTCTGCTGCAACAAGGGCAGGCCCGCCAGGGCCTCGGGCGTGAGGCCGCCCGGGCTCAGGCCCCGGCTGCGCAGCCAGCCGGGGCTGCAGACCGGCATCACGTCTTCGCTCAGCAAAAGCACGGCCCGCACGCCTGGCCAGTTGGCCACTTGTTCCGGCGTGCCGGCATAGAGGGCGGCATCGAACTCGGTGTCGGCAAACAGAAACGGCCGGGTGCGGGTCTCGATGTGCACCACAAGGTCAGGGTGGCGTTGGGCCAGCCCCGGCAGCCGGGGGATCAGCCAGCGGGTGGCAAAGGTGGGCACAGCCGCCAGCACCAGCCCGCCGCCCAGGCCCTGGTGGGCCATCACGTCCAATGTGTCGCGCTCAAGGCCTTGCAGACGGCGCGACACCTGGCGCCAGTAATTGGCACCGCTGGGCGTCAACGCCACGCCGTGCCGGGTGCGGCGGAACAGGGCCACGCCCAGAAACTCTTCCAGAGCGGTCACCTGGCGTGAGACGGCGCTCTGGGTCAGGGCCAGTTCCTGCGCTGCACGGGTGTAGCTCTCGTGCCGGGCCGCGGCCTCGAAGCAGGCCAGGGCCTGGGTGGAGGGGATTTTGCGTCTCATGCCGTTATGGAACTTGTGAAGAGGATTGGTGGCATTTTCGGGCTTTTTTTCAAACAAGACATGCGCTCGATGAATATCTGGATGTCAAATACTCGTTTGCACCGGCCTCCCTGCCCCGTTACGATGTGCAGCATCAAGCGTTGACTTTTTCTGCCACTGACCGGAGACCCCTCATGAGCCGTGCCGCCTTCCAATGGGCTGACCCCTTTCTTCTCGACCAGCAGCTCACCGACGACGAGCGCATGATCCGCGACGCAGCCGCCGCCTACTGCCAGGACAAGCTGGCCCCGCGCGTGCTGGAGGCCTTCCGCCATGAAAAGACCGACCCGGCGATCTTCCGCGAGATGGGCGAACTGGGCCTGCTGGGCCCCACCATCCCCGAGCAGTACGGTGGCCCGGGCCTGAACTACGTGGCCTACGGCCTGATCGCCCGCGAGGTCGAGCGCGTCGATTCGGGCTACCGCTCGATGGCCAGCGTGCAAAGCTCGCTGGTGATGGTGCCCATCTATGA
>RXJO01000571.1 GCA_003987795.1 Curvibacter sp.
TCGGGCACGTAGCCGCCCGCCCGGGCGCTCAGTGGCGACAGCACGATGCCCAGCGATACCACGCTCAGCAGCGCCTTGCGCTCAAATTGTCGAGAATCCATTCCAGCCGACGTCACGACTGCTCGGTAGCGCTCAAAGTGAGTCCGGCCCTTGGGTTGAGTAGTGAATTTCATCTCGGCATCCCTGGAGGTTTATCACTTGCGAACCGTGAGCCATGGATTCACGAATCCGCCGCCAGCAGCGATACCCGTGTCGTTGAGAATTTCAAACGTGGCTGAGGTCTGATTGCCGGTTGGCGCATCAAAGACGTTGCGGATGTCCACGGCGAACTTAAAGTTCGACCCCACCGACTGCTGCGACGGGATAACGTACTCCACCCAGTTCTTTGTCAGGTCCTGAAAGTAAAGGTTATCCCGAATCTTCTGAACCATGGAGGTGAACTGCGCATTGGATGCAATCGGCGTGGTGCGATACATGTAGGAGGCGGGAACGAAGCCCTGAGCCCGGTCGAAGAAATTGAAGTAGTTCTGACCGATGTAAGTGGGAATGACGGTGTTGGTGTAGTTGCTCTGCAGCCCCGCGTAGATCTGGCTGATGGTGTACGACGTTGAATATGCAGTGCCGTCGCAGAGGGAATAAGTGCTGGTGAAATTACTGTTCGCGTAGCCTTGGTTGATGTAACCCTGAAGCTGATTGGCTTGTGTATAGACGCAATTCACCCAGCCATAGAGACCCGAACTCGGGGCATAGACGTAGTTGACACGGGATTGACGCAACGCCGAGGTCGCGGTGGAGTCCTGCGTCAGCAATAGGTCAAACGCGGCTCCGCTGGTGGCATTGGTCCAACTGGCAGGCTGGGTGCTGCCGAACGGCATCGTGAATGGGTTGTAAGTAAAACCGCTCGGCGCGGCACCAGAGGTAAAACCGAAAGCCGAATAGCCGCTGGCCATCGTGTCGGTGGACTGGTTCTTCTTGAGATCCAGCAAGGTCGCGCCGTTGGCCAAGGCCATCTGAATACCGCGCACAGTTGATATGGCGTCGTAGCCGGTCAACTCCTGCCATGTTTCGTGTTCAAGCGAAGACGTGATATGCCCGGCCAGATTGAATTGAGAATTAGAGACGGTTGATGGTGCATTGATGCGCCATGTGCCCGTGATCGTGATGCCTTTCATGTCGATCAGCAGGCCGCTGGGCAAGATCGCGAATGCAGTGCCGTTGATGTACTCCGGCTGGTAGGTCGAACTGACAACGCCAAGGAAGCCGGCAATGGGGGTCTTGACCTTGTTGATCTGGTCGATCGCGCCAAAGTCGTCCTTGAGCTTGGCGTAATACTGCGTTGCGGCCACATACAAAAGCCCACCGGTGAGCGAGTCCATGGCAGCGGAGTTGTTCACCAGCTCGTTACCTGCGGCCACACTGCCCACATAAGGCACACAATTCAGCCCGGTACTCGGATCACAAGCTTGCCCGTTCATACCCGGATTGCCGGGAGTGAGCACGACTGAATACTGTTGATTGGCCGCCAGGAGTTGCTGCGCGGCACGATGAACCTGACTCCAGTTCGAAGTCTCACCACCTGTTGCAACCAGGTAGTAGCCACCAGCCACCCCGTTGTAGTTTGCCGATATAACCTGATCCACGCCACTTGTTGTGGCCGCCGGGACCCCGTCCAAACTCACATAAATGGCCAGCGGATCACCCTTGGATGGCGTCCATCCATTGATGGATGACGACGACCCCAAGGTAATGGAGCCACCAACCTGCGTGCCACCTTTTCGCGCAACCAACTGGGTTTGCCCATTGATGATCTCCAGAGTCATCGTCAATCTCTGCGTTGCCAAATCGGTCAGCAAGACCGACCCGCCCGCGCAGAGCGTGACGATGCCGTTTTGAATACTCAACGAGGCCCCAGAGCAAGGTGAGGTGGGGGAATTGGTTGGTGCCGAGGACAAGGCCATCGTGAACTTGACCAACTTGCCCCAATTCTTCGGCTCGGTAGTGGGGACGACAGCATCATGGTCGGCCACCGAGTTGTATGAGCGTGTGCTGCCCACCACGGCATACGGCAACGACGCGGGTAGCAATCCATCCGTTTCTGCGACGATGCCCTGAAAGTCCGGAATGTCATCCAGGGTCTTGCCGGGAGCGTTGGTGCCCAGCCAGTTCAATACCTGCTCCTGATAGATCTCGAGTGGGTTCTTGTCGCGGCGAGCACTGTCGTTGTTCTTGAGCGCGTTGTAGTAGGAGGTGTAGTCGAAACTGAGCGTCGTGTAGGGATCCAGCCCGGAGCTCACTTGCTTGTATTGCTTGAAGGACGGGTCCATCGGAACCCAGTGGCAGGTCGCGGGCGGCGTGGTGCCCGTGCAGCTTGGAGACTGTGCGCCGGCCCCCCGATACTGACCATAGGGAATGAGCGCTTCGACCCAGACGTGCTCAAAATCGATGGTGGCCGTTGATCCACTCGTGCTCGACACTACGTTTTGCACACCCTGATCGATCAACAGGCTCTTAGCCAGAGAGCTGTCCTCTACCTGGAGCCAGTTGGCCACCTGTGTAGCCGGTACACGCACCGTTCCAACGACATAGCGAGCCGGGATACCCTGCGAGCGCAGCATGGCGATCAGCGTGGCAGCCAGATCAACGTCGTTGCCGCGTCCGCCGAGGAAGGTGTTCACCGAACCAGACCGTGCTCCGTGATACAGGCTGTAGTCATAGTTGTTGCGCATGTATTCGAAGACCGCCACTGGCGAGGCCAATGCGGAGGCCTTGTTGCGCAGGTCGGCCGCGTCGGTGGATGAGAACTGCACCTCGCTGGTTTCGCCTATGTTGCTATCGGTGGCATGAGCGATCATGGGTGCGGACAAGCCGATTGCCGCAGCGGCAAGGGCAGCACTGGTTCTCAGCAGTTGGCGAATCATGGTGTTTCCCTGATGTGTGCGTGTGGTATCCATATGAGCATCCGAGTAGCGTCAGCGCAGATCAATGCTTGGCGGGAGGCTTGCCGGATTGAGACGTGTAAGCAGGATGGGCAATGGACTTAGCATCGGGTCCCTTTCCGGCCAAACCAATGCGGTGCTGAGTCAGCGTGGTCAGCGTGGGCGTGGAATGGTCCGTCACGTCATCCGAATGCTGCTCTTGCAGCAGTTCGTCCTGGGTTCGTGGCTTGAGGCGATGGCTGAGTTCTGCCAGCTTGGCGCGACGCTCGGCTTCGGGTAGAGCCATCGTGGATTGAACGGCCTGCTCGATTTCGGCAACACGGTCGTTCAGCTGCTGCATGCGCCCCTGATAGATCTCGCGCGCTTCGGGCTGAACGGGTGCAACAGCGTCGTTCAGCGCGGCTCGACGCTCGTGCAGGCGCGTCAAATGTGGCTGCAAGCGGTTGCGAATATCTTCATCGTCTGTCTTGGCCGCGTGCGCAGCACGCGACTGCTGTTGACCATTGGACGCACTGGCGGGTTGCAACTCAACCTTGCCGTCGTGAGGCAGGATCGACTGGTCGATTTCACTGGACAGCGCGTGCAACTCGCCCACCAAAGCGAGTTCCTCGGACGAGGGTTGCTGACTGTGCTTGGCCGCCAGCACTGACCGACCAACGCTTTGTATCTGCTGGATCTGGCCAGCTTGCAGTGGACCGAAAGTCGGCCGTGCATGGACATCGGTCGGTACCGCCGATGCGGCCTGAGCAGGTCCGTGCCCCAACCCAGGAGATGAGGACGAAGCGGCTTGAGCCGTTGTCACCGCGCCAATCACCAAGATCACGGCGAAGACCGCTTCCGGCAACATCCGCGCGCATACCATGCCGCGCGCTTCAACGCACGTCGAATCGAGAGTCATGGGTGACCCCTTAAAAAAAAGAAAAAAGAAATGGCTCAGACTTGGCGCTGCTGCGCGCGCACCATCGTCAACAGCAGCAAGCCGCCCATCACTATGGCGCCCCACTCAGGCAAGGTGGGTGAGTCAGCCGAGTCATTCGCGACAGCCACGTATCCAGGATTGCCGGTTTCGTTGACGGCTGTCTTGGTCAGCGCGGCGATCGGCGTAAAGGACTGAATCTGGTTGTTGCTCACATCCAGGTTCGTCAGGTTCGTCGCGCAACCCAGCCCCGTGAGATCCTTGATACCCAGCCCCGACGCATTCAGCGTGGTCAATTGCTGGCACTCGCCGACAGTAATGGCATCCATCGCGCCATGGCCAAGATTGGCATTGACGACCGCCCGCAGCGTCGCATCCGGCATGCCGACAGCTTGTTTTTGCGCCGTCACATCCTTGCCCAGGCCCGCTGCCAACGCACGCAAGGCCAGGGCCGTGGCATACGGATCCTCACCCCAACTGCCATCTGAAGCCTGTTGACTGGCCAGGGCGTTGAGCTGGGTGGTGGCCTGGCTGGAACTCGCACTGTTGCGCAGGTTGGCCAGTGCGGCCAGGGCGATCTGCGTGACGGGTGAAGAACTTGTCACTTTGGCATTGAGCGCCGTCAAGCCGTTGGTGATCGCTGTGGGCACCGCTGAGCTGACCGACTTCAAAGGCACCAACGCCTGAATCACCTGTGCCGTGGTGGCAGGATCGCTCACGCCTTCCTGCCCCAGTGCCCAGCCACTGTCACTGCCCGTCAACTGAGATGCCGTCAAAAACGATACTGCCTGCGAGACGTTGGTACTGACGCCCTGCTGATTGAGTGCCTGCAGGGACAGGCTGGTATCAAGCGCCGATCCGAGGTAGTTGCCTGATAGCCCCCAGCCATTGTTGCCTACACCCGTGGTGCCTTGGGCTCCCTGCAGGGCCGTCAGATCCAGACTGACCGAAGCCCCTGCCTGACCCAACGACAAGATACGGCGC
>RXJO01000183.1 GCA_003987795.1 Curvibacter sp.
GAGCGACACGGCTACTGCGTCTCGGTGGGCGAATGGCTGCCGGACATCCAGGCCCTGGCCTTGCCGCTAGCGCTGCACCTGCTCGGCCAGCGCCTGTTCTTGAACCTGGGCCTGCCGATCCGACGACGCCAACACCCCGACTTTCCGCAGACGGCCGCGGCCGACCTGCGCGCCCTGGCCCAGCTCATCGAAAGACGTTGGGTCGAGGCAGAACCCGACAGGGCCACGCGCGCGCAGGTCGAGCAGGCCTCCCGAGCCACGGCCGCGGCCGTGAAGCCCCTACCGCCGCACCCGACAGCCCGCACCCTTTGCGCGGGCCTGGACGTGCTGGGCCTGTTCGGGCCCGGCCGATGGGAACTGGCAAACCGCGACATCGCCCGCCTGCTGGTGCTGCCGCCCCAGACCGTGACGCGGCTCACCTTTACCTTGTGCCAGCGAGGCTACCTACAACGCCATGTTCAGCCCGGCGGCCACCCACGCTACCAACTGGGTTGGTCCGCCCTCGCGCCCACCCAGGGCCTGCTGTCCGATCTGCGCTTGCGACGGCAGGCTCGCCAGACCCTGCTGATGCTCTCAAGGGAGTTGGGCGCTGCGGTGTCGCTGGGGCTGGAGCACCGCGCCCAAATGGTCTACGTCGAAACCGTCTGGCGCTCCGATGGCCGCGCCCTCCCGCCCGACATCGGCGCCCCCATGCCCCTGCTGAGCACCGCCATGGGCCGGGCTTGGCTGGCACAAGCCCCAGCGCTGGTGCGCGAGCAGACCCTGAACCGCCTGCGAGTGACTCAGGCCGAAGACATTGCCCACCACCTGCCCGCCGCGCTGGAGGCCGTGGGCTTCTTCCAGACCCATGGCTGGTGCCTGTCCGAGGATTTCAGCTCGGACATCATGGCTCTGGCCACACCCGTTCAAGTCCCAGCGGAGGGCCGGTGCTACGTGCTCAACGTTGGCCTGTGGCGCGGGCGTGAGATGGAAGCCTCGCGGCTTCAAGCCATGGCAGGCCGGCTCTGCGAAGCCGCCCGGCAGCTGGAACAGGCGGCCGGGACCTGAACCGGCGCCGGTCGCTCCGTGTCAACGCCCGCCCGCATGCTCCACCGCATACTTGATCAACTCGGCCTGGCCCTCAATGCCCAGCTTGCGCTTGATGCTCTGCCGATGCGCCTCCACGGTGCGAAAGCTCAGGCCCAGCCGGGCCGCCATCTGCTTGCTCGACTCGCCTCGGCCCAGGGCGCTCAGCACCTCGGCCTCGCGGGGCGACAGCAGGGGTTTGGGCTGCTCGTTGCGGAACAGCCGACCCGAGACCCCTGGGCTCAGAAAGGTGGCGCCACTCATCACCACCCCGATCGCCGCCACGATGTCGTCGGCCGGCGCATCCTTGAGCAGGTAGCCGCTGGCCCCGGCCTGCAAGGCCCGCTGCACGAACTCGGGGTTGTCATACATGCTGAACATCAGCACCTTGAGGCGCGGCCAGCGCGCCAGCACCTGGGCGGTGAGTTCAATGCCGTTGACCGGCTTCATGCCGATGTCCATCAGCACCAGATGGATGTCGTGCTGCGCGAGGCTCTGCAGGGCCTCGGCGGCCGAGCCAGCCTCATCGATCACCTCGAACTGCGGCACATGGCTGAGCCGGGCGCGCAGGCCCTCGCGCACCATGGGGTGGTCGTCCACCAGCAGCAGTCGCACGGGCTGTGCAGGGCTCATGCCGAAACCTCCTGTGTGAAGACGGGGCCGCCATCGGGCCCCAACAGCACCTGGGCATCGAGCTGGGTGCCCTGCCCTGGCGCACTGAGGAACTCGACAGAGCCCTCGACCGCCGCCATGCGCTCACGGATGTTGCGCAAGCCGATGCCCTGGCGCGGGTCATGGTTCAGGCGCTCCGCGTCGAATCCCCGACCATCGTCGCTGACCTGCAGGTGCAGCACCCGGCGGGCCTCATCGCCCTCGGCCAGCAGGCTCAGTTGCACCTGTTGAGCGGCCGCGTGCTTGGCCACATTCGCCAGCGACTCCTGAGCCACCCGGAACAACGCTGTCTTGATGTCCTCGCTCAGGGGCGGCAGCCCGGGGTCGACGAACACCTTGGCGGCCACGCCTGTGGCCTCGCTCCACTCGGCCACCAGTTGCTCCAGGGCCGCGGCCAGCCCCAGCCGGTCCAGCATGGCCGGGCGCAGGTGGTGGGACAGGCGACGGATTTCGATCAGGCTGTCGCCCAGGCGGTCCAGCGCCTGACGCAGCAGAGGCACCGGCGGGCTGTGCCCCTGCTGCGCCGCATGCAGGGCCGATTCAAGCAAGAGCTTGGTCGACACCAGGGTCTGGCTGCTGCCATCGTGCAGCTCCCGGGCCAGGTGGGCGCGTTCATCCTCCTGCGAGCGCACCAGGCGCTGGGCCAGCAGGCGCAGTTTCTGATCGGCAATGCGCTGCTCGCTGAGGTTCAACCACAGGCCGCTCACGCTCAGGCACAACAGGGCCAGGCCGGCAATGCCCAGCATCCACCACAGCGTGGCACTGATGTTGCCACGCACCTGTTGATCGAGTTGGGTCAGGGTGTCGTCCATGTCGTCGAGGTACAGCCCGGTGCCCAGCATCAGGTGCCAGCGCGGCAAGGCCACCACGTAGCCGAGCTTGGGCACCATCTTGCCGCTGGAGGGCTTCTGCCACAGGTACTCGACATAGCCGCCACCGTTGCGGGCCTGGGCGATCAATTGCTGGATGGTCGGTTGCCCTCGGGGGTCGCGCAGGTCCCAGAGGTTGCGGCCCAGCAACTCGGGCTGGCGCGAGTGCATCAGCACCTCGCCGTCGAGGTCGTAGACGAAGAAATAGCCATCGCTGCCGTAGTCGAGCGAAGCCAGGCGCTGGATGGCCTGTCGGCGCGTGGCCGCATCGGTCTGCCCGCTGTCGTAGAGCGGGCGCACCGTGCTGACCGCCAGATCCACATAGTGGCGCAACTCGGCCCGACGCGCGTTCATGTAGGTCTGCACCACCAGCACGCGCTCGCGCTCGGCGAGTTCGCGGTCCTGGTGCGAGACGGCCAGCGCCATCAGGCCCAGCGCCCCCAGCAGGGGCAGCAAGGCCAGCAGCACGAACTTGGCGCGCAGTCGGCGCGCGGGTGACCAGGCGCGCAGGCGAAACATCATGCACTCAGCCCGGCCGTGTCCAGCCGGGCCAGGTTCAGGGCTTGAGCACCGTCAAGCCACCCATGTAAGGGCGCAGCACTTCGGGCACGGTGATGCTGCCATCGGCCTGCTGGTTGTTCTCCAGCACCGCCACCAATGTACGACCCACCGCCAGGCCCGAGCCGTTCAGGGTGTGCACCAGCTCGTTCTTGCCCTGGGCGTTCTTGAAGCGGGCCTGCAGACGGCGTGCCTGGAAGGCCTCGCAGTTCGACACCGAGCTGATCTCGCGGTAGGTGTTCTGCGCCGGCAGCCACACCTCCAGGTCGTAGGTCTTGGCCGAGCCAAAGCCCATGTCGCCGGTGCACAAGGCCATCACACGGTAAGGCAGGCCCAGCTTCTGCAGGATGGCTTCGGCATGGCCGGTCATGGCCTCCAAGGCTTCGTAGCTGCGCTCGGGGTGAACGATCTGCACCATCTCAACCTTGTCGAACTGGTGCTGACGGATCATGCCGCGGGTGTCGCGACCGTAGCTGCCGGCCTCCGAGCGGAAGCAGGGGGTGTGAGCCGTGAGCTTGATCGGCAGTTCGGCCTCGGCCAGCACCACGTCACGCACGAAGTTGGTCAGCGGCACTTCGCTGGTCGGGATCAGGTAGAGCGCGGCATGATCGGGCACGGGCTCGCCGTCCTGGCCACCCTTCTTGGCCGCGAACAGATCACCCTCGAACTTCGGCAACTGGCCAGTGCCCTTGAGCGAATCGGTGTTGACGGCGTAGGGCACGTAGCACTCGGTGTAGCCGTGCTCTTGCGTCTGCACATCGAGCATGAACTGCGACAGCGCACGGTGCAGACGGGCGATCTGCCCCTTCATCACCGTGAATCGAGAGCCCGAGAGCTTGACGCCCATGTCGAAATCCAGGCCCAGGGGCTCGCCCAGGTCGACGTGGTCTTTGACCTCGAAGTCGTACTGGCCCGGGGTGCCCCAGCGGCGCACCTCGACGTTGCCGGTCTCGTCGCTGCCCACCGGCACGGATTCATGCGGCAGGTTGGGCACGGCCATCAGCAGGGTGTTGAGTTCGGGCTGCAGCGCCTCGAGGCGGGCGGCCGAAGTGTCGAGCTCGGTCTTGATGGCGGCCACAGCCGCCATGATGTCGTCCACGCTTTCGCCCTTGGACTTGCGCTGGCCGATCTGCTTGGACAGCGTGTTGCGCTGGGCCTGCAACTCTTCGGTGCGGGTCTGCAGGGTCTTGCGCTCGGCCTCCAGGGTGCGGAAGGCGTCCACATTCAGGTAGGCCTGGGGCTTTTTGCGGGTTTCAAGGCGGGCGACGACCGAATCGAGGTCTTTGCGCAGGGAATTGATGTCTAGCATGGGGTGATTTTAACGAGGGGTCTCGGGGCATCGCCGGCGCCCCTGTGAACAAGGCTCAGGCCAGCGTGGCCGGGTCGAAATTGGCGCCGCACAGCACCAGGCACACTTTCTCGTCGGGCGCCGGCACATAGGCGCCCGACTGCAGGGCGGCCAGGCCCAGCGCAGCGGCCGGCTCGACCGCCAGCTTGAATTCGCTCCAGAGGGTCTTGCGCGCCTTGGCAATGGCCTCGTCGCCCAGCAGCAGGGCCTGGCCGACGTGGGCCTGCGTCACCTGCCA
>RXJO01000207.1 GCA_003987795.1 Curvibacter sp.
GCTCAGCGACCCCAAGGTGTCGCCGATGGAGACCGAGGTCTGCTCGGCCACCAAGGGCATGCCGCAGGACATCCGCATCTCGCCTGACGGCAAGCACTTCTACGTGGCCGACATGGAAGCCGATGGCCTGCACGTGCTCGACGGTGATGCTTTCACCGAGGTGGGCTTCATCGCCACCGGGGTGGCGGCGCATGGTCTGTATCCCAGCCGCGATGGCAAACAGCTGTATGTGGCCAACCGCGGCTCGCACCGCATCCATGGCCCGCGCAAGAGCCCGGGCAGCGTGACCGTGATCGACTTCGCCACCGAAAAGGTGACGGCCCAGTGGCCCATCCCGGGCGGGGGCAGTCCCGACATGGGCAATGTCAGTGCCGACGGCAAATGGCTGTGGCTGTCGGGCCGTTTTGATGATGTGGTCTACCGCTTCGACACCCAGAGCGGAGCCGTGGCCCAGATCAAGGTGGGCCAGGAGCCCCACGGTCTGACGGTCTGGCCGCAGCCCGGGCGCTATTCGCTGGGGCACACCGGCAACCTGCGCTGAGGCCTGGAGACCGGCGGGCGGTCAAGTCCGCCCTGCGACGCGGATATTTCCAGATGGGATAATCCGCGCCATGAGCATCACCTACAAAAACGCGGAAGAGATCGAAGGCATGCGCGTGGCCTGCCGCCTCGCCTCTGAAGTCCTGGATTACCTGACCCCTTTTGTCAAACCCGGCGTCACCACGCTGGAGATCGATCGTCTGGCCCATGAGTACATGGTCAATGTGCAGGGCACCAAGTCGGCCACCATCGGCTACCAGCCCCCGGGCTACCCGCCCTACCCGGCTTCGCTGTGCACCTCGCTGAACCACGTGGTGTGCCACGGCATCCCCAACGACAAGCCGCTCAAGAAGACCGACATCATGAACATCGATGTCACCGTGATCACCGACCAGGGTTGGTACGGCGACAACAGCCGCATGTATGTGATGCCCGACGCCTCGATCGCCGCCAAGCGCCTGAGCGCCCTGACCTTCGAGGCCATGTGGATCGGCATCCAGCAGGTCAAGCCCGGCGCACGCCTGGGCGACATCGGCCACGCCATCCAGAAGTTCGCTGAAGGCCATGGGTTTTCAGTGGTGCGCGAGTTCTGCGGCCACGGCATCGGGCAGCGCTTCCATGAAGAGCCCCAGGTGCTGCACTACGGCAAACCCGGCACGCTCGAAGAGCTCAAGCCCGGCATGACCTTCACCATCGAGCCCATGATCAATGCCGGCAAGCGCGAGGTGAAATCACACGGCAACGACGGCTGGACCATCGTCACCAAAGACCACAGCCTCTCGGCCCAATGGGAGCACACCATCCTGGTCACCGAGACCGGCTACGAGGTGCTGACCCTGTCGGCTGGCAGCCCGCCGCTGCCCGGCTTCGTCAAGGCCACCAAGACCTGAGCCCCTGGCACCTGTTCCTCTTCTTCACCGCGCCGCCCGCCCCGCCATGACCGACCTCCAGGCCTTGCGCCAGCAGTACAAAGAGCACAAAGCCGCTCTGTTGCAACAGCTCCAGACCGAGGGCGCCACCACACGGGGCATTCACGGCCTGCTCACCCGCCTGGCCCGGCTGGTCGACGACCTGTTGGCCGAGTTGTGGCAGCGTGCCGGCTTTCCCGAGGCCTTTGCGCTGGCCGCCGTGGGCGGTTACGGGCGCGGCGAGCTGTTCCCCTATTCGGATGTGGACGTGCTGGTGCTGCTGCCCGACAGCGTGGTGGCCGACACCGAGCCCGAGCTCAAATCCCGGCTCGAGGCCTTCATTGGTTCTTGCTGGGATGTGGGCCTGGAGATCGGCTCCAGCGTGCGCACCCTGAGCGAGTGCGTGGCCGAGGCGGGCAAGGATGTCACGGTGCAGACCTCGCTGCTGGAAGCGCGGCTGCTGATCGGCCCGGCCGACCTGTTTGCGGCTTTTCAGCAGGCCTTCCGGGCCCATCTCGATGCCCAGGCATTTTTCGTGGCCAAGAGCCTGGAACTGCGCCAGCGCCACAACAAATCGGAGAACACGCCGTACTCGCTGGAGCCCAACTGCAAGGAATCGCCTGGGGGCCTGCGCGATCTGCAGACCATTCTGTGGGTGGCCAAGGCGGCCGGCTACGGCGACACCTGGGACGAACTGGCCGCCAACGGTCTGGCCACGCCCTTCGAGGTGCGTCAGATCAAGAGCAACGAAGCCTTGCTGAGCCTGATCCGGGCCCGACTGCATGTGGTGGCCAAACGACGTGAAGACCGTCTGGTGTTCGACCTGCAGACCGCTGTGGCCGAGACCTTCGGCTACCAGTCGCATGCACCCGATGGCTCGCGCCTGGCCGTGCGGGCCAGCGAGGCCTTGATGCGCCGCTATTACTGGGCCGCCAAGGCGGTGTCGCAACTGCACCAGATCCTGATGCTCAACATCGAGGAGCGGCTGCACCCCAGCACCCACGAGCCCCGCCGCATCAACGAGCGTTTCTTCGAGAAGGCCGGCATGATCGAGGTCGCCAGCGACGACCTGTACCTGAAGCAGCCTCACGCCATCCTCGAGACCTTTCTGCTGTATGAGACCACGGTGGGCCTCAAGGGTCTGTCGGCGCGCACGCTGCGGGCCCTGTACAACGCTCGTCATGTGATGGACGGGGCCTTCCGCCGTGATGCGGTGAACCGCCGCACCTTCCTCGCCATCCTGCAGCAGTCGGCCGGCATCACCCATGCCATGCGCCTGATGAACCAGACTTCGGTGCTGGGACGCTACCTGTGGGTGTTCCGCCGCATCGTGGGTCAGATGCAGCACGATCTGTTCCATGTCTACACGGTGGATCAGCACATCCTGATGGTGCTGCGCAACGTCCGCCGCTTTTTCATGGCGGAGCATGCCCATGAGTACCCGTTCTGTTCGCAGCTGGCCGCCGGTTGGGACAAGCCCTGGATTCTTTACACCGCCGCGCTGTTCCACGACATCGCCAAGGGCCGTGGGGGCGACCACTCCGAGCTCGGCCGTGCTGAAGTGCGCCGCTTCTGCCGCGACCACGAGATCGCCCAGGAAGACGCTGAGCTGATTGAGCTGCTGGTGGGCGAGCACCTGACCATGAGCCGCGTCGCCCAGAAGGAAGACCTCAGCGACCCCGAAGTGATTCAGTCCTTTGCCCGGCGCGTGGGCAACGAGCGCAATCTCACGGCGCTGTACCTGTTGACGGTGGCCGACATCCGCGGCACCAGCCCCAAAGTCTGGAATGCCTGGAAAGGCAAGCTGCTCGAAGACCTTTACCGCTACACGCTGCGTGTGCTGGGCGGACGTGCCCCCGACCCCAGTGCCGAGATCGAGGCCCGCAAGCGTGAGGCGCTGGTGCAACTGGCGCTGTACGCGCTGCCGCACGAGGTTCAGAAGCCTCTGTGGGACACGCTCGATGTCAGCTACTTCATGCGCCACGACGCCGGCGACATCGCCTGGCACACTCGACAGCTGTCGCGCCATGTGGGCACCCCCGCCCCCATTGTGCGGGCCCGGCAATCCCCCGTGGGCGAAGGCATGCAAGTGCTGGTCTACACCGCCGATCAGCCCGATCTGTTTGCCCGCATCTGCGGCTATTTCGATCAGGCTGGCTTCAGCATCCTGGACGCCAAGATCCACACGGCCTCGAATGGCTATGCGCTCGACACCTTCCAGGTCGTGACACAGATGCTGCCCGAACACTACCGTGAGCTGACCAGCATGGTGCAAAGCGACCTGGCTCGCACCCTGACTGAGGCCGGCCCCCTGCCGCCCCCCAGCCGTGGGCGGGTGTCACGCCGCGTCAAGAGCTTTCCGATCGCGCCGCGCATCGACCTGCGTCCCGACGAAAAAGCCCAGCGTTGGCTGCTCAGCATTTCGGCCAGCGACCGCCTGGGCCTGCTCTACATGGTGGCCCGCGTGCTGGCCCAGCATCACATCAGCCTGCAGATGGCCAAAGTGAGCACCCTGGGTGAGCGGGTGGAAGACACCTTCTTGATCCAGGGCCCCGAACTGCAGCAGAACCGCAAGCAGATCGAGATCGAGACCGAACTGCTGAAGGCCCTGGGCTCGGTCTGAGACCGGCCCGATCGCCAGCTCAGGCGCCCTTCACTCGTGTGGCGCCTGGCGTGCGAAACGGCGGGCTGCCTTGGCCGCCAGCCCGACCGATTGAACGAATCAATCTGCAACAGCTGCACCTTGTTGCAAAGGCCAGACCTGCGGTATTGCAAGCACTGAAGGATCTTGATCCTTCGCCTGCACTTCGCCCACGCACCCTACTTCCATCATCTCCAGTACGCCTGGCGGTCTGATCTGCGAAAGCTGACCATCGATCTGCCAAGCCCGTGCTGAGCTCGGACCTGCCTTTTTATTCAGCTAAGCGGGCTATGAAGGCCTCCACACACGCGAGCGACCGATGCGGGAGCCCCTATTGGTAACACCCGTTTACGGCTGATCGTTCCGGAGGTCATTCCCCGAGCAAACAATCCAACCCCGATATCGGCCGGCTGCCATCAGCCCGGTCGATGGATCTGCTTTGCCCACCAGAGGGAGACCGCTTGTCGACGTCATTTCAGCTTCGAATCTTCCTGCCCCCGGGGCCATCGAACCGAGGCATTGAGCATTGAATCGGCTTGCACAAAGCGTGATGCCGGTGACCGCCTTTAACGCCGCCCTGCCTGATTGAATTCAGAGTCAGGCAACTGATTCATTTTTCAATATCAACCCCGGGGGTGCGGACGAAAACTTGGACTACTAGAAGGTAGTTCATGTATTCCTACGAAGACCGAATCCGAGCCGTTGAG
>RXJO01000400.1 GCA_003987795.1 Curvibacter sp.
ACCTCCTGGGTGGCGGGGTTGACGGTCTCGAAATAGTCGGTGCCGGCCACGCTCTGGCCGTTGATCAGGTGCTGGATCTGTTGCATGGGAGCTTTCCTTGGATGGGGTTCAGGTGAGGCCGGCGCTCAGGCCTCGGGCGGATGGAAGACGGCATCGCCGACCAGGGTGTTGACCAGGCGGCCAATCCCGTCGATCTCGGTCACCACCTCGTCGCCGGCGTTCACGTTGACCACGCCTTCGGGCGTGCCGGTCAGGATCACGTCGCCGGCCTGCAGGGTCATGAAGCGGCTCAGGTACTCGATCAGCTCGGGCACGTTGTGGATCAGGTCGCGGGTGTTGCCCTGTTGGGTGAGCTGACCGTTGACGGTGGTGCGCAGGGCCAGCTGGTGCGGGTCGGGTACGGCGGCGACATCGACCAGCCAGGGGCCGAGCACAGTGGCCCCGTCGCGGTTCTTCACGCGCAGATTGGGGCGGTACCAGTTCTCCAGGTAGTCGCGGATCGCGTAGTCATTGCACACGGTGTAGCCGGCCACGTGTTCGAGGGCCTGCTCGCGCGAGACGCGGTGAGCGGTCTTGCCGATCACCACCGCCAGCTCGCACTCGTAGTGCATGAACTGCGCCGCGTCGGGCCGGTGGGTGTGGCCCCGGTGGCCGATCACGGAATTGGGCCCTTTCAGAAACACCAGGGGCTCGTCTTTGGTGGTGACGGTCAGTTCGCCCGACAGTTCGCGCAGGTGGTCGGCGTAGTTCAGGCCCAGGGCGATGATCGTGCCCACCTCGAAGGGAGGCAGCCACACCACTTGCTCTTCCGCCAGGATGCGGCCATCGGCCAGACGGATCTGATGCTCGCCATGGGGTGTGGCGGTGTGGATGGCGCCGGCATAGGCCACTCGGGCTGTGTGGGTGGGGCGAAGGGGATGAAGGGTGTGGCTCATGCTGCGGCTGCCTGCTCGCGGATCAAGGGGGTGCTGAGGTGGCCGATGCCATCGATCTCGATGCTCACCGTCTGCCCGGCGCGGGCCAGGGGTGCGCCTTGCGAGCCACCCAGCGTGAGGATGTCGCCCGGCATGAGCGTCATGAAGGCGCTGACGTCGGCGATCAACTGCGCGACCCCCCGGAAGCGGTCGCCGGTATTGCTGACCTGTACCAGCTGCCCGTCGATCAGCACCCGCACTTCCAAAGCGTCGGGCTGGGCCACCTGGTCGGCTGGCACGACGCGCGCGCCCAGCGGGCAGAAGCCATCGCGGGCCTTGAGCCGCACCGAGGGCCGGTAGAACTGGCTGTGGGGCAGGCTGATGTCGTTCACCACCAGGTAGCCAGCCACGTGAGCCAATGCGACCTCGGGCGACACGCGGGTGCACTGGCGCCCGATCACGATGCCCAACTGGGCGCTGACCTCGACCTGGCCCGGCTCGTCGGGCACGGCGACGGCCTGGCCGTCACCGGCCAGGGTGTTGCGCGGCTTCACGAACAGCACGGGCGCCTTGGGTGCTGCCTTGTACGGCACTTGGTCAACGGCCTCGCCGAGCGCGTACAGCGCCGGGCGGTGGTTCATGAGCGCGCCATACACCGTGCCGGTGAGCCGGTACGGCGGGGTCTCCAGGGTGGGAAGTAGGGTGTTGGTCGGCATGTTGATCACTAATATGTGAGCAAGTATATTGCTAACATCTTAGTGATGTAAACACTTCGAGATTCAGAATCTTGGAATCGGGCCGTTTTCAGGGATGATCGGGGGCATGGAAACCAATGCCGCTCCTGTCATCCATCACCGCAACCTGCCCTTGCTGCTGCTGCAGGCCCGCGAGGCTGTGCTGGCCCGATTCAGGCCGCTGCTGAACCAGCAGGGCGTGACCGAGCAGCAGTGGCGGGTGATGCGGGCTCTGGATCAGGTGGGCCCGATGGAGCCACGCCAGATCGGCAGCATGTGCTGCATTTCCAGCCCCAGCATGGCTGGCATCCTGGCGCGCATGGACGACCTGGGCCTGATCTCACGCCAACGCATGGAGCAGGATCAGCGCCGCGTGCTGGTGACCGTGACCGATAAAGGCCAGCAGACCGTGGCTGCGCTGGCACCACAGATCGAGGCCTGCTACCAGGACATCGAGGCCGTGATCGGTGCCGATTTCACCCACCTGCTCTACGACATGCTGGATGCGCTGACCAGCCGCCTCAATGAGGGGCGCGAGGGTGGGGTGGGCGAGGGCGATTGAGCCCCTCCTGAAAGCTGGGCTGTCAGTCGAGCCGTGGCGCGGTCTTCAGCAGATCTCCCACGGCCGCCTTCCACAGTGCCGCCTGAGCCAGCGTGCCGTGGCCGGCTGTGCTGGGTGAGCCCGGCACGATGTACTGCGCGCCATGGGGCAGGCGCTTGAGCTCGCGCTCCAGCACGCCGAGTTCTGGCGGATTGCGTTCGTCGTCGGCCGAGTTGAGGGCCAGCACGTGCGCCCGGATGCGCTCCAGCCCGGCAGAGGGGTCGTAGTCGCCTGAGGCCTCCCATTGGTAGAGGTGGTCGTTGGCGTCGCCCTTGAAGGGGGCCTGCAGGCGCTGGTCCAGCAACTGGTCGGCCTTCTCTCGGGTGGGGGCCTGTCGGTACAGGGCTTGGTTGCCGCCATTGGTGGCCAGGTTGAAGTAGACCGAGGCAAAGCGCAGGCTGGGGGGCTGCTCGGTGTACTCGCCGTTCTTCCAGGCCGGGTCGTTGCGGATCGAGTCGATCACCAGGCGGCGCAGCATCCAGTTGCGGCCCGCCATGGGCACCGGCAGGGCAGCCATGGGCACCGCGATGTCCATGAAATCGGGGTACTGCTGGGCCCACAGCCAGGTGTGCATGCCGCCCATTGAGTACCCCAGCACCATGCGCAGGTGGCGAATGCCCAGGTGCTCGGTCACCAGCCGGTACTGGGCCCGCACCATGTCTTCGTAGTTGTAGCGCGGAAAGCGCGTGCGCAGCCCCTGCGACGGCCGCGACGACTCGCCCGTCCCGATGCCATCGGGCAGGATGATGAAATAGCGGCTGGCATCGAGCGGCTGGCCCGGCCCGAACAGCTCACCACCAAAGCCCGGCGTGAGCAGGCCCTTGCCCGAGCCCAGGGTGCCGTGCAGCACCAGCACGGCGGGGTTGGCGGGCGAGCCCAGGGTGGTGTAGTGGATCTGCAGTTCAGGCAGCACCGAGCCGTCATGAAAGCGGAAATCCCGCACCCGCCAATCGCCCTCGCGGGCCGCGGGCAAGTCGGCCGCCTGGGCTGGGTTTGACAGGGATGTGGTCGAGAGAGCCATGGGCACAGCGATCAGGTGAGCAAATCGGAACAGCGCGGCCCGGCGGCCGCAGGTGGCGTGGTGGGTCGCTGGCCGGTGGGTTGAGGGGGGCTGTTGCATGTGTTTCAATCTACCGCAAAGGTCTTGTCCTGGGCTGGGGCTCAGGGTTTGTCTGGGGGGAGGGTGGCCTCTCCGGGCAGCGGCGAGGCCTGATGTCGAAACCGATCAGCCTGCGAGGTGGCGATGCGTTCACTGCGATCAGCCTGGACACGATTTTCTCGGCCTGTGCAATGCTGGCTCGGGGTGGTGCTTTGCGTCGCCGCCAGCGGAGTCGCCAGTCAAACCGTGGCCACATCGGCCCCGCCGGTGGCGCCGGCCTGGGCCTACCCGACCTTGCCCTCCACCGCCCCGCCAGCGGTGACGGATGACGGTGTGCCGCACCAGTTGGCAGGCAGCCAACACGCCTTCACCCGCGCGCAGTTGTTTGATTTGTTCACGGCCCACGACTGGTTTCCCGAATCCCATCCGCCGATGCCAGCGGTCGTGGCCCGGGGCCGTGCCCCCGAGGTTCGGGCCTGCGGCATGTGCCATTACCCCAATGGCCAGGGGCGCCCCGAGAACGCGGCCCTGGCGGGCCTGCCCTCCGCCTACATCGTGCAGCAGATGCAGGATTACAAGGCAGGTCTGCGTCGCAGCGCCGCCGCTCAGGCCGGTCCCCATCTGAGGATGGTGGCCACCGCGATGCATGTCAGCGACGACGAGGTGCGCGCCGCCGCAGATTATTTTGCGGCCCAACCTTACCGGCCCTGGATCACCGTGGTGGAGACCGAGCAGGTTCCCCTGACCCAGGTCGTGACGGGCTCCATGTGGGCCGCCGTGCCCGGCAAGGCGCGCGAGCCCATCGGGCAGCGCATCGTCGAAGTGCCCAACGACCTCGACCTGACCGAGTTGCGTGACCCGCGTTCCGGGTTCACCGCCTATGTGCCGCGGGGCAGCCTGGAGCGGGGCCGCCAGATGGCCACGCAGGGCGAAGGCGCCGTCATGGCTTGCGTCAGTTGCCACGGCCCGGGTCTGAAGGGCATGGGCCTCATCCCGCCGCTGGCTGGCCGGTCGGCCCAGTACCTGTACCGCCAGCTCAACGACATGCGCCAAGGGGTGCGTGCAGGCCCTGGTGCTGCCGCCATGCGCGGCTTCATCGGGCAACTGTCGCCCCAGGACATGATCGCCGTGGTGGCCTACGCGGCCTCGCTGCCGCCTTGAGTCGCCTCAGCGCGCAGGTCCTTGCGTCAACCGATAGATCAGCAACGCCGCCCGGATGGTGCCGCGCTCGATCGAGGCGATCTCCAGGTCTTCGTCATCGGTGTGGGCGCCGCGGCCCTGCGCCCCCAGGCCATCGATGCCCACGGTGTAGGGCGCGATGAACTGCAGATCGCCCGCGCCGCGCAGGCCCGGGTCGAGCAGCTCGATGCGGCCCAGGCCGGCATCCTGGCTGGCCTGCGAGTACAGCGCTGCCAACTGGCGCCCGGCCTCGGTGGGCGGCATGGGCGGGTAGCT
>RXJO01000068.1 GCA_003987795.1 Curvibacter sp.
AGGCGGGCTAGGGCACCAAGCCCCGGGCGATTGCCAAGCGTTGACGCTCGCCGCCCGACAATTCCGCCGGGCGATGGTGCAATCGATCCGCCAACCCGACGGCCTCCAGCATGCGGCGGGCCGCCTCCGTGGACACCGACTCGGCTTCACGGCGGATTCGAAGGGGCATGGCCACATTGTCGAGGGCACTGAACTCAGGCAACAGGTGGTGGAACTGATAGACGAAGCCCAGGTGCCGATTGCGCAATCGCCCTTGGGTGGCAGGGTCGAGTTGCGACAAAGGTTGCCCCAACAGGCTGACCTGGCCGGCACTGGGTGCATCCAGCCCGCCCAGCAAGTGCAGCAGCGTGCTCTTGCCGGAGCCAGACGCACCGACGATGGCCACCGTTTCTCCGGCGCGGATGCTGAGGTCGACCCCCTGGAGCACATGGACGTCCAGGCGGCCTTCGGTGAAACGTTTGCTCAGGCCACGGGCCTGCAGCACGATGTCGGTAGAGGTCGGATCACTCATAGCGCAGCGCCTCGGCTGGGTTGACGCGGCTGGCACGCCAACTGGGGTACAGGGTGGCCACGAAGGCCAGCAGCAGCGAGATCACCGTGATAGGTACGATGTCGCCCTGCTGAGGATCACTGGGCATGCGGCTGATGAGGTAGATGTCCTTGGGTAGGAAGCTGGCATGGAAAGCCTGCTCGATGGCCGGCACGATCACATCGATGTTGCAAGCGATCGCCAGACCCAGCACCAAGCCTGCCAGGGTGCCGATCACGCCCACCATGGCGCCCTGCACCACGAAAATCGCCATGATGCTGGATGGGCTGGCACCCAAGGTACGCAGGATGGCAATGTCCGCACGCTTGTCGGTCACGGTCATGACCAGGGTGCTGACCAGGTTGAAGGCCGCCACCGCAACGATCAGGGTGAGGATGATGAACATCATGCGCTTTTCGAGCTGGACGGCGGCAAACCAGCTTTTGTTTTGCCTTGTCCAGTCACTGATCAGGAGGTCTCCGCTCAAGCTGCCTGCCAGTTGCTGAGCCACTTCACGGGCTTGGTGCAGATCCCGGATGCGCAGGCGAATGCCGGTAGGGCCTTCCAGGCGGAAGATGCGCGCCGCATCGTCGATGTGCAGCATGGCCAGTGTGGAGTCGTATTCGTAGTGCCCGGAATCAAAGGTTCCGACCACCGTCATCTGCTTGAGTCGGGGAACGACACCGGCAGGCGTGACCTGGCCCGAGGGTGCGATCAAGGTCACCGCATCACCCGTGCGCACGCCCAGGCTTCGCGCCAGATCGGCGCCCAGAACGATGCCGAACTGCCCCGGCACCAGACGTTGCAGCACCTGCTGCTTGAGGGCAGAGTCCAGATCCGCGACCTCAGGCTCGCGTTGCGGGTCAATCCCGCGCGCAATGGCTCCCTTCATGGTGTCGCCGCGGGCCAACAGCGCCTGCACGGCAATGAAGGGCGCAGCACCCAGAACTTCCGGATTGCGCCTGGCTTCTTGCAAGGTCAGCGATGGATCGGGCAGCGCGTCACCTTGAGGGGTGAAGATCTCGATGTGCGCCACCACGCTCAACATGCGGTCACGGACTTCCTTCTGAAAGCCGTTCATGACCGACAAGACAATGATCAAGGCCGCAACGCCCAGCGCAATGCCCAGCATCGAGACACCGGAGATGAATGAGATGAAGCCATTGCGCCGGGTGGCGCGGCCGGCGCGGGTGTATCGCCAGCCCAAGGCCAATTCGTAAGGGATTTGCATGGATCCGAGATTGTGGCATCCCGGACAATACACCCCATGTCAGAACCGAACATCGTCAGCCGATCATGGCGACTCATCGTGCCCTATGCCCGCTGCACCGCCGAAGCCAGCCATCAGGCATTGGCCCAATTGGCCTTGCCCAACCTGCTTCAACTGAGTCGCCTGCTTCGCGCCGGCGCCCGGCACACACGGGATGAAGACCATCCCAGCATGCCCCATGAATGGGCCTTGGGCAAAGCCCTCGGTTGGCCAGATGACGATTCTTTGGATCGCCAACCCACCCTTCCTTGGGCTGCTCGGGATGCACTGCGCACATTCGGCACCGAATCCAGGGATCAAGCCTGGGCATGGATCAGCCCCTGCCACTGGCAGGTCGGAAGCAGCCACATCTCAATGGGCGATCCCACGGCCCTGGGACTGGATGAAACTGAGTCACGCAGCCTGCTCGAGATTCTGAGTCCGTTCTTCAAGGACGACGGCATCGAACTGATCCCTCTGAGACCGGATCGCTGGTTGGCCCGAGGCGAGGTCTTTCGCGAGTTACATGCGGCCAGCCTGGATCGCGTCATCGGTCGTCCAATCGACACCTGGATGCCAAAGGGCCCTTCGGCCAACCAGTTGCGGCGTCTGCAGACCGAGACGCAGATGCTGCTCTATACCCACCCGTTCAGCGAGGCTCGACAACTCCGGGGTGCACCTGCCATCAATTCATTCTGGATCAGTGGCTGCGGTGCGCTCCCTGCGCAATGGCAGGAGCCTGCGGATACGCCTCAGGTGCTGGACGATTTACGCGGTCCGGCCTTGGCCGGTGATTGGAATGCTTGGTCAGTGGCCTGGAAGCAATTGGATGCTGGCCCGATTGCGCGATGTCTGAGTGCGGCACACCAAGGCGCAGAGGTTGAACTGACGTTATGCAGCGAGCAGTCCTCACACAGTTGGCAAGGCCCTCGCGGCGGCATGCTGTCCAGATGGGTGAGGCATCTGCAAGGCTCTCGCTCATTCAAACAGGCCCTGGAGTCGCTGTGAAAATCCTGGAACGCGATGTCCCCCCCCGCGCCTGCTGGACACTGGAACAAGCCGGCCTCCATCCTCTGCTGGCCCGCCTCTATGCGTCGCGCGGTGTGCAAGACAAGGCCGAACTTGACGACGGACTGGCCCATCTGCTGCCGCCACAAACCCTCAAGGGGGCCAAGGAGGCCGCCGCGATGCTGGCTGACGCCCTGGCGGACGACCGCCACCTGTGCATCGTCGCCGATTACGACTGCGATGGCGCGACCGCTTGTGCCGTGGCCTTGCGCGGCCTGCGCGCCTTGGGCGCGAAGCGAGTGGACTATCTGGTACCCGATCGGGTCATCGACGGCTATGGCTTGACGCCCCCGATCGCCGAACGCGTGAAAGACAAGGGCGCTGATCTTCTGATCACGGTCGACAACGGGATTGCCAGCGTGGAGGGCGTGGCCCGTGCCCGTGAACTGGGCTTGCAGGTCTTGATCACCGACCACCATCTCCCGGGAGCTGAAGCTCCCAACGCCCATGTCATCGTCAATCCCAACCAGCAGGGTTGCACCTTCGCCAGCAAGTCCATGGCAGGGGTAGGTGTCATGTTCTATGTGATGCTGGCCTTGCGTGCCGAACTCCGCCAACGCGGAGCCTATGCGGAGCAAGCACAACCCAAGCTGGATGATCTGTTGCCATTGGTAGCGCTCGGCACCGTGGCCGACGTGGTGAAGTTGGATGAAAACAACCGGCGACTCGTGGCTCAAGGCTTGAAGCGGATCCGTGCGGGTGCGATGCCGCCAGGCCTGGAGGCGCTGTTCCGGGCTGCGGCACGAGATGCACGGAAGGCCAGTACCTTTGATTTCGGCTTCGCTCTGGGGCCCCGCATCAATGCCGCGGGCAGGCTGTCTGACATGACACTCGGCATTGAATGCCTGGTGACCGACGACCGCTCCCGCGCTGATGAACTCGCCAAACTGCTGGACAGCATCAACCGGGAACGGCGTGACATCGAGGGGGGCATGCGTGAACAGGCGTTCGACATTGCAGAAAGCCTGTTTGATGAAGGACACCCGCCTCCAGCGGCCATCAGCGTGTTCGACCCCGACTTCCATGAGGGTGTGGTCGGCATCGTCGCCTCACGCATCAAGGACAAACTGCACCGGCCCACATTTGTATTCGCGGCCAGTGCGGCACCGGGAAAAGAACATGAGCTCAAAGGCTCCGGGCGCTCTATTCCCGGCTTTCACCTGCGTGATGCACTCGACCTGGTAGCGAAACGTCACCCAGGCGTTTTGTTGAAATTCGGTGGGCATGCCATGGCGGCTGGCTGCAGCATCGCCAAAGAGCATTTCAACACGTTTGCCCAAGCACTGGCTCAGGTGGCAGATGAGTGCCTGGACGCGGCTACTTTGACCCGGCGCCTGGAGACAGATGGGCCGTTGGCGCCCGAATACCGGCGCACCGATGTCGTTGACACCTTGTATCGCGAGGTTTGGGGGCAAGGCTTTGCACCGCCAACCTTCAGTGAAGAGTTGGAAGTGGTCTCACAAAGACTGGTCGGCGAAAAACACCTAGCGCTGAAGCTGAAGCACCAAGGTGATCCGGTAGACGGCATCTGGTTCGGCCATACAGAGCCACTTCCCAAGCGGGTCAAGTTGGCCTTCAGACTCGATGCGGATGAATGGCAAGGCGTACGCAGGGTTCGGTTCCTTGTAGAAGGCGCGGAGTTCTGACAATTGCCCTTGGGGGCCCTGTTAGCAGCATCTCACGGCGGCCTGGATAGCTACACGTGCCGGGTCGCCGTAGATTCGTCGGTCGGATCCAATGGCGACCGGAATTCGGTCCCCCACACTTGGAAGCGGCCTGCAGGAAGACATAGAACGGGGGGGGGGATTCCGAAGGCTGGTCGAGGGGTTGGTGAATTTCCCATTCCTGCGGAGAGTACTTTTGAATTCCCCAAAGACAAAACCCCCGCCAGTTGCCTGGAGGGGGTTTTGAGGGCTGTAAGAGCCTGACGATGACCTACTTTCACACGGGA
>RXJO01000486.1 GCA_003987795.1 Curvibacter sp.
TCCATCCCGACAACCCACAGCCCCGACTGCTGAAACAAGCCGTGACCTTGCTGCAGGCCGGCCAGGTGATCGCCGTTCCCACCGACTCCAGCTATGCCCTGGTCTGTCAACTGGATGACCGCAACGCCACCGAACAGATGCGACGGATCCGGCAAGTTGACGAAAAACATCACCTGACCTTGCTTTGCCGCGACCTCAGCGAACTGGCCAACTATGCGAAGGTCGACAACAAGCAATACCGCATGCTCAAGGCCGCCACGCCTGGTGCCTACACCTTCATTCTCGAAGCGACCAAAGAGGTGCCTCGCCGTGTGAGCCACCCCCAACGCAAGACGATCGGCCTGCGGGTACCCGAGCACAAGGCCTTGCAGGCGCTGCTCGAACTGCATGGCGCCCCCCTGCTGGCCACCACGCTGATCCCGGCTGGTGAGTCTGAACCCTTGAACGATGCTGCGGAAATCCGCAGCCGTTACGAGAAGGCCCTGGCGGCAGTGGTCGATGCCGGCGCTTGCCCGCACGAGCCCACCACCGTGGTCGACCTCACCCCCATCGATCAAGGTGACGACCCTGTCGTGATCCGCGAAGGCCGTGGCTCCGTGGCGGCGCTGGGTCTGTGAGTCCGCCCCTCGACTCCGATCTGCGACCCGTCTGAGACAATGACACCGTGAACTCCATTTCCGACCTCATCCAGACCGTTCTGATCTACGCACTGCCGGTGCTGTTTGCCATCACGCTGCACGAAGCGGCGCATGGCTACGCGGCACGGCACTTCGGCGACAACACCGCGGCGATGATGGGGCGCATCTCGCTGAACCCCACGCGCCACATCGATCCCATGGGCACGATCGTGATGCCCTTGCTGCTGTACTTTGCCACGTCGGGCGCTTTTCTGTTTGGCTATGCCAAGCCGGTCCCGGTCAACTTCAGCCACCTGCGCAACCCCAAAAGAGACATGATCTGGGTCGCGCTGGCTGGACCGGCCGCCAACTTTGTTCAGGCCATGATCTGGGCGCTGCTGTTGGTTTTGATGGCAGGCCTGGGCCTGCACGAACGGTTTTTCCTGGAGATGGCCCGCGCGGGCGTGCTGGTCAATCTGGTGATGTGGGCCTTCAACCTGTTTCCGCTGCCGCCACTCGATGGCGGCCGGATCCTGGTCGGGCTGCTGCCCTGGAAGCAGGCCCAATGGCTGGCTCGGGTCGAGCCCTGGGGCTTTTTCGTCGTGATGGGTCTGGTGGTTGCCGGCGTGGTCGGCTCACTGTGGCTGCGACCTCTGATGGCCGTCGGCTACGGGGTGATCGAAACCTTGGTGGTCGGCCCGGCCTCAGCGCTGTTCCGCTGACCCCTTTCCTGATTTCTGTATTTTTGTCGACTGCAACCGAACTGTTTCTGCCATGAGCATCAAGCGCGTCCTGACCGGCATCACCACCACCGGCACCCCTCACCTCGGCAACTATGTGGGAGCCATCCGCCCGGCCATCGAAGCCAGCCGCCAACCTGGTGTTGAGAGCTTCTATTTCCTCGCCGACTACCACGCGCTCATCAAGTGCGACGATCCGGCACGCATCCAGCGCTCCACACTCGAGATCGCGGCCACCTGGGTGGCGGCAGGACTGGACCCGGAACGCGTCACCTTCTATCGACAATCCGACATTCCCGAGATCCCTGAGCTGACCTGGCTGCTGACCTGTGTCACTGGCAAGGGCCTGCTCAACCGCGCCCATGCCTACAAGGCGGCCGTCGACCGCAACGAAGCAGCCGGCGTTGACCCCGATGCCGATGTCAATGCCGGCCTGTTCATGTACCCCGTGCTCATGGGTGCCGACATCCTCATGTTCAAGGCGCACCAGGTGCCCGTGGGCCGAGACCAGATCCAGCACATCGAGATGGCCCGCGACATGGCCCAACGCTTCAATCACCTCTATGGCGAGCATCTGGTCCTGCCCGAGGCGCTGATCGAAGAGTCAGTGGCCACTTTGCCCGGCCTCGATGGTCGCAAGATGAGCAAAAGCTACGACAACACCATCCCCTTGTTCACGCCGCCTGAGCAGATGCGCAAGCTGATTGCCGGCATCCTGACCGACTCCCGCGCACCTGGCGAGCCCAAGGAGGTGGAGGGTTCGGCCCTGTTCCAGATCTACCAGGCCTTTGCCAGCGCCGACGAGACCCAGGCCCTGCGCCAGGCCTACGCCGACGGCATTGCCTGGGGTGATGCCAAACAGTTGCTGTGGGAGCGGGTGACACGTGAAGTGGCCCCCATGCGCGCCACCTACGAAGACCTGATCGCGCACCCCGAACGCCTCGAGGACATCCTGCAGGCCGGCGCAACCAAGGCCCGCAAACTGTCCACGGCCTTGATGGCCGATCTGCGTCAGGCCGTGGGCCTGCGGCGACTGAGCAGCAGCGCCAGCCCGGCCCGGGCTGCCCAGGCCGAGAAGCTCAGCCTGCCCAGTTTCAAGCAGTACCGCGAAAACGACGGTCGTTTCTATTTCAAGCTGCAGGATGGACAAGGCAAGCTGTTGCTGCAAAGCGCCGGCTTTGAAGCCCCGAAGGCAGCCGGTCAGGCCATCGCCCAGCTCAAACAAAGCCCCGCTGAGGCGCTGAACACCCTGCAAGGTCAGTGGAGCGCGGCCGAGGGTGTGAACATCAATCAGATCATCGCCGCCCTGCAAGCCCTGGCCGAAGCCAACTGAGCGAGCATCATCATGACCGTCGCGGCGGTCATGAAAAAAGCGGCCGCCCCTCCAAAGGGCGGCCGCTTTTCATTTGGGTCCTGAGAGGCGCTGCGCTCAGGCTGCACTCAAGCGCGGTGCGTTGGCCTGGGCGAGGGCGGGCACCGCCGGCGCATCGTCGGCATCCAGCTTGAACTCGCCCACCACGGCCTGCAATTGAGCCGCCTGGCTCGACAACGAGGCGGCCGCCTGGGCCGCCTGCTGCACGAGCGCGGCATTCTGCTGAGTCACCGAGTCCATGTGCGCCACGGCCTGATTCACGTGCTCGATGCCGGTGCTTTGTTCATTGAGCGCACCCGAGATCTCTGCCAGCAGTCCGGTCACCTGCCCCACAGCCGAGACGATCTCAGCCATCGTATTGCCGGCTTGGCCCACCAGTTCCGCACCACTTTGCACCTGCTCTACGGAGTCGCCGATCAGCGACTTGATCTCGCGCGCCGCCACGGCACTGCGCTGCGCCAATGAACGCACTTCGCTGGCCACCACCGCAAAGCCCCGGCCCTGCTCACCGGCACGGGCAGCCTCCACGGCAGCATTCAGTGCCAGGATGTTGGTCTGGAAGGCAATGCCTTCGATCACCTGGATGATGTCCACAATCTTTTTCGAGCTGCCACTGATGGCATCCATGGTCCGCACGACCTGGTCCACCACCTGACCGCCACGCTGGGCAATGCCCGAGGCATTGACGGCCAGGCCGCTGGCAGACCGGGCCCGCTCGGCGTTCTGCCGCACCGTCGAGGTCAGTTCCTCCATGCTGGCCGCGGTCTCCTCCAGCGAGGCCGCCTGATCTTCGGTGCGGCGCGAAAGATCCGAATTGCCCGAGTCGATGTCGTGCGAAGCCAGGGCGATCGAATCCGTCGACTGCTTGATGCGACTCACCAGATCGGTCAGCGTGTCTTCCATGGTGCCCAAAGAGCCCAGCAGACGACCGAAATCACCGCCGAGCTCCGTCGAGAACTCCTGACTCAAGTCGCCCGATGCCACCGTCTCTGCAATCAGCAAGGCGTCGTTCAAGGGTTTGACGATGCTGCGCCGCAAAGACCACACCGCCACGACAGCCACGAGGACCGCCAGCAGACCGATGGCCAACATCCAATAGCGGGTGCTCGCGATCTCGCTGTCCACCTGTTCCACACTTTGGTCCAGCCGCTGACGCTGCACATCAGCCATCTGGACGCCCAATTCCCGCAGGCCATCGAGAGCGGGCAGAACCTCTCCCAACAACTTGCGCACCCCGCCATCGTGATCACCCTGCGCCAACTGTGCCGCCACGGCCCGCACGGCCGTCTGAGCACGCCCGGCACTTTCCCCCAGGCGGCGGGCCAAATCCTTCTCTGCGCTGGGCAGATCCATGGCCCCCAGATCACGGGAAGCGTCGGCCGCAGCCTTCAGTTGGGATTCCAGTTGTTGAGCCGACTGGGCCAACCTGGACTTGTCGGTGTCCACCTGAGCCATCACCAGCGCACTGCGCGCTGCCGCCTCTGTTCCCTGCACAATGCCATTCAAGGCATCACGCTCCACGCGGCTGAGCTTGCCGACGGCCTGATAACTTCGATCGACCTCACCGAGGCGACTCACCCCCACCAACACGATGGCCGCAGCCAAGGCCACCACATACCCGAAAGCCAAAGCCAGACGGGTGCTGATCTTCAAGTTGTCCAGAAAAGCCAAAATGGTCTCCAAGGCCGCTGAGGTTCGCCGCCATCCACAATACGCACCGCCCCGCCAAAAGGGGCCTCTCGCCACGGCGAGTTGTTCATCATACGAGCGGATAGCGCCGCCCGCGTCCCAAAAAGTACCACTCAAGCCACACACCCAGGGTCAACCCTAGGTTTGACCAGGGACTTCAACACCTGATCTGCGCAAAGTGAGACAGAAACAAGCCGGCAGCCCACCGAATCCACAGGCAGCACGGCCAGCACACAGCACCGGGGTCACCGCCGCCCCCCAATTCAAGCGTCATCTCCGGCCGTCTCAAGACCATCGAGCGCACGCATGTTGTCCAACAGCTTGAGCAGGTAGTGCCTCGGGTCGTCCCGAGATCGGGTGAAGCGACATGCATGCGACG
>RXJO01000061.1:0-3984 GCA_003987795.1 Curvibacter sp.
GCACGTCGGGTCGCCTTTCTTTGCTTACTTTCTTTGGCGAGACAAAGAAAGTGAGGCGCCCGCCGGGGCGCAATCCCGGCCTCCGACCTGAAAAAAACAACAGAAGGGCCAGAGCGCAGCGCCAGCAACAAACCCCTCACCCCACCGGCCAAACCACCCCGTTGTCATTCAAGATCGCATCCAGCGGCTGGTCATGCGCCTCCGGCTCGAAGTCGGGCAGAAAGCCCTGGGTGTAGCCCAGCCCCACCGTCACCGGGCGGGGTTCCAGGGCGGCCAGGGTGCGATCGTAGAAGCCACCGCCGTAGCCCAGGCGGTAGCCGCCGGGGCCGTAGCCCACGCAGGGCACGAAGAGCAGGGTGGGCACGATCAGCTCGGTGTCCTTGGGCTTGGGAATGCCATAGGCGTCTTCTTCCATGGGGCAGCCCGGGTACCAGGCATGGAAGGTCAGCGTCTTGTGCACCTTGTCCACCACCGGCAGGCCGATGCGGCGCAACTGGGGCTCGCCCTGCAACTCGCCGTCCTCCTTCCAGCGGTGCAAGGCAGGCAGGGGGTCGAATTCGCCCTTGATGGGCCAGTAGGCACCAATGACCTGATCGGTGCGGCCGACCAGCCAGATGCGCATCACGCGCTGCAGCAACTCGGCGCGCTGTAGCCTGTCTGGCAGGTTCAGTCGTTGCTCAATGAGTGCCTTGCGAACCGCTAACTTGTCCATAATTCCCTCATGTATCTAAAGAAGATTTTGACACCGCTTCTGGTGTCCCTGGTTCTGAGTGCCTCAGCCGGGTTGACCTGGGCGCAAACAGGCGCTTTTTCGGCCGGCCAGAACCGGGCCGATGACGTGCTGGTCGACATGAGTCAGGCCTTCCGCAAAGGGGATCGCAAGAAGCTCGCCCAGTTGCTGCCGATGGCGCGGGGGCATGTGCTCGAGCCCTGGGCCGCCTACTGGGAGTTGCGCGCCCGCCTCAACGAGGCCAGCCCCGACGAGGTCGAGTCTTTCATGGCCCGTTATGTGGGCACCTACCAGGAAGATCGCCTGCGAGCCGACTGGCTGCAATTGCTGGGCCAGCGGCGCGATTGGGAGGGTTTTGCGGCGCAGTACCCGCTCTACCGCATGGGCGATGACCGAGAGCTGCGCTGTTATGCGCTGGCGGTTGATTTCATCAAGGGCGTTGGGGCGCCTGGTGCGGCTGAAGAGGTGCGACGCCTCTGGCACGGCCTGCGAGAGGCCGAAGATGGTTGCACCCTGGCGGCCGACCGCTTCTACGCGGCCAAGCGCCTGAGCGCCCTCGACATCTGGCGCAAGGCGCGGCTCGCCACCGAGGCCAACCGACCCCGCGCCGCCCGCAATGCGGTGGGCGTGGTGGCCCCCGAGGTCTTGCCCGAGCTGGCGCTGCTCAGCGACAACCCGGCGAAGTTCCTGGCCAAGCGCGCCGCGGCCCCGGGCCGGGTGCGGCAAGAGCTGGTGGTGCTGGCCCTGATCAAGATCGCCCTCAGCGACCCCGACACGGCGGCCAATCTGCTGGAGACGCGCTGGGCGGTGCAATTGCTGCCCGAGGAGGAGCACTGGGTGCTGGGCGTGATCGGCAAGCAGGCCGCGCTCAAGCTCGACCCGATGGCGGCGCGCTATTTCGGCAAGGTGAACCGTGACACCGATCTCAACGACGACCTGCTGGGCTGGAAGGTGCGCGCCGCGTTGCGCGCTGGCCAGTGGCGCCAGGCCCTGGGTGCCCTGCGGGCCATGAGCGAAGAGGCTCGCCAGGAAAGCATCTGGGTGTACTGGCGGGCGCGGGCCCAGCTGGCGCTGGCACGCAACGAGGCCGAGCGCCGTGAGGCCTTGCTGCCCCTGCAGGCGATCGCCGGCCCCCGTGGTTTCTATGAGCAACTGGCGCTCGACGAACTGGGCCAGAAGCTGGTTCTGCCGCCAGCCCCCGTGCCCTTGTCGCCCGAAGAGAAAGACGCGGCGCGCAACAACGCCGGCCTGAACCGGGCGCTTTACGCCATCGCCATCGGCCTGCGCTCCGAGGGCAATCGCGAGTGGAACTACACCACCAACCTGCACAGCCCGGGCGGCATGGCCGAGCGGGATCTGCTGGCTGCGGCCGACCTGGCCTGCCAGCGCGAGGTTTGGGACCGCTGCATCAACACCAGCGAGCGCACCCGCAGCGTGTTCGACGCCAGCCAGCGCTACCCCATGCCCTTCCGCGACCAAGTGCTGAGACGCGGGCGCGAGATCAACCTTGACCCGGCCTATGTGTACGGTCTGATCCGCCAGGAGAGCCGCTTCATCATGGACGCCCGCTCGGGCGTGGGGGCCTCGGGCTTGATGCAGGTCATGCCTGCCACCGCCCGCTGGACTGCCAAAAAGATCGGCCTGACCGGGTTCACACCCGATCAGCTCAATGACCGTGACACCAACATCGCGATCGGCACGGCCTACCTGAAGCTGGCGCTCGACGATTTCGGCGGCTCGATGCCGATGGCGGCGGCGGCCTACAACGCCGGACCGGGCCGGCCGCGCAACTGGCGCAACGGCCCCATGCTGGAGGCCGCCATCTGGGCCGAGAACATCCCGTTCAACGAAACCCGCGACTATGTGAAGAAGGTGCTGGCCAACACCAATGTGTACGCGGCCTTGATCACAGGCCAACCCCAGTCGCTGAAAAGCCGGCTGGGCTCGGTGGGCCCACGCGACCAGAGCGTGCCGGACCCGAGCAACGACCTGCCCTGAGCAGGGCAGGCGATCCGTCGGTGAGGGGCTGCGCTGCCCGGCGGCCCTATCCGGCCGGGCTCAGGCGTTGAGCAGTTGCCGGCCTTGCAGGCGCGCGGCCCCGGAGGCCACCAGTTGGGCGATCAGCTCGGACAGCCAGGTGTCCGCAGGGCCGCCGTCCCGTCGGGCGGCTTCGGCCATGTAAGGGGTGTGCTGCATCCAGTGCCTGAGCTCGTCGAGGCCGATCTGCTGCCATTCGAGCAGCTTGAACTTCAGCAGCACCTTGGTGGCGTATTGCTGGTGTTTGGCGGGGGCTCGGACAAAGCCCTCGAGGCGACGCCGTGCCGTGGCCAGCGCGGTGCCCACCTCGTGGAAGACCGCGCCGTGGCCCGGCACCACGGTGCGTGGGGCCAGTCGCTCGATCAAATCGAGGGTGGCGGCCACTTCATCGAAGGCGTCGACGCCATCGAGCTCGGGGAACACCACGCCGAAGCCGTTCTCCCACAGTGCATCGGCCGACAGCAGGGTGGCGCTCTCAGGTTCGAATAGGATCACCGAATGCGGGTCGTGGCCGGGGGCCGCGTGCACCTGCCAGATCTGGCGGCCCAGCAGGCGCTCGGTGCCGGGCCGAAGCAGGTCGTCAAAGCCGAAGCGGGGGCACTGCTGGCCCGTGTGGCGGTAGCTCAGGCGGCTCTCATCCCAGCGGCGCACGGCTTCGGCCTCACCCGGCGGGATCCAGGTCTGCAGGCCCGGGTAGCGGGCCTGCAAAGCGGCATTGCCGCCACAGTGGTCGCTGTGCAGGTGGGTGTTGAGCAGCTGCCCCAAGGGGCGGAGGCCCAGAGCCGATTCGACCAGCGCCACCGTCTGCTCGCTGTGGCTGGCATAGCCGCTGTCGACCAGGGTGGCCCCCTCGGGGCCGTCGAGCAGGATGTTGTTGGCCGACAGCCAGCCCCGCTCGAACACGCTCATGCCCGCCGGCAAGGTGGGGGCTCCCATGGGCCGGCCCGTGCTCAATGGGCGGCAGCGCTGCTGCGCAGTTCGCGCCGCAGGATCTTGCCCACATTGGTCTTGGGCAGCTCGGTGCGGAACTCGATGTATTTGGGGTGCTTGTAGCCGGTGAGGTTTTCTCGGCAGTAGCGGGCCACATCGTCTTCGGTGAGCGCCGGGTCGCTGCGCACGATGAAGACCTTGATCGATTCCCCCTGCTTGGCGTCAGGTACGCCGATGGCGGCGCACTCGAGCAACCCGGGGCACAGCGAGATCACCTGCTCCAGCTC
>RXJO01000061.1:4059-4731 GCA_003987795.1 Curvibacter sp.
ATCCATCACACCCACGTCGCCGGTGCGCATGAAGCCGTCGGGGGTGAAGGTCTTGGCGTTTTCGGCCGGCTGCTGGTAGTAGCCGGTCATCACGTTGGGGCCCTTGATGCAGATCTCGCCCGATTCGCCCTGGGGCACGGTGTTGCCGGCATCGTCCTTGATGGCGATGTCGATGCTGGGCAGGGGCAGTCCGATCGAGCCCGAGAACACGGTGCTGTTGACCGGGTTGTTGGTGCCGATGGCGCAGGTCTCGCTCATGCCCCAGCCTTCGATCATGGCCGAGCCCGTGGCCTGCTGCCAGGCTTTGGCCGTGCCTTCGGCCGCCGCCATGCCACCGGCCTGGGAGACGCACAGGTGCGAGAAGTCGAGGGTCTTGAACTCAGGGTGCTGCAGCAGCGCATTGAACAGTGTGTTCACCGCCGGCAGCATGTGGAAGGGGCGCTTCTTGAGCTCCTTGATGAACTTGCCGATGTCGCGCGGGTTGGGGATCAGCGTGAGGTGCGAGCCTTGGCGGATGGCCAGCAGGCACAGGGTCAGCGCGAAGATGTGGTACAGCGGCAGGGCGGCGATGCCATTGATCTTGGTCGGGTCGCCGATGCGGGCCAGGGCCGGTTTGAACCAGGCGTCGGCCTGCAGGGTGGCGGCCACGATGTTGCGGTGGGTCAGGGTGGC
>RXJO01000095.1:0-1432 GCA_003987795.1 Curvibacter sp.
GCAGAGATGGTCAAGTTTGCGAATGCCAACAACATCAAGTACGCCTTCGAGCGCAACTTCGAGCGCAACGGCAAGACGCAGACTCACGCGGTCTGTGCACTTCCACTCGAAAAAGTGGCTCCCGCGATGAAATCGCTTCTCGTCATCCCCGACGAGTGCGTCACCGCGGACGAGTCGTACTCTTGCATGATCGTCATCGACTTCCTTCCGACCGTTACCGCGGAGGATGCTTTCGACCACCTACTGCGGATTCAGAACGCACTCCGGATCTACACGACTCTTCTGACCTTCAAAGGTCGCGTCTGCTTCTCGAAGCCTGTCACCCAGGAGCAACTTGCCTCCCTGAAAACGCAGTACAGCAAGTTCGCGAAGAACGTTCGCTGTCCTGCGCTGGGTCACATCACGCTGAACCGCACTGCGCAGTCGATCGCGGACGAAGACGACGTTGCCACGGCCCACGTCGAGGACACCTCAGCGGCTGGCTCCGAAATTCTCCTCCTTGGCGTCGGCGAGAACACCTCCTGGATCTCCCCCGATCTCGTCAAGGCGGCGATGACAGCGATTCAGAAACAAGACTCAAAAGCGAAGGTCATCTCGCAGGATGGCTTCTTTGCGAGTGTCGCAGTCAATCCGAAGGTCATCGACAAGTTTGACAACCGCCTCATTCAGGTCACCGAACGTATCAGCTTGCACTGCTCATCGCTCAAGGCGCTGAAGGCGGAGCAACAGATCGCTCAGAAGCGACGCGAAGAGTCTCTGGCGAAGGGTAAGGAGCACCGTGCCAACCAGGCACGTGCTGCTGCGGCCGCTCAGAATGCTGCCGCCCCCGCTGCTGGTGCCTCAGCGCCGTCATCGCAACCAAACAAGACCCCCGTTGTGGCAGCCACGCCTGCCCAAGCACCCCTCCAGCAGCCGGCCCCCACGCCTCCTGCTGCGGTCGCGGCAACGACCCATGGGTCCTAAGCCTCAAGCTGGGGGTGCTGGGAGAGCAACAGGCTCTCACACCCCGAACGGCGCACTACCTGCTGCACCCGCCCCTCTACAATCGCAGAATCAAGCCCCGCAACAATCTACAAATCTCCCACGTCAACGCACTACGACTCGTTCACTGTCCAACTCACAGACGCCATCCACTGCAGCCTGTCACATCAGGCTCCCGGTGAGCGATGACACGTACCAGCTACATGTCGCCGCCTATCCGGTTACTTCCCCTTACCGTATCCGCACACACTACTGCATCGCGGCAGTGAGTGCGTCTAAACAGGCCGCGTGTGAAACTGATGGTTACAGCATCGATTCGTCCAATGCTGCTCTCCAGGCACTGCTCTTCGGCTTGCGCACTGCACTCGCCTGGGCGAATGCGCAGCGCACCTTAGGGCAGCCACAGCAGCAGCCGACGTTGGTCTGTCACCATCATGAAATCCTACCCCTA
>RXJO01000095.1:1482-4247 GCA_003987795.1 Curvibacter sp.
GCACCGTCAAGTACTGGTCATCCCGCGGAATAATCCACACGTACGTCTTGTCTGGGTTCCGAAACAGAGGAACGACTGCGCGATTCTTAACGCCAAAGCGCACGCGTTACGTCAAGCTCCTCCCAACTTACCCCCCAAGCCGATCGACCAGGCGCTGGACGAAAGCATTGGCCCCAGCGATCTTTACGAGGCCGCAATGAGTCAGCGGAGGCCCACATGGCGCTCGCTACCGTCGCACCTTCGTGAGCTCTGGGTGTCTCTACTGACCTCCGTTGCCTTGGACGACTCCCGAACTACAGTTATGCGCTCAGCGATTCTCCTCATTGCACCGCTTATCTTTCTTGACAAGCGTGATGCGTCAACGATTGAAGAGCTCCACCGTCACCTTCAGCGCTTGGTCGCGGACCGCATCAACGTGGCGATGGCCATTGTGCGGTGTGTGCGACGGGAAAGACCAGTTGACAGAGGACAGGCACCGGCTGAGGTTCCTGCAAAGAAGATCGAGCACCTCATCACTCTCGGTGCAGAACGCAAGGCCGCGGCCCAGCTATCTGCCTCCGAAGTGGTCACACCAGTCACGCGATCGGTCGCCGAAGCCATCCGGCCACTATTCCCACAGCGAGCGCAAGGTCCTGCTCAGGAGCTCCAGGTGTTCGAAGACCGTGTCGACCCCGACAAGCTGACTACTAAGGCAGTGCTGAAGGCAGCCTTGCAGCTTAGCCGTGGTGCGGCACCGGGCTTTGACGGCTGGACGCGAGAGCTTCTTATCCCGCTTATGATCACTGCGCGGCCAAACATGGAAACGTCGGCGGCTGCTCACTACATCACCGCGATCACCAACCTTCTTGTCAATGGCACTATCGATGATGCCACTCGCGACTTCCTGAACACGGGCGTTCTTCTAGCGTTCAAGAAGGCCAATGGCAAGCTCCGCCCGATCGTAATCGGACCTCTCCTGCTCAAGCTCGCGTGGAAGATTGCCCTCACCGACGTTCCAACTACCAGCTCGCTTCATCCGGCGCAGCTGTCAGGAAGGCGCGCTTGTGAAAAGGCTATCTTCAAGGCAGATGCGCACATCGCACAAAACCAAACCGTACTCTTCCTGGACGCGTCCAACGCCTTCGGGGTCACGTCACGAAACGTGATGCGCTCAGCCCTCTTGGCGAATCCCGTGCTTCGCCGGCTCCTTCCCCTTTTTGACCTGACATATATGCATCACGGTGGTGCTGTTGCGCACACAGGTGCAGATGTGTTCCGCTTCGATATCCAAGAAGGAGTCAAACAAGGCTGTGCTGCAGCTCCGTTCCTCTTCCAAGTGGCCCTTGCAACAGCGCTCTCTAAGGTTCAAGTTCCCGCCGACATTTCGGTGTCTGCCGTTGCGGACGACATCGTCATTTGTGGAGCGGACGCTGCTGGCCTTCAGAGGGTGCGCAATGCCGTCGAGCATGAGCTCAGACAGATCGGCATCACGCTCAACACCGACAAGATGCAAACCATCGGACCTCTCGCAAACCACTTCCCCGGCGCCAAACCCGAGCGCGTCGATTACCTCGGTGCGATCGTCTCGTCCAAAGGCTCTCAGAACCAAGCCACCTGGGCGGACATTAGGCCGAAGTATCGCGTGAGGATGGACGCTATCTCTGCCGCGCTGAGTCGCATCTCGAAACAATGTGCCTTTCTGCTGCTGCGCTACGTCAACATCACTGTGTCTTACGTCTTCAGCAACACCAGACCCGAGCTTACGATCACGCTACGCAAAGAGCACACAGCCTTTGTTCGGGGTGCGCTCAACAAGCTTCTCGGCGCTGTGCTCACTGATTCTCAGTGGCAACATGCTTCGCTCGATGACTCTCAAGGTGGCTTGGGCCTACCGGACTGGTCGCTTGTGGCGGAGGACTCTCACAAAGCGCTGAAGGCGCTGGTAACAGTTCCGCCGTTTGTTGCCTCTCCCAGCTCTATCTCACAATCCATCTTTGACGTAGTCAGGACGGCGCAGCTGAAGGTGGCTGAGCAGCTTATTGAAGCGAAAGTCCCTCACTACTCGAACCGCACAAAGGAAGTTCTCTCTGATCAAGGGCATCTTCGGCTGCGGTGGCATTTCATACGTCCCGTCGACAAGGCACTCCGTTTGATGGACGAACAATGGCAACGCGGTGTCCAGCTGCTTCTAAAGGTCAACGAGGTCGATGCGCCGAACTGTGGACGCGTCCCGGCGGACACGGCCATGGAGCACGCAATGACCTGTCACTCCTGCGCGGGTGGCCTATGGTACATGAGACACCAGCGCGTTCTCTTCGGCATGCAGCACGTCCTCAGACAGGCAGGAATCCACTGTGCACCCGTCGATTGGAGGCGCCTTGGGCTACGGAAGGACATCACCCCTGATGGGCTCATCTTCACCCAGCACAAGACTCTCTCTATTGACGTCACCGTCAGATATCCACGGCCTCACTCGACGAGCAGCATCCTAGACCAGGCATATCATGAAAAGATTGAGAAGTACAAGGAACTCTGTGATCGCGTGCAGTGGCTCAACACCCCTCTTGTATTCTCTGCTTACGGAAACCCAGAATCACGCACTGTCAAGTCTCTCCGATACATTGCACGACAGTCGAAAACCCCCGGAACTTTCTCACGTCTCGTCAGTACAGCGATGATTGCGGTCATACGCGGAAACGCGGATATTGTCGATTTGATGCAGGCTACGATCACGCCTTTGCAAGACCGGAACACGTAACACGACAACGAGGCGTACCAGAACCTGT
>RXJO01000095.1:4503-4742 GCA_003987795.1 Curvibacter sp.
AGAAAGCCCTGTTGCGGCCAAAGTCGGAATGCTGTGCTACTCCAATGCAGAACGAAACCGACATTGGGCATTTTTTCTTTGTTGTGCGGTGCCGAGAGACCTTATTGTCCAGGTGCACCTCAAGCACGTGGGCGTGCCCACTGATGTACATATGCACTTTCACTCGGTCTAAAGCGGGCTTGATAAGGGCTCGCGCAGCACCTGTCTCTGCTTCGTCGACGCCGTGAAACAAGCCGCAG
>RXJO01000533.1 GCA_003987795.1 Curvibacter sp.
CAAAAAAGCCACCTCAAGGGTGGCTGGTCATGCTCAGCATCTTTTTGCTCTTACCCATTCGCAGCACCTGTGTGCTTGATCCATGTGTAAGTGGTGCCGGGGCCGGAATCGAACCGGCACGCCTTGCGGCGGGGGACTTTGAGTCTGGAGAATTACTCAATGAAATCAAACGCTTACGATGAAAATGTTCCGCGTCAGCGGCAGTTGCTTGTCAGGTTGACAAGTATGAAGCGGAACATGCTTAGGCTTCGATGATTGTCTCCGCCGATCTCGGTCCAATCCTATGCCGCATGTTGGAAAACGGACCTTATTGTCTGGCTAATCGGCCTTCTACAGCGCCTATTTCCCATGTAGGCCGTGCTAAACGACAATCCTGACCGTCGTCGGCCGGTAGTGCTGAACGGCATTCACGAAGTCCCCACTGCAGGATGTCACCCGCTTTTCGATACTCACGAGACGGAGGTCGAATGGCTGGGTGCCCGTCACCGTGCTACGTGCACCTTTAACGGCCGGGCGCTCGACACGAAAGGGGAGGGGGCATTCAACAGTCACCTATGCTCCAGAGCCCCTGGGGCCTTTGTTGGTAAGTGCCGATGACAGATCAGTCATTGAAGGATAGCTTCTTCAAGACAATCTCTTCTTGCACTCAAACTCCAACAGAACTACTTCCCCCTCCCCAGCTGCCAGAAATGGCACAATTGTGAACAAGAGCAGGAGTCATTGCCTATTGGTTAAATAATTGAAAATGCTTTGTATGTCGTTTTATTTATAAGATCTTATTCAGGGGGATGACAGTTGCGTGTGGATGTATATGTAAAGGATGTCTTGGCTCGCTGTGAGGCATTAAAGCGGGCGGGGATGTGGCTGCCGGAGCCGAGAATTCGGCCGCGTGCTTGGATTGATAACTTTGATGATGGTGATAAAATTCTCGCTGCTCAATTGTTGGAGCGTTTTGTGTTTTATAATCAGAGGTTAACTGATTCGCTATTGACGGCATCGTTTTACAGCATTGCCGATGGGTTGAAGAAGGGGCCTGCTGCACCCGCCAGGGCACAACTCTTACAAGCATTGCCATGTGCCGTCTTCACTCCTGTCTCTGGGGAGGCACCTAACCCCACAGATTCGGGATATTTTTTGTGCCGTCGTGCACGTCAAGTCCTGAATGTTGATGAGGCGAGTATAAAAAATACGAAAGAAGCGCTTAAAGCAGCAGAGAATGGTAGCCCTGTTGTTTTTGTGGATGACTTTATTGGTTCCGGTGATCAGTTTTTAACGACATGGCAAGATTCCAGCGCAGGCGTTTCTTTTGAGCAACTTCAAGCTGCGCTCGGCTTTACTGCAATATACGTCAGTCTAGTTGGTACCGATACGGGTATTGCTAATATTGGAAAGTATGCTCCTTCTGTTGCGGTCTGTGTTACGCATAAAATCGATGTTCGCGGAACGTTATGGGGGCTGCAAAGATTGAATCCATCGCTGTACACCCAGGTCGATGCGTTACTAAAAAAGTATACGCCCAGACTTACTCCACACGATGCGTATATGCATAAGGAAAATTATCTAACGTATGGGTACAAGGGGCGTGGTCTTTTTTTTGCCTTCGAGCACTCGGTGCCTGATGCAACATTGCCGATTTTTTGGTGTCGCGGCACCAACAGCTGGGAGCCATTAATTGAGCGAACTTAACTCTCAAACTCAGGCTGCAATACTCCGTCAGTTATTTGGTGATAATAGGGCTGAGTGGCCAGCCTCCAACTTTCGAGATCTGTTTGTTACTCCAACTTATTTGACAAAGTTGGAGGCGCGTCGTCCGTGCATACTTGTTGGCGGCCGCGGCACTGGAAAAACGACCGCGCTACAGTCTCTTAAGTTTGATTCTTGCCTTGAGAGATTAAAGCAGTCTGGACAGTCATTTGGAGATCAAGAGTATTTTGGGTTTTTAATTCGAATAAATAAAAATCGAGTCAGAAGTTTTCATGGGCGCGACGAGACTTTGGATTGGTCGAAATACTTCTCGCACTATTTCAATCTTCTCGCATGCGTTGAACTTAATTCACTTGCGATCTGGCTGCAGGAGCAGTCCGGCAAAGTTTTGCCCAGTGTAGCTATTCAGGCTGTCGCCATTGACCTGGGTATTCTCGATTTCTCTGGAGTTTCTACGTTAGAGCTAGGTGTTGCGATCAAGAATCAGATTTCAAGACTGCAGCTCAAGGTGAATAATCCTACGAGCTCACTGGAGCTTGTTTTGTCGATGGCTGAATCACCTATTCGGACCTTTGTGGATGCTTTGGAGGAGCATGGGTTATTGGACGGGCGCACCATATTTTGCTGCATTGATGAGTATGAAAATCTACTTGATTATCAGCAGGCAATCTTGAATACTTATATTAAGCATGCGTCGCCCCCCCCTGTCCTATAAAATTGGTGTGAGAAAAAATGGTTTAAGAAATCGGCAGACGCTTGACGGTCAGGATCTGCTGAAAACGCCTGATGATTACTTGGAAATTGAGATCGCTGATGAGGGTTTTGAATATTTTGCAAAACAAGTTGCTTCGGTAAGATTAAAGGCGGCGTCTGCCTACGGCATTCCTGTGCCCGAGAAACTCTCTGACTTTTTGCAGGACTTGAGCTTGGGTGAAGAGGCAGAGTTGTTGGGGGCTGGCCGAGTTGCTGCCGCAGTTCTGAAAGAATTGCAAGGTACAGACGTATTTGAATATTTTCAATCAAAGCCGGTCCATGAAGTTTATTTTCTAAAATACTGGCAGGCTAGTGAACGAAGTTCAATAATAGAACTTGCTAGAGACTGGGTCGAAAATGAGCGAGAATGGCAAATTCGCATTGGAAATTATGGCTATGCGAGCTTGTTCTGGTTGTCAAAGGGGAATAAGGGCGCTCGTATTAGAAAATACTATTGCGGCGAACGAATTTTTCTAGCTCTAGCGAGTGGTAATATTCGCTACTTTCTTGAATTAATTGACTGCTCGGTTACTCATGAATTGTCGGAAGGTAGGGTGTTTCCAAGCGTACTCTGTCTTTCGCCAAAATCTCAAACCCTGGCAGCACGGGAGGTTGGGGAGCGACGACTTAATCAGTTGGAGGGCTTGGCTGACCACGGCGTTCAGTTGAAGCGGCTCGTACTTGCAATTGGCAAGGTGTTTTTTGAGCTCGCTCGCGAGCCATTGGGAAAAACTCCTGAGGTGACGTCATTCATTCTTACAGGTCAGGTTGATGAAACTTCCATAATATCCGAAATGCTCAGTGAAGGGGTGGGTCACCTAGCATTTGAGGTCGAGCCTGGGACTAAGCTTACAAGCAGAGCTGAAATTCGTGAGGACGAGTACAGACTCCATCGTATATTTAGCGCATTTTTCGAGATTTCTCATCGGAAAAAAAGACGGATGACATTCGATGCTCAGGATCTAATTGCCGTGCTTGGCGATCGTCCGGGGCGAGCAATTTCATCAATGCTTGATAATCAGCCGCAAGTTGATGAGAATGAGCTTCCCGAACAGTTGGCGTTATTTTCAGCATTTTATGGTGACACCGAAGCTGGGGCGGTGCGTGTCAAGACAGTTGTCGCCTGATTCATGCGCACCGAGGCGCTTTATCCTGTGCTGATGTCGGCGTTTCGATGGGCTCCGAATCCCGCTCCGGGTTGAGCTTGACCACTGCGATGTGATCCCAGTTTCGGGTGTGTCTGGCCCACCTCGCCGGATGGCATTGGCGGGCCTGCTGATACAACTCATCGCGGCGCTTCAATATCTCCACGTCCTGCCCACTGTGGCGCTGCGCTGGTGTCACGTATCGAATGCCGCTGTGGCGGTGCTCCAGGTTGTACCAATGCACGAATCTCGCAGCCCAGGCCCGCGCATCACTCAGGTCCGCAAACCCGCTCTTGGGGTATTCAGGGCGGTATTTGGCCGTTCGGAACAGGGCCTCGACAAACGCGTTGTCGTCGCTCACCCGGGGCCGCGAGTAAGAGGGTTTGACCCCCAGCCAGTGCAACATCGCCAGCACCGTCGTGGCTTTCAGCGTGGCGCCGTTGTCGCCGTGAAGTACAGGTTTGCTGTCTCTGGCCGCAATCCCTTCAGCCAAGGCCGTGCGCTGCACCAGGCGGGCTGCGTGGTCTGAATCATCCTCGGCGTGTACCTCCCAGCCCACCACCTTGCGGCTGTACAGGTCCACGATCAGGTACAGGTAGAACCACCGCCCAGCCACGGTGGCAGGCAGGTAGGTCATGTCCCAGCACCAGACCTGGCCTGGTGCTGTTGCGATGTGCGTGGTCGGTGGCCGTTGCACCCTGGGCGCACGGGATCGGCTGCGGTGGGCGTTTTGCCCAGCTTGGCGCAGCACCCGTGCAAAGCTCGATTCGCTGGCCAGATAACGGCCTTCGTCTGCCAACAGGGGCACGATGCGCGCTGGCGGCATATCAGCAAAGCGCGGCTCATTGGCGACACGCAACAGTTCGGCGCGTTCGGCCTCACTCAAGGCGTGTGAGGGGCTTGGGCGATGGGCATGGGGGCGTTGATCGCCACCCAACACGGCACCCGTTGCCCGGCTTCGCCAGCGCTGCAGGGTGCGTTCGCTCAGGCCACACAGCTCGCAGGCCAGGGCCAGTCGGGCCCCGGCGCTGCAGGCCTGGGTGATGAGGTCAGACATTTGTTGACGATCTTCAAGCGAGGTCATTCGTCCTCGTCTCTGTCCTTTTGGAAGATCGTCTCTAACTT
>RXJO01000526.1 GCA_003987795.1 Curvibacter sp.
CCTTTCGAGGCCTGGGTGCGAGACGAGCAAGAGCGTCTGGTGCTTGAAAACCCGGCCCGTGTCGCGCATTTCGGCTCCCAGTTTGGCCTCGTACCCGCCCAGTGTACCGATCGGCCTGAGGAGCAGGCGCGATGGGCCCGTTACAACGCCCGGGCCTGGCAAGGCGAGGTGATCGAGTACGAGATGGACACCCTGGTGCAGGGGCGGATGCGCTCTTTTCTGTGCATCGTGGCGCCCCTGAGGCAGGGGGACGAGGTCCGGGGGCTGGTTGGATTCAACATTGACGTGACCCCGCGCAAGGAGGCCGAGCGTCGGGCACACGAGAAAGACGCCCAATTGGCCAGCATCCTTATGCAGATGCCGGGCGGTGTGTCGCGTCTGGACCGTGACCTTCGGTTCCAGTTTGTCAATGAAGCCCATGCCTCCTGGTTTGGCCATTCGGTCGAGGCGATGCGCGGACAGCCCCTGTCGGCGATTGTCTCCCCTGACCGGTTGCAGCGCATGTTGCCTTTTGTTCGTCGCACGCTGGCGGGCGAATTGGTGGTGTTCGAGAATCGCGTGGAGCTCCCCTCGGGACAGGTGCGATACCGCCATACCACGCTGGCTCCGGAGCGGGGGGCGGATGGATCCGTCGTCGGTTTCATTGCCTTTGCGGTCGACACCACCGAGCGCAAGACCATGGAGTTGGCGCTCGAGCAGAATCAGACCCGCCTGCGAGCCTTGGTCAATGCACTGCCGGACATGGTGTTCCTGAAGGATGCCGATGGGCGGTACCAGTATTGCAATCCAGTGTTCGAGCAGTTTGCCGGACGGGGTGAGGCGGGCATTGTCGGCCTGACCGATGAGCAGTTGTTCTCGCCGGAGGCCGCACACCATTACCGGGCCCGGGACCTGGAGTTGCTGAAGTCCAGGCAGCCAACGATCTATGAAGAGGACATGGTGTTTGCAGACGGCCACCATGGTTTGTTCGAGACCATCAAGACCCCCATTCGTGACGGCGAAGGTCAGATCACGGGCATTCTGGGCGTAGCGCGTGACATCACCGACCGCAAACGCGCCGAGCGCGAAATCGAGCGGCTGGCGTTCTACGACGCGCTGACGGAATTGCCCAACCGTCGATTGCTGATCGACCGTCTGCATCAGGCATGTCTGTCCAGCGAGCGCATGGGGCACCACGGCGCGTTGTTGTTCCTGGACCTGGACAACTTCAAGGACCTCAACGACACCTTGGGCCATGCGAAAGGCGACCAGTTGTTGGTGCAGGTCGGACGACGCCTGGTCAAGTGCGTGCGGCAATGCGACACGGTGGCGAGATTCGGGGGGGACGAGTTCGTGCTGATGCTCGAAGACCTGGCCAGCGAGCGGGCTGCTGCGGCCGAGCAGACCGAGCGCGTGGCCGAGAAGCTGCTGGCCAGCATGAACAAGCCTTTTGACCTGAATGGTCTCGAGTACTACAGCACGCCCAGCATCGGCATCACCCTGTTTCAAGGGGATGACACTCCGATCGACGAGTTGCTCAAGCGCGCCGATCTGGCCATGTACCAGGCCAAGGCCAACGGGCGCAACACGCTGCGCTTTTTTGATCCGCAGATGCAGGCTGCAGTGACGGCGCGATCGGTGCTGGAGGGTGACCTGCGTCAGGGTCTGCTACGTCATGAACTGCTGCTCTACTACCAGCCGGTGGTCGATGATGCCAAGCGCATCACCGGCGCTGAAGCCTTGGTGCGCTGGGCGCACCCGCAGCGCGGCATGGTCTCGCCGGCGGAGTTCATTCCGCTGGCCGAGCAGACGGGGCTGATCCTGCCCTTGGGCCAGTGGGTGTTGGATCAGGCCTGTGCGCAGCTTGTGCGCTGGTCGGAGCGGGCATCCACCCGGGATCTGACGATCTCTGTCAATGTCAGTGCCCGACAGTTCAGGCATCCCGACTTCGTGGCCTGGGTGCGCCAGAGTCTGGCGCGTTCAGGGGCCCAGGCACGCTGCCTGCAGTTGGAGTTGACCGAAAGTCTTCTGCTCACCGACGTGGAGGACATGATCGCCAAGATGACCGAGTTGCGCATGGAGGGGGTGCGCTTCTCTCTCGACGACTTCGGCACCGGCTATTCGAGCCTGAGCTACCTGAAGCGATTGCCGCTGGACCAGTTGAAGATCGATCAGTCCTTTGTGCGTGATGTGTTGGTCGATCCCAATGATGCCGCCATTGTCCGAACCATCCTGGCCCTGGCGGGCAGCCTGGACCTCGCCGTGGTGGCCGAGGGCGTCGAGACATGGGGTCAGTTGGAATTCCTTCACCAAAGTGGGTGTCGAGCCTTCCAGGGCTATCTCTTCGGACGTCCGTCGCCAGTCGATGTGCTTGAGCGAGCGCAAGGATTGATCGAGAGCGAGCCCTCTGAGCGCGGCACAATCCTCGGATGAGTCAGCAGATCGAAGTTTTGGTGGCCGGTGGCGGCATTGGCGGTCTGGCCGCCGCACTGGCCTGTGCGCGTGCCGGCTGGGTGGTGCGCCTGTTCGAGCGTGCGCCGGTCTTCAGCGAAGTCGGTGCCGGGATCCAGATCAGCCCCAATGTGGTCCGCGTGTTGCACCATTGGGGTCTGGAGTCGGCCTTGAAGACCGTGGCGGCTTTCCCCGATCGTCTTCAGGTGCGTTCGGCGGTATCCGGGGCTGAACTCGGCGCTCTGCCATTTCGTGGTCGGGCCGAAGGCCGCTACGGGGCGCCTTATGCAACCATCCATCGCGCGGATCTCCATCACGTGCTGCTGGAGGCTGTTCGGGCCCATGGGCAAGTGGCCTTGCACCAGGCCTCACCGGTGCAGGGGGTCCATGTCGCGGCGGGAGGGGAGGGTGTGATTCTGGAGTTGGAGGGCCGAAAGCGCATCGAGGGGGATGTGCTGGTGGGCGCCGATGGCCTTTGGAGTCAGGTTCGCCGGGAGGTGTGGGGGGATGCCCCGCCGCGTGTCACCGGGCATCTGGCCTTCCGTGCCATGCTGCCGCAGTCGTCCTTGCCTGTCAGTTTGCGCACGCAGTCGGTGACCGCCTGGTTGGGGCCGCGACTGCATGTGGTGGCCTACCCGGTGCGGGGTGGCGATTGGCAGAACGTCGTGGCCATCGTTCATGGCGAGGTCGAGGGTGATCTCAGCCATTGGGACCACAGCACCAATGCGCAGCAACTGCAGTCCGCCCTGGCCGGCACCTGTTCCGGCTTGCAGGATTTGATCAAGGCGGTGCCTGAATGGCGTCTGTGGGCCCTGTGTGATCGGCCTCCGGTGGCAGGTGCTGATCAGATGGCGAGCGGGCGCGTCGCCTTGCTGGGTGATGCGGCGCATCCCATGCGACCGTACCTGGCCCAGGGGGCAGGCATGGCCATCGAGGACGCCCATGCCTTGGCCTTGTCCTTGGCCATGACGGAAATCGATCTGCCCACGCGTCTGCGCCGCTACGCCCTGAACCGCTGGCAGCGTTGTGCCCGTGTGCAGGCTCGTGCCGAGCGAAATGGACGAATCTTCCATTCGGGCGGATGGCTGCGTTGGGGGCGTGACCTGGGCATGCAGCTTCTGGGCGAACGGCTGCTGGATGTGCCCTGGCTGTATGGCGGCGACCCCCTCAATCCGTTGCCGGCCTGAGGGGGCGCTCAGGACGGAGTCGCGAAGGCTCAGTCTGTCGGTTGAGAAATTTTCCGTGCCTCGTCGATCTGGTACTCGAAGTAGCGCTGAAAGCTGTAGACCAGGCTCGCCATCAGGACAACGGTGCCGACCAGCAGGGCAGCCGCCAGGGCTGCGATCGTGCCCCAGTGGGTGCGCCCTGGGGCTGCGTCAGGGGCAAGTCCTGGGTTGTAGCGCCGGTTCCATTTTTCGGGCGCCATCAGGCCATAGACGATGGCGCACAGGGCACAGGCCGCGATGTTGAAGCCCAGCAGCGGCAGCAGCAGCCAGCTCAGCGGATCATCCAGGCCCACGGCTTGCACACGCTGCAAACCCCAGAGGCCCATCCCTGTGGGTATCCAGAGCGCCCATCCCAGCCAGTCGCCCCATCCTCGGAGGTAGAAACGGTGCAGGCCGAAGGGCCCGCCAAGAAAGGCCAGCCATGCCGCCAGGGTTTTGTTCTTCATGGATCGCCTTCACTCGGGCGAACTGCTGTCGCCCTGGCCCAGGCTTTTCTCCATCAGCACGATGTCGAGCCAGCGGTTGAACTTCCAGCCGCAGGCCTTCAGCACGCCGGCGGGGGTGAAGCCCAGACTGCGGTGCACCCCGATCGAGCCGGCATTGCCCGAGTCACCGATCACGGCAATAAGCTTGCGCACCCCCACGGCCTCGGCGCGGGCGGCCAGTTCGGCCAGCAGCGCCCGCCCCCAGCCTTGGCCTTTGGCCTCGGGGGCCATGTAGATCGAGTCCTCAGCGGAGAATCGGTAGGCTGGCCGTGGCTTGAACCAGTTGCAGTACGAGAAGCCGACCACACGACCTTCGTGCTCCATGACCAGGTAGGGCAAGCCCTTGGCCAACACGTCGGCGCGCCTGGCCGCCATGTCGGCTTCACTGGGGGGATCGACTTCAAAAGTGCCTGTGCCGTGCAGCACATGGTGGGCATACAAGGCGGTGATGGCGGGCACGTCGGCCTCGGTACTGGGTCGGATGATGGGCATGAAAATATGAAACGGTTATAATCGAGAGCTTTTCAGCGTGTCGCTGGCCGGGTGGCTATGTCGCGTGTCTCAACGCTGGAAGAAATTTCGGAAGAAATTCCACCACC
>RXJO01000470.1 GCA_003987795.1 Curvibacter sp.
GAGTCCGCTGCTCTACCAACTGAGCTAAGAACCCACTCTTTGTTTTCTTGCCGCTTTGCTGTTCAGCACTGCGTCAAGACCTCTATTATGCACGGAAAAATCAGTGCTTTGCAAGTTCCTGAACAAATTTTTTAAAAAACTTTTGTCCTTGCCGCCGAGGATCAGCTCATGCCGTTTCGGCTGGCCAGTTCGACGAACAGTCCGGAGTGGTCGAGGTCGGTCAATCCGTGGTCGATGCCACTGGCATACAGTGACTCGAACAGAGCGGTGATCGGGGCATCGAATCCGATGTCTTCGGCGGTGTCCAGGGCGTTGCGCATGTCCTTCAATTGAACCGACATGCGGGCTCGGGGCGCAAAGTCACGTTCGACCATGCGCTGCCCATGCAGTTGCAGGATGCGGCTTTCGGCAAAGCCGCCGCCGATGGCTTCGCGCACCTTGGCCATGTCGGCGCCGCCCTTGGCCGCAAACAGCAGGGCTTCGGCGACTGCGCCGATCGTGATGCCGACGATCATCTGGTTGGCGAGTTTGGCCAACTGGCCGGCGCCGTGCGGACCCACGTGGGTGGCCCGGCCCAAGACCTTGAAGATGGGCAGGGCGCGTTCATAGTCGGTGGCGCGGCCGCCCGCCATGATGGCCAGGGTGCCTTGCTCGGCGCCCACCGTGCCGCCCGAGACCGGGGCATCGAGGTGGGCCACACCCCGTTCGCTGAGCCGGGCCGCATGGTCGCGGGCCTCAGCCGGCTTGATCGAGGCCATGTCCACCACCAGGGTGCCCGGGCGCATGGCTTGGGCGGCACCCTGGTTGAACAGCACGTCGCCGACCACGGCGCCGTTTTCGAGCAGGCTTACCACCAGGTCGGCCTGGGCCACGGCGCTGGCGGGCGTGTCGTGTACCTGGGCTCCGAACGGTTCGAGCGCAAGGGCTTTGTCGCGGCTGCGGTTCCAGGCGTGGACGACATGGCCAGCCTCGCAAAGCCGGCGCGCCATGGGCAGGCCCATGCGGCCGATGCCGAGCACGGCGATGGTGGGGGGGGAGGTGGGGGTGGCGGTGGTCATGGACAGTGTCGATGGATCAGACAGGGCAGCGTGCAGCAGTCGCTGCACGCGCGATACCCTGAATGATCGGGCAAATTGCCCTCGCTTCACTGTCACTGGGCTGTCAACCCGCCTGTCTGAAGGGCGTCTTCAGCCGGGTGGCGCCGCGGTCACATCAGCAGGTGCTCACCCGCGTTGTCGCCGCCCAGGATCACATAGTTCACCTTGCGGATGTCCATCAGCTTCTTGCCACCCGAGTAGCTGATCGAGCTTTGGACGTCCTGTTCCATTTCGGTCAGGGTGTCGGCCAGCTTGCCCTTGACCGGTTCGAGGATGCGTTTGCCTTCGACGTGGCGGTACTCGCCCTTGTTGAAGTCGGAGGCCGAGCCGTAATACTCTTTGTAAAGTCGGCCATCGACTTCGACCGTGGCGCCGGGCGATTCCTCGTGGCCCGCCAGCATCGAGCCGATCATCACGAAGGTGGCACCGAAGCGGATGCTCTTGGCGATGTCGCCGTGCTCGCGGATGCCGCCGTCGGCAATGATGGGCTTGGTGGCCACGCGGGCACACCATTTCAGGGCCGAAAGCTGCCAGCCGCCGGTACCGAAGCCGGTCTTGAGCTTGGTGATGCACACTTTGCCCGGGCCGATGCCCACCTTGGTCGCGTCGGCGCCCCAGTTTTCAAGGTCGATGATGGCCTCGGGCGTGCCCACATTGCCCGCGATCACAAAGGCCGTCGGCATTTTGGCCTTGATGTGGCCGATCATGTTCTTCACGCTCTCGGCGTGGCCGTGGGCGATGTCGATGGTGATGTACTCGGGCACCAGGTCATTGGCAGCCAGGGTGTTGACGGTTTCGTAATCCGGTGCCTTGACGCCGAGCGAAATCGAGGCAAAGGCCCCCTGCGCATGCATGTCGCGCACGAACTTCACGTTGTCGATGTCAAAGCGGTGCATCACGTAGAAATAGCCGTGCTGCGCCAGCCACAGGCAGATGCTTTCATTGACCACCGTCTTCATGTTGGCCGGCACCACCGGCAGCCGGAAGCGGCGTCCGCCCAACTCGACGCTGGCGTCGCACTCGGACCGGCTCTCCACGCGGCATTGGCGCGGCAGCAGAAGGATGTTGTCGTAGTCGAAAATTTCCATGAGAAAACCAAGCTCCAGAAGGGTCGTTGAGAAACGATTGAGCGCTTGGCTTGAGACCGGCCTGAAGGCGCGGGCATCGTTGATGCCGGCCAGCAGAGACCGGGCGCAAGAATCTTGGGCCCGGTGATTGATTCTATCGACCTGCCCCGGATTCAGGGGCGTTTTCGCATATGGTTTCACTTATGGCCAACATACGGCCACGGGCATCCTGCACCCAGCCCAGCAGTTGCAGCCGTTCGGGGTTGGCCCCCTCCGGGATGCGCATCGCGCGCAGCTCTTTCCAGGGCTTTTTTCCGGGCTGAGGCAGCGCCAGGTTCAGGCTGTTGCGCACCAGCAGCCGGGCCACCGGTGAGCCCTCGGTGCCGGCCGGCAGGGCTTCGACCAGCAGCAGCCACAGGCTCTGGCCGGTCTGCCTTCGGGGCGTCTGCCATTGCACCGAGGTGCCGATGTAGTCGTTCACGGCCCGACCCTGGGCCACGCGCAGGCGACCCTGCCGGCTGGCCGGTGGGTGGTCTCGTTCGAGCGCGGCCGTGGTGTTCTGCCGCACGGCTTCTTCCGTCAGGCCCCAGGGCGGCAGACGCTCCAGGCTGTCTCGGATGGCCGCCGCCGACAGCGCTGCCTCGTCGGCCTGTTCGGCCGAAGGCACGATCCAGTCCAGGGCCACGGTACCGGCTGGCACAGACGAGCCCGCCGCCGCCCAGCAGTCGGCGCATTGCGCCGACAGAAATCGCTCGCGCACGGCACGCGGGCTGGCCTGGCCATCACTGCTGCAGATGGATTGGGCGTGGGCCGCCGCTGAGGCCAGCAGGGCGGTCAGAACGACCACGGCAGGGACGCGAAGAGACATGGTTCAGCTCCAGGGCAGGGGAGGTCGCCATGGTCGCACAGGCGGCCCGGCTTCTGCCGGGCGGGGGCTATTCGGGCTTCACGTTGGCGCGGCGCACCACGTCACCGTACACCACCAGGCGCTCGGCCATCATCTTCTCGAAGTCCTTGGGCGACATTTCTTCCGGGGCGATCACACCGCGCTGCTTCAGGGTGTCTTGCATGGTGGCGCTGGTGGCCACTTCACGCACCGCCTTGTACAGCGCCTGCACCACCGGCGCCGGCGTGTTGGCCGGTGCGGCCAGTCCGGTCCAGGAGGTCTGGTTCAAGCCAGCATGGCCCAGCTCCGCGAAGGTGGGCACCTCGGGCAACTGCGGAAGGCGGGCGGGCGAGGCCACGGCCAGCGCACGCATCTTGCCGGCCTGGATGTGGGGCAACATGATCACCAGGTTGTCGAGGGCAAACTGCACCTCGTTGCTCAGGATGGCGGTGATCAAGGGCGAGCCGCCCTTGTAGGGCACGTGTGTGGCCTTGATGCCGGTGTTCAGCATCAGCATCTCGACGTTCAACTGGCCCATGCTGCCGGCCCCTGCCGAGCAGAAGTTGAGCTGACCCGGGCGGTCCTTGACGTAATTCAGGAACTCCTGGAAGGTCCGCACCGGCAGGCTGGGGTGCACCACCAGCACATTGGGCTGACGGCCCAGGATGGCGATCGATTCGAAGTCTTTGATCGGGTCATAACCCAGCTTGGGCTGGACCAGTGGGTTGGCCAGGTGGCTGCTTTGCGAGGACACGACCAGGGTGTAGCCATCGGGCTTGGCGCGGGCCACGAACTGGCTGCCGATCGAGCCACCGGCGCCCGGCTTGTGGTCGATGACGATGGGCACGCCCAGCAGTCGCCCCAAGGGGTCGGCATAGGTGCGGGCCATCACATCCACCGACCCGCCGGGCGGAAAGGGCACGATCAGGTTGATCGGGCGCGAGGGGTATTTGTCGGTGTCGGCCAGGCTGGCCAGCGGGCTGGCCAAGGCGGTCAGACCCAGACCGCCAGCCAGCAGGCGGCGGCGTTGCAGCAGAGTTTGCAGGGCAAAGGGGGTGTGCTTCATGGTGAGCTCCAGTTCAAAGTCGGAAAATCTGTTCAAGCCAGGTCCAGCACCGTGAGTGCCAGGGCCTGGGCACGGGGCACCAGGGTGTCGAGCAGGCAGAACTCACGCTCGCTGTGGGCATAGCCGCCCACGGGACCCAGCGCGCACAGGGTGGGGATGCCCATCGACGAGGTGATGCCGCTGTCGGCTGCGCCACCAGTGAACTCGCCCTCGACAGCAAAGCCGGCCTCTGCGGCGCTGCGTTGGTAGAGCTGCAGCAGGGGGGGCGGGGTGGGGGCCATGGGCAGGGTGCTGTGCTGCTCGATGATGCGGCCACGGGTGCGCTCCAGGCTGGGCGCCTCGATGATCTGGCGTACCGTCTCGAGCAGGCGGGGCAGGTCGGTGTCGGCGGTGTAGCGCAGGTCGAGCTGGGCGCGTGCCAGCGGGGCCACCACGTTGGCCGCCATGCCGCCCTCGATGTGGCCCACATTGGCCGTCACGCCTTCTTCCAGCCCGTTGAGGGCGTGCAAGGCCACGATCTTCAATGCCAGCGCACCGATGGCGCTGGCGCCCTGGGCCGGGTTGATGCCGGCGTGGGCGGCCACGCCTTCCACCTCGAACACCG
>RXJO01000457.1 GCA_003987795.1 Curvibacter sp.
GAGGACGTGGGCGGCACGCCTGGCTATGCTGATTTCTTGCAGGCCATCTCCGACCCGGAGCATCCGGAGCATGACGACATGACGGAATGGATCGGGTGCCCCTTCGATCCCAATGCATTCAGCGTTCAGGACGCCCAGGAGCGCTTGTATGAGATCAAGCTCTAGCTGACCGGTGATGCGCTGGCAAGGTGGGCCTTGGTCGGACGCTTACATTCGCTCAAGCTTGCGGCACTCGCGCCGGATGACGGTGAAAAGCCAGGAAGAGAAGGCCTCCGCCGCCTTCAGGCCCTTGACCTTGCGCGAGATCACCAGCAGCGACTCTTGGACTGCGTCGTCCACGTCACTTGCTTGACAGTGGCGCCGGGCGTATCTGCGCGCGTCGGCTTGGCAAACCGCCAGCAACCGCGTGATGGCGGCCGTGTCGCCGGTCTGAGCGGCCATGACGAGGTTGGAGCGTTCTGCGGCGGTTTCCACGGTCAGCGGCCCTTGTTGAGTTTGCGGCCGACCAGGGCGCACATGGGGCAGAAGCCGACCAGGCCAGTCATGGACAACATTGCGCCCATGATGCCTGCGCCCATTGCCAGGGGTGAACCCCAGCTCATGGCAGCAAAGCCCAGGGCCATCAAACCCATGACGATGCGAACGGCGCGTTCCCAGGCAGGAACATTTTTTGAGTAAAACATGGCGAACTCCTTGGAATGTTGGGTCGAGGACCATCCTCTTTGGCTAAGAGGGGCGGTCATGCCCGAACGATTCGCGAAAGTGAGCCAATTTTTTTCGATCATCGGAAGTTGTTGATCAATTGGCGGCGGCGAGCTGGCCGTCGAGGATGAAGATGCGGTCAGTGGGGTTGGCCGACTTGATATGCAGTGTGCCCGCGCCTTTGAGCCCCTTGAAGGCGCCCGTGCCAGAGACAACCTCCCAGAATCCATTGTCATTGAGCTCAGGTTTGCCGTCCTTGCCCGGCAGGAAGACCGCGCGAACTGTCCATTTGATGTAAGCCACGTTATCTTCTCCCTTGGTGGCGACCAGATAGCCGCTGGGATCGCCAGCGACGCCTGGCACGATGTCGTGGCGGCCAAATTCGACGATCTGGGCGCCGTCGAGCAGCCCGGTGCCCGCGGCAGTTCCCTCGCGGCGGACCATTAGCACGAAGTGGCCTGAGCCGTCTTTGAAGTCAAGCTTGATCTGGTCTTTGGGGACCATGGTGGCTTGCACATTGATCGGCTCGGCGATGGCACAAGAGGCGAACAGCATGGAAGCAGTCAGGGCGCAGGCTGCGGTGATCGATGTCGAAAGAGCGTGTTGGACGCGCATGGGTTTCACCTGTGAGTTGACGGGATCAGGAACTAGGAAGAGTCAAATTCATGTCAATCGAGCGACGGGAGGCTATCTAGAAGAAAAGCCCCTCCAACGGACGAGCGAACTCGTCGAGCTGTCCAAGACGCAGTCGCCTTCCGCGTGGGGTATCGGATACGGCAATGGCTCGCTCCCCCAGGCCAGAGGCCTGCGGATGAACGCATACTTGGGGCGACAGGTGCGAACAGCCTTGAGGGCAAGTTTGTGGCCAGCCCGCATCAAGATGTCGCTCGGCTCGTTGGCGAGCCACTTGGGGGGCTGTCGGTAAGCGCAGGGATCTTGCTGGTGTCGAATGTTGCCGTCTTGATGTGCATGTGAGTCCCGATGGGTTAGGTTAAAAACGTGTGCTCAATTGGGTAAGCCAGGTGGGAGAGTGTTCGACCAGCCAAGACTCGAATAGCTTGTCCGTCCCGGACAGGATCATGGCCGCCAGTGCAATCATGAATGCGCCCATAAGCATCTTGCCTGTCTTGCCGGCCTGCATCAGTCCGCTGCGCATCTTCATCATGGCACCCCGGCCGACATAGGCCAGAACCACCACGGGCAGGGCCGCACCGCTCCCGAAGATGCCCATGAGCAATGCCACTTGAGGCAGTTGCGATCCTTGACTCGCTAAAACGACGGCAGCGCCGAGTGTGGGACCCACGCAGGGGCTCCAAACGACACCAAGGACGAGGCCGATGGCGAACTGCCCACGCAAGCCGTCAAGGTTCATGCGTGCGATCAGGCTGTTGCCCGCGTCGCCCAGGCTGGAGGTGGCAGAAGCGAAGCGCAGTTGCAGGCTCGTTGACATCAAAACCAGGCCCAGCAGCCCCAGGAGCGCGGCGCCGACCGCCCGGAAAACAGACGGATCGAGGTCCAAGGCGGATCCCGCCCAGGCGAGGCCCGTGCCGATAACGGCGTAGGAAATTGCCAAGCCCCCGGCCAGGGCTAGCGGGGCGCGTGGGTGTGAGTTGGTCGCAGTCCCCAGCAGGATGGGGATGATGGGCAGCACACAAGGCGAGAGCGTGGAGAGCACGCCCGCCAGTAAGCCAAAGCCGTAGGATCCAAGCCCGAACGTCATCACTGGACCGTCTTCTTGACCAGTCCTTCCAAGCCCTCGGGAGTGGTATCGCCAGTGGAGCGGCCCACTTCCTTGCCGCCCTTGAAGGCCACCAAGGTACTCTGCATCGAGACCTTGAATTTCTTGAGCGTGGGCTTCGCCGAGTCGAAGTCGAGCGTCAGCAGCGTGACGTCCTTGTAGGCAGGCTGCTTCATCAGTCCGTCGACGATGGGTTTCTGGGCCTTGCAGGTGGGGCACCAGGTTGCGCTGACATCGAGCACCACGGGCTTGCCAGTCTGGGCGAGCTTGTCGAACTCGGCCTGGGTGTAGGGTTTGATCTCGCCAGCCATGGCAAATGACGCGATGGCCGAAAGGGCGAGCAGGGCGGTGGATTTGAAGAGGTTCATGGAAATCTCCGTTGAACAGGTTGGTGGCAGGGTCAGGGGACAGGTTTGAATGTTTTCTGAAGCGAAGCTGTGTAGGCGGTTAATGCGGCCAACTCCTTGGAATCCCACGGAAGCGGCTTGGCGGCCATGGGCATGACCATGCATCCTTGCACCATCTCATCCAGGTATACGGACTTACGGCCAAGATGTTCTTTGGCCATCCCGACGGTATGGGGATAAGGCTTGCCGAAGCTCGCCTGGAATGCCCCGTGGATGGCATGGCAGTTTGCGCAGCTCATGCCATTGGTCGAGAGCTTCTTGTCGTTGAAAAGTTTCTCACCAAGGACAGGGTCTCCGATCAGTGGCTTGTATCCAGTTGGCCTCGTGACGGCTGCTCCGGGGTCACTCGCGGCCATGACGCTTGTGGCCGCCAGTTGCACGAGAAGCGTAGCAGCGAAAGTCTTCGGGCGCAAAAGCATGGCGTTCTTTCGGTTGTATGACGCTAAGAGGCGTCGATGCGCAGAAAGGATTCGCAAAACCAAAAATATTTTTGATGGGTCGTTGCTGTGGCCAATTTCTTACAGAGTCAGTGGCTTCAGTAGACCTCATGGGCTTTGCGCGACGCTATGCAAAATTTTTTCGATTGTCGCGAACCCAAAAGTGAGTTTGGCACCTCTTACTCTTCGAGGATCTTCCTCGCCAACCAACCAAACCAAGGAATTGACATGAAGACAAGCTTGAAACTGGCATCTCTGGCGGCTCTGACCGCTGCCACCCTGGCTTTGCCGGCTGCTGCAGAGGACATGAAGGACGCAGCCAAGTGCGCACCCAAGATGTCGAAATGCTGTACCAAGTGCGCTGCCAAGTGTTGCGCCAAGCCCATGAAGAAATGTGCTGCCAAGAAGTGCGCTGCAAAGTGCAGCGCCAAATACAGCGCGAAATGTGCTCCGAAGTGCGCCCCCAAGAACTGAGCGCGATGGCCTCCGGCCGGCGTGTTCGTCCTGCCGTCAGCGCAGACGTCGCCGGCTCGCGACTCATCCAAACCTACACCACTTTGGCTGAGCGTGGCGAGCATCTGTTTGCCGGCTTGCTTGGCGGCAGCGTACCCAAGCAATGGGCCCACCACCCGAATGACGACGCGATGGACGCTACCCGGGGTTATCAATGGTTCTATCACTCACACAGTCCTGAGGACCGACCGGGGGGGCTTGAGCACGGGCACATTCACTTGTTTGCCAGGCGCCCACTTTGGGGCCGCCGCCAGCGATCCAAGTCGGAGTTGGATTTCGCAAAGCTATATGGCAACACCGAATCGTCAGCCAATACCCGGCATCTGCTGGCGATCGGATTTGACCCCAAAGGTTTGCCAAGGTCATTGTTCACGGTCAACAGCTGGGTGACCGGCGATTTGATGTTGGGAGCTCCGCTGACGCTGGAACTGCTCTCTGTCATGGCGCTCGACACTGGGTATCCGGAAGTCGACACGGTGATTGAGTCGACGGTACAGCTGTACCTGCTAGAACTTCATGAATTGATGGCTGCTCGCGATCAAGCCCTCGCCGCCCATGTCGGTTTCAACAAACTCGAAGACGAAGCTATGGAGCTTCTTTCAGAAATCGCAGTGGATCTGGATGCGAAGCTGACGGAACTTACCTGATGGGCGAACTCTGTCCATGGGATTGATCGGTTTCCCAAGTTGCGCGATCAAACACCCAAGGGCCGTCGTGCTGGACTGTCAGTAGCTCCAGCAGCGTCCGAGTCACATATGCCATGAGTGATGGACATTGATTCGAACGCTCAAAATATGCTTAAGAGGAAAGCTTAAATAGACAAGTAACACACAAGCCTGTTTGCTTGTCGATATCCGCGAAGTCCAGGCGAATCTCTGCCCCGATACGATCGACAATCGTCCGAAC
>RXJO01000273.1 GCA_003987795.1 Curvibacter sp.
GAATCAACGATCTACCAACACCACCCCCGCGCCAGTGCTGGGTTTGCGTACCGCCAGTTATTGCACTGAAAACGAGGGGACCCCAATAGGAGAGTCACGAGCCAGCGACTGCTCCTGGCCGAATAGAAGTCCCGTAGTTCATCGCCCAAAGATTGTTCGACAGGCACTAAACAGAAGCGCGATCGTCGTTAAAGCAGGGGGAATTCCGAAGACCACTGCAACCACTCGTTCCCACATGGCCTGACGTGACCGGGCAACTTTGAGACACAGGTACGCAGCAACAACAGTGACGGCACTCAGGAGCGCATGGTCGACTGGGCCGCCGCCATGTGAGAAGTTGCCCCAATCTGTGAAGAAGAAAAGGTAGTAGAACAACCCAGTTAAGACTGCGCAAAGCACCGGCAAGCCCGATGCCACGGAAAAACCGATATGCATCCCAGTTTTCATTTTGCAGCCGCTCCCGTAGCCCCCCTTGGCCGTTCTCAACATCGTATCAGGCGCCTACCAGTTGGAGGCTTCTGCTTGAGCCACAAAACTGTGGCTTGTTTAAAACAGGTACGGAGGGCAGGTTGGGATCGGGGCCTATTGAGAGCAAGATCACGGCACTCCCTCAAGTTGGTAGGCCAGCTTTTTTCCGCCTTTTCAGATCTCGGTCTGTTCAGCAAGCTCAAGCGCATCATCAACTTCGATTCCGAGGTATCGGACTGTCGACTCAAGCTTCGAATGTCCAAGCAATAGCTGAACCGCCCGTAGATTCTTCGTTCTGCGGTAGATGAGGGTGGCTTTGGTGCGCCGCATCGAGTGTGTGCCGTATTCTGTTGGGTCCAAGCCAAGTTGCTTTACCCAACTCACGAGAATACGCGCGTACTGCCGTGTCCCGAGATGCGGTGAATTGTGAAGTCGGCTGGGAAACAAAAAGTCCTCTGACTTCAGACCCGCGACTTTGATCCACTTTTGGAGCGCTTCACGTGTGGTTGCCGTGATTTCGAATTGGACGGGACGCTGGGTTTTTCGTTGCATGACGAGGGCTCGTGAAGCGACTTGATCACCATGGCAGACATCTCGAACCTTGAGAGCTACCAGGTCACATCCACGCAGCTTACTGTCAATTCCCAGGTTAAATAGCGCGAGCTCGCGCGCCCGGTTTTCCATCTGAAGACGCACACGCAGTGCCCAGATGTCTCTGGGCTTGAATGGCGCTTTCTGCCCAACGATCTTGCCCTTGTTCCATGGCTCACGATGAACAACGCTTGGAAGAGATTCCATGACGATCTCCCATTGAGCTAAGGTACACCCAACCTGCACCTTCTAGATTCAGTTATCCACTCTCACCCACACTGGCAGTGTCAGATTAGCCACCAGGGAGGGGCTTGCGGCGATGTTTGTCATCGTCCGCTTGTGATCACAGCAGTCACTCGAGGCGTGCAATTCGACCGACAGCAACCAGCCTGTAGCTGACCTTGAAATACGATCGCAGTAGCCCGGGGAAAAGTGTGTTGCTGCTCACTTCCTCTTTGGAAGCGTGTCAATGGCTCTCAGCTAGTTGACGTTCATGCTGGGTGCTCCTCAAGTTCACGGTCGCGGGTTGTCAAAATCTAAAGTTGAATGGCGGAACAACGAAAGTAGAGTGGCGTTCCGCAGTCACAACTTCTCTTGCGGAATAGTCACAACTTCTCTGTTGTGAACGTCACGCCCCAGGAAAGCGCCCTTCTGAATTTTACACTCTCATTTACTTAGCGATAACTATAATTATCGCCAAGTAAAAATTAAATGTAGAAGGCGAGCAGGGTGCTTTGTAACAGGGACTGGGCGCACCTTTGCCCCGACAGTCACCGCCGTCTGGCTGTCGATTCGCGTCGAGTCATGTACTTTGTACACTGAGTTTTGTATTCCTGGTCCTCGGCGGACCAGCTGTCGAGTCCTCGCGCGTTTGAACCCTGGGGGCTCGAAGTTCCCTCACCAGGCGGTCAATCCGCTTGGAGGCCTTGGCCGTGCTCTGCGCGCCAACACGCCGATCCACCAAAGTCGGTATCACCTTTGGCTCGCTGATACCCAAATGGTCCGCTCCGCCCAAGGCCTACTGCTGGCAAGGCACGAGCACTGCCTTACGGCGGTGCACCGCTCCATTGCTACTCACCCCTTTTGTTTTGAGGCTTAGCCCTTGCATATCGTGCGCGTGTTGTATATCCGGCGCACGATTGATAACATGCGCATGTTATTAACCACGCGCGCGATAAACACAGACACCATGCCGAATCTGAACTTGCCCTTTGATGGGGACGCCTCGGAGAGTGCCATCCGGAACGCCGCGTTGAGCTACGGTCTTGTGGAGGACGCGGATATGCAAGGAGGCCAACCTGGTGGTCCAGACTTCGTGTTCAAAGATGATCGAGGTGCCCGTTATGTGGCGGAGGTCAAAGTCGTAAGAGATGGCCGCTCCGACCGAGTGGTCGCCCAGCTGAGCGTCGCCATCATCCAGGCCTGCCACTATGCCAAGAACGTGCCGAATGCAGAGCCCCTGGCAATCGTCTTCGTGTCCAATATGGTTCCCTCAACGATCCGCCAGGTCAAGAATTTCGCAGACCAGTATGCGGAACACGCCAACGTGGCCATCGTGACAAGCGAAGGGGCCAGCCTTGTGAGGCTCCAAGGCACGTGGAAGAACAACGGCATGCTCGATAAGGCGTTGCCCGAAGCAAATGAACGATCCTTCCTCAGTCGAAGACAGACCACCGCGGTACCTTTCAACCCATTCTCCGACCTCAACCAGTGGATGCTGAAGGTGCTCCTTGCACCTGAAATCAGCGCGGAGCTGCTCACAGCGCCTCGGGCGCCCATCTACTCAGGGGCCGATCTTGCACGTGCTGCAAGGGCCTCCCCTATGAGCGCGAACCGCCTCTTGCAGTACCTCAAAAGGGAGCATTACCTGGTGAATGGCCGCACCGGCATTACGCTGGGACGGCGGGAGGAGTTTTTCAGCCTGTGGCGATCTGCGTCTATGGCCTCGCCTGCCGAATACAGCATGCGCTTTCTCGCTCGCGTTGCCATGAAAGACCAGCTCGCGTCCCTACTGCGCACGCTGGGCGACAAGGCCTGCTTGGGGCTTTTTTCTGCAGCAGATCACCTGGGCATGGGACACGTTGGTGGGGTGCCCCCGTACATCTACATGCACAAGCTCCCCCAACTGGAAGCACAGCGCCCTGAATGGGAAATGACAGACGTGTGCAAGCCAGGCCAGGCCCCAGACTTCTTTATAAGGCGGGCTATGGCGCCCATCTCCACGTTCCGAGGCGCAGTGCAGCGCGAAGGCCAACTTTGCACGGATGTGATTCAGGTGTGGCTTGATGTGATCAACCACCCGACACGGGGTGCAGAGCAAGCTGCTCACATTTACCGAACGTTTCTCCAGTCACTTGTGGAGGCGCATTGATGAACGACCTCGAAGCATTCGCCAAGCTCGTCCAGGCGCTTGATCCGTGGCGCGGCCAAATGATTTTCATTGGCGGATGGGCGCATCGGCTGCACACCCTGCATCCGCATGCCCTCAAGCAGACCTTCGAGCCTGTGTTCACACGCGATACCGATCTGGCTTTCGCCAACCGTGCACCACTGGAAGGCAATATCAAGGCAGCGCTGGAGGCCCATGGCTTCCGGGAGGAGTTTTCTGGCACCTCCAAGCCCCCTGCCGCCCACTACACCCTTGGCAACGAACAGAACGGGTTCTACGCCGAATTTTTAACCCCTCTTGTGGGGAGCCCCCTCAAGCGCAACGGAGAACCTGATGCGACTGCCGCAGTGGCCGGAATCTCCGCCCACAAGATCGCTCATCTGGGTGTGCTGCTGGAAGATCCCTGGATCGTGACCGTGGGCCCAGAAGTCGGAGTGCCTCTCGACAAGCCTGTGGACCTACAGGTGGCCAATCCTCTGTGCTTCATGGTCCAGAAGTTCCTTATCCTGAATGACCGCGCCAAGAAAAAGCGACACCAGGACCTTCTGTACGTCCATGACACCCTAATGCTCTTCGGGCACATGCTGCCCCACCTCAAGGCAACATGGGGATCCATCGTGAAACCGCGACTAACCGCGCGCGAGGTAGCCACCGTTGAGCGAGAGATTCAGCAGGCGTACTTTCAGGTCACCGCAGACATCCTAGCTGCGACCGCAATCCCTCAGGACCGAAACCTGGATCCAGAAGAATTTCTGGCCACCTGTAAGTTGTCTTTCCGGACCATTCTGACGGCCTAAGCCCCCTCTTACCCCATCACAGGAGAACTCACAATAAACTTGAGTCCTGAACAGCTACCCTTGCTCGTACGCGCTCTCAATGGAGGGCAGAAAGGGTAGCTGCTTGATGGCCTGCGGCACGTGCCGTGACACGTCGATGACGTCGATGACGTCGATGACGTCGATGACGTCGATCATCCTCTCCTCAGGCACGCCCAGGGGCCTCAGGATCGATCCGGCAAGCTGAGCGCTGGCTTCCTCGTTGTTGACACGATGGGAGTCGTAGATCGCCTCATGGCCATCGGAAAACTTGACGACCCTAACGGAAAAGTCATGTAAGTTAAATTTATTGACTAGATGATTTTTCAATTGCTGGTTTGCGCGACTTCAATGTAAGCGGCCAGTCCTCCCATCTTGCCCCCCATTTCAGAGCTCCCGAAGATGCCCATTTCACTTCTAAATGGACATTCTCATGGGTGCAATC
>RXJO01000134.1 GCA_003987795.1 Curvibacter sp.
GTCGATCTCCAGGCGCAAGGCCGTGGAGGGCTGGCGGCTCGGGTAAGAGGCCTATCGTATCGGCCGAGACCAGACGGGTGCAGTCTGGGGGCATTTTCGAGGGTCGCGACGCAGGGCTGGCGCAGGCGCTAGAGTTCGGCCCATGCCCGCCCTGCCCCACCGCTCGACCCGCGCCCTGGTCTGGTTCAAGCGCGACCTGCGCGTGGCCGATCATGCCCCGTTGGTAGCGGCCCTGGAGCACGGCGATGCGGTCGGTCTGTTCATCATCGAGCCCGAGTGGCTGCACAGCCCCGAATGCTCGCCCAGCCACGTCGCCTTTGCCCTGGCCTGCCTGGGCGAGCTGCGCGAGGCCCTGGCGTGCCACGGCCTGCCCCTGCTGGTTCGCTGCGGCCCGGCCCTGGAGGTGCTGGCCGGGCTGCACGCCGCCCAGCCGTTCACCCACCTGCTGAGCCACGAAGAGACCGGCCCGGGCTGGTCTTACACGCGCGACCGCGCCGTGGCCCGCTGGTGCCGCGAGCAAGAGGTGGCCTGGCAGGAGTTCAGCCAGACCGGCGTGGTGCGCGGGCTGCGCCAGCGCGCCGGCTGGGCCCAGCGCTGGCAGGCCCGCATGGACGCGCCCCGCCTGCGGCTGGCGGGCCGTTGGCAGGCCAGCACCCCGGTGGCCCAGCCCCCGCTGCCGACGCTGGCCGAACTGGGCCTGCCGGCCCCGGAGCAGAGCCTGCAGCCCGCGGGTGAACAGGCCGCCTTGCAGACCCTGCGCAGCTTCCTGGGCGGGCGCGGCCACGACTACCGGCGCACGATCTCGAGCCCCCTCACCGCCGAGCAAGGCTGCAGCCGGCTGAGCCCGCACCTGGCCTTCGGCACGGTGTCGATGCGCACCGTGCACCAGGCGACCGAACAGGCCATCCTGCACGCACCTGAGCGCGAGACGGCCTCGGCGCTGCGAGCCTTCGGTGGGCGCCTTCGCTGGCACTGCCATTTCATGCAAAAGCTCGAGAGCGAACCCGAGATCGAGTTCCGCAACATGGCCCGGGCGTACGACGGGCTGCGCGAAAACGACTGGAATCCAGCGCGCTTCGAGGCCTGGTGCCAGGGCCGCACCGGCTACCCCATGGTGGATGCCTGCATGCGCTCGCTCAAGGCCACGGGCTGGCTCAACTTCCGCATGCGGGCCATGCTGGTCAGCTTCGCCAGCTACCACCTGTGGCTGCACTGGCGCGAGACCGGCCTGTTCCTGGCGCGACAGTTCCTTGACTTCGAGCCCGGCATCCACTGGTGCCAGATGCAGATGCAAAGCGGCACCACCGGCATCAACACCCTGCGCATCTACTCGCCCGTGAAGCAGGCGCTCGACCAAGACCCCGAGGGGCTGTTCATCCGCCGCTGGGTGCCCGAACTGGCCGCCGTGCCCCTGCCCTACCTGGCCCAGCCCTGGGCCATGCCAGCCAGCGTTCAAGCGCTGGCCCACTGCCACATCGGCCACGACTACCCGGCCCCGGTAGTCGACGACAAGACCGCCGTGAAAGCCGCCAAAGACCGCCTCTATGCCCTGCGCCAGACCGACACCGCCCGCGCCGAGGCCGACGCAGTGCAGGCCCGTCATGGCTCACGCCGCAGCGGCCTGCCGCCCACCGCCCAAGCACCCGGCACACGACGCCGCCCCCAGCCACCAAGCCGCCCTGCCGCCGATCCGGCGCAGGGCCGCCTGTTCTAAGTCACCCCCATGAGCCCCCGCGATTTCAAAGGCAACAAAAGCCAGCTGCCCAGCAAACCCTGCACGGTGTGCGGCCGCCCCATGAGCTGGCGCAAGGCCTGGGCCAAGAACTGGGAGCAGGTGCTGTACTGCAGCGAGGCCTGTCGGCGCAGCAAGCCCGCCCGGAGGCCGGGCAAGGATGGCGAGGGCTGAGTCTGGGACTGCCAGCTTTCAATCGGAGGCCATGGGCTCCTTGGGCAACAGCCGTGTCTCGCCGTGTCGCAAGAGCTGGAACGCGTCGTCCGGCAATCCGGCTCGGGCCCGGGCAGCCGGCAGTGTTGCCATTGGCGCGTCCAGCGGTTCGTCGCTGAGCTCGAAAGTGCCCCAATGGATGCCGATGGACAGCCGCGCGCCCACGTCTTGATGGATTTTCACGGCCTCATCGGGATTCACGTGCTGATCTTTCATGAAGGTACGGGGCTCGTAGGCCCCAACCGGCAGCAAAGCCAGTTCGACCGCACCCACCCGATCGCGGATGGCCTTGAAATCATCCGAGTAAGCCGTGTCGCCAGCGAAGTAGACCGATCTCTCTCCAGCCCTCAGCACCCAACCGGCCCAATGGCTCTTGTTGTGGTCAGAGAGCCCGCGGGCACTCCAGTGGGAGGCCGGCACGGCTTGCACCTGAAGGGGACCGAATTCGGCGCTTTGCCACCAACCCAAAGACTGAACACGCCCCATGCCTCTGGACTGGAACCAGGTCTCCAGCCCCTGAGGCACGATGAACTGCGGGCTGCCACCCGGCTGCCGGGACAGGGCCAAGACACTGGCTTCATCGAGATGATCGTAGTGGTTGTGGGAGATCAGGACCAGATCGATGTGCCCCAGTTCATGCAGAGCGTAGGGGTTCGGCACGCTGCGTGCGGTGCCGGCCCATGAGAGCGGTGAAGCCCTCAGCGAAAACTGAGGGTCGGTGAGGATGCGCTGCCCGCCCACGCGGATCAAGGTGCTGGCATGCCCCAGCCAGGTCACCGCCAACTGATCTACAGGCAAATCCCGGCCGACCTCCGGATCACGGATCACCGGAAACTGCCCGCCCTGCAGATGACGGCCCGGTGGGGGCGGAAGGCCCTGGTACCAAGCCTGGAGCAACCAGGCCATCACTTCGCTCCAGGGCTTGTCGACCACCTGACCATCGCTGTTGCGGTAGACCGGACCCGGGCTCGCGCAACCCCATAGCAGGGCGATCATCCACGCCATCAGCATCCGCAGGCCTAGACGCGTCAGGCGTCGCGCTCTCATATCGCCGCCTCCGCCGAGCCCGACGCCGGCGCGATCTCACGCAGCAGCCAGGCATTGACCAGGCCACCCAAGAGGGCGTGCCTGGTCAGCACGAAACCCGGAGCACTCAGATCGCTGGCCTGCACCAGGCGGGCAGGCTTGCGTGTGGACGCCCACAGGCGCAGAACCCACGCATCAGGCATGCGTGGCTGGCCAGCCAGGTACTGGCGCACCGACTGCGGGCTCATCAGCGCCGAGGGTTCGATCAGCAACAGCGTGCCGCCCGGCCGCAGCAGGGCCGTCAAATCGCGCACGGCCTGTGATCGATCTGGCATGACAGCCAGCAAGGAAGCTGCAGAAACCACATCGGCCCGCCCCACACTTCGATCAGGGTCTCCCAGCCGGCCCACCCGAAACTCGAGGCCTGTCGGACCCACTCGACGAACCAGGCGTTGTGCCATGCGCACCATGGCGGGATCGGCATCGACCCCAGTGACGCAGTAGCCATGCCGATGGGCCAGACGGCTGAGCAAACCCGGGCCGCAGCCCAGGTCCAACCAGCGCTGACCTTGGCCGGCCGGCAGCAGGGCTACAGCCTCCTCGTGCAGGGATTGGTAAAAGGGTGCAGCCTGCACCCTGGCAAAGAAATGAGCACTCAGACACGACATGCCGGCTCACTCGCAAGAAAAGGCTGTTGAATCCAACAAGGCCGCCAGCCGAGCTGGAGCCGCGAGAAGGTTTGGCACAAAGGCATCAGGCATCCTGGTTCTGGGTGAAGTGTCCGAATGCTAGGCCCCTGACTATCTTTTGGGAAGTAGTTACCATTTGGAAACCATGACCGATGCAGCCCGCCTCCAGCTCGACACCCTGCGCCAGGCCGCCTGCGACGACGAATGCCCAGTCAGCCGGGCAGCCCGCCTGATCGACGGCCGCTGGACCACTCTGATCATCCGGGACCTGCTCGGCGGTACCCGGCGCTACTCGGAATTACAGACCTCCTTGAAAGGCATCAGCCCCAAAGTGCTGGCGGCCCGCCTGCGCTTTCTCGAGCAACACGGTCTGATCCACAAAAAGGTCTATCCGGTGGTGCCTCCACGCACCGAATACAGCCTCACCCCGCTGGGCGTGGGCCTGTCCGACGTGATTCAGGCCATGGCGGTGTTCGGCGCTGCCCTGCCCCGCAACGCACCTGACAGCGACCGCACCTGAGCCTCACGGCAGGCGCACCACCCGCTGTGACAAGGGGTAGCCCCCCATGGTGCCGACCGTGCCGTACACCGCGGCGGCCGTCCCCGTCATGCAGCTCGCCCCCATCATGCCCAGGGCGGTGCAGTCGGCATAGGCGGTCTGCTGCAATTGGGCAGCGCTCAAGGTAGCCGTGGGGTCGTCGGTGGGGATGAAGACCAGGGCATAGGCGTTGCCCACCCCACCCGCCGCGGGGTTGGGCGCGGCCGGGTAGCCGAAGTAGCGCGCATCGCTGGCCACGCCGGGGCGCCAGCCTTCATTGCCATGCGCCACCACAAAAGTGTTGTTGGTCGCCAGGTAGAAGGCCCCCACCAGCAGGCCGGTGCCGGTGCTGTCGGCAGTGTGCACGCCCTGGCGGCTCAAGGGCACGGTGGTCATCGGGGTGTCGGTCATGGACTCGGTCAGCAGCCCGCTCAGGCCCGACACACTGCGCGTGG
>RXJO01000277.1 GCA_003987795.1 Curvibacter sp.
AGGGTCCTTCCGCCAGCGTACCAACCCGCTCTGACAGGCCCAGCCGCTACAATGGGCCGATCATATCGCTACCTCCCGACCCATGTCTGCTTATTCCCCTCGAAGCGCCCGGCTGAGTTTGTCGCTGGCATTGTGTGCCGGTGTCGCGGCCTGTGGTTCGTTCGATGGCGCTGGCAGCCGCATTGCCACAGCCATCACGCCTTATCGGATCGAGATCGTCCAGGGCAATTTCGTGTCCAAGGAGCAGGTGGCGGCCTTGCAGCCGGGGATGACGCGGCAGCAGGTCAAGGAGGTGCTGGGCACGCCCTTGGTCGTCAGCGTGTTCCATTCCGATCGTTGGGACTACGTGTTCACCTTGCGCCGTCAAGGCGTCGACCCGCAGTCTCGTCGTCTCAGTGTCTATTTCAAGGGCGATGTGCTGGATCGTTTCGAGGGCGACGAGATGCCCAGCGAGGCCGAGTTCGTGGCCCAGCTCGATTCCCGCACCAAGTCCAAGAAGATCCCTCCGCTGGAGGCCACGAACGAGCAATTGAGCAAGTTCCCGGTGCCCAAACGCAGCGTCAGCGCCAGCAGCCAGGGCGACGAAGCCCCTTTGCCAGCCACCTACCCGCCACTGGAGCCCACCCGGCGCTGATGCGTTGGGGAACCAGGGCCTGAGTTTTTTCGACAGACAGGATATTCAGAAGATGAGTGCTGCTTTGCACAAGGTCGCCATTGCTGGCGCTTCGGGCCGCATGGGCCGCATGCTGCTGGAGGCGGTCCAGGCCGCTGATGACTGCGTTCTGGCCGGTGCGCTGGACGTGGCCACCAGCCCCGCGCTGGGCACCGATGCCACCGCCTATCTGGGGCAGGGCAGTGGCGTCCAGATCACCTCGGATCTGCGTGCGGGCCTGCAGGGCGCGCAGGTGCTGATCGACTTCACCCGCCCTGAGGGTACGCTGGCCCACCTGAAGGTCTGCCGCGAACTGGGCGTCAAGGCGGTCATCGGGACCACGGGTTTCTCGGAGGCCCAGAAGGCGGAGATCGCCGAGATCTCTCGTGACATAGCCATCATGATGGCGCCCAACATGAGCGTGGGCGTGAATGTCACGCTCAAGCTGCTGCAGATGGCTGCCAAGGCCCTGTCGACGGGCTACGACATCGAGATCATCGAGGCTCACCATCGCCACAAGGTGGACGCCCCGTCGGGCACCGCCCTCAAGATGGGTGAAGTGATCGCCGACGCCCTGGGCCGAGACCTCAAGGATTGCGCGGTCTATGCCCGTGAAGGCGTGACCGGCGAGCGCGATCCGTCCTCGATCGGGTTTGCGACCGTGCGTGGCGGTGACATTGTTGGCGATCACACGGTGCTGTTTGCCGGCATCGGAGAGCGCATCGAGGTGACGCACAAGTCGTCCAGCCGTTCGACCTATGCCCAGGGCAGCTTGCGGGCGGTGCGCTTCCTGGCGTCCAAGCAGGCCGGCCTGTTCGACATGTTCGATGTGCTGGGCCTGAACTGATCGGCCCCGCCCATGGGCAGCCTGCAATTGCTGGGTGATGGCGACCTGCTCACGCGCGGCGTGGCGGTCCTGCTGCTGCTGATGTCGGTGGCCAGCTGGGTGGTGATTCTCCGCAAGGCCTGGGTCCTGTGGCGTGCCCGGGGCGATGTGCCCCGAGCCACCGCCGTGTTCTGGCAGGCCCAAGGCATGGACCAGGCCTTGGCCCATCTGGCGGCCCTGGACCGTGACCGCGCCTTGCTGCCCTTGGTGGAGGCTGCGACCTCGCTGAGCCCCGCGGGCTCGCTGGCGGGGGCGGGCTCGCGTGAGCAGCAACTCACCCGCCACCTCCGTGATGCCCTGCATGGGGTGCTGCGTCGCTTGCAGTGGGGGCAGGTGCTGTTGGCCACAGTGGCGTCCACCGCGCCTTTCGTTGGTTTGCTTGGCACCGTGTGGGGCATTTTCCATGCCTTGACCGCGTTGGCCGGCGTCCGCACCCTGACCCTCGATCAGGTGGCCGGCCCGGTGGGTGAAGCCCTGGTGATGACGGCCGCTGGGCTGGGGGTGGCGATTCCGGCACTGCTGGCCTACAACGTGATGGGGCGTCTGATCGCGGCCATCGAAGCCGATCTCGAAGGCTTTGCCCGTGACCTGCGGGAATTGCTGCTTGAGAAAGCCTTGCCGTGAGTTTCGGTCGCCTTGAACGGGGCGATACCTCTCGCCCGCTGAGCGACATCAACGTCACCCCTCTGGTCGATGTGATGCTGGTGCTGGTGGTGATCCTGATCCTGACCGCGCCGTTGCTGGCCAGCAGTCTGCGTCTTGACTTGCCCCATTCCGAGGCGGCCCAGCCGGTCCAGAGTCATCGCTCGGTGTCGCTGGCCCTGGACACGGGCGGGCAGATCTACCTCAACGAAACGCCCCTGACCGATCAGGCCGCCGCGCAACGGCTTCAGGAACTGGCCCAGGAGGATCCGCAGATCGAAGTCCAGCTGCGGGCGGACGCCCGCGTCCCTTATGGTCGCGTGGTCGAGTTGCTGGGCCTGGCTCAGAAAGCCGGTTTGAGCCGCATCGGCTTTGTCGCCGATCCTCGGCCGCCCTCCGCGCAGGGGCGCGCGGCGACTGGCGGCCAAGGGTCGTCCCGCTAGCGCCTAAAATCCACCCATCGCAAGCCGCTGGGCTTGCTCCTCCAACCGGCGGCAACCGTGGTCGCCACAGAGTCTTCCATGCAAGAAAAGTACAACCACATCGAGGTTGAGCGCGCCGCGCACGACCATTGGACTGCCCGCGACGCTTACCGCGTGACCGAAGAGGCCGGCAAGAAGAAGTTCTATGCCTGCTCGATGCTGCCTTACCCCAGTGGCAAGCTGCACATGGGCCATGTGCGCAACTACACCATCAACGACATGCTGACGCGCTACCTGCGCATGAATGGCTACAACGTGTTGATGCCCATGGGCTGGGACGCCTTCGGCCTGCCGGCCGAGAATGCCGCCCTGAAGAATGGCGTGCCGCCGGCGCAGTGGACTTACGACAACATCGCCTACATGAAGAAGCAGATGCAGGCGATGGGGCTGGCCATCGACTGGAGCCGCGAGGTGGCTACCTGCGATCCGAGCTACTACAAGTGGAACCAGTGGCTGTTCCTGAAGATGCTTGAAAAGGGCATTGCCTACCGCAAGACCCAGACCGTCAACTGGGACCCGGTGGACCAGACCGTGCTCGCCAACGAGCAGGTGATCGACGGCCGTGGCTGGCGAACCGGCGCCTTGGTCGAGAAGCGCGAGATCCCTGGCTACTACCTGAAGATCACCGATTACGCCGCCGAGCTGCTGGATCAGGTGCAGAACCACCTGCCGGGCTGGCCCGAGCGCGTGCGCCTGATGCAGGAGAACTGGATCGGTAAGAGCGAAGGCGTGCGCTTCGCCTTCCCGCACGATATCCGTGGTGATGACGGCCAATTGATCGGTGACGGCAAGCTGTTCGTCTTCACCACCCGGGCCGACACCATCATGGGCGTGACCTTCTGCGCCGTGGCGCCTGAACACCCTCTGGCTCAGCATGCTGCACGCGGCAACGCTGCATTGCAGGCCTTCATCGAAGAATGCAAGTCAGGTGGTACCACCGAAGCCGAACTGGCCACGCAGGAGAAAAAGGGCCTGGCCACCGGCTTGTTCGTGACCCATCCGCTGACGGGTGCCCAGGTCGAGATCTGGGTCGGCAACTACGTGCTCATGAGCTATGGTGATGGCGCGGTGATGGGGGTGCCTGCTCACGATGAGCGCGATTTTGCGTTTGCCCTGAAGTACCAGTTGCCGATCCGTCAGGTGGTGCAGGTCGAGGGTGAGGTCTACGACACCACCCAGTGGCACGACTGGTATGGCGACAAGCAGCGTGGCGTGATGATCAACTCGGGCCCCTATGACGGTCTGAAGTTTGCAGACTGCGTGAATGCCGTGGCCGCCGCCCTGGCCGACAAGGGCTTGGGCGAGAAGAAGACCACCTGGCGCCTGCGTGACTGGGGCGTGAGCCGTCAGCGTTATTGGGGCACGCCGATCCCGATCATCCACTGCCCGGAGCACGGCCCGGTGCCGGTGCCCGAAAAAGACCTGCCGGTGGTGCTGCCGCAGGATTGCATTCCGGACGGCTCGGGCAACCCGCTGCACAAGCACGAGGGTTTCCATGCCGGCGTGACCTGCCCGGTGTGCGGTCAGCCCGCGCGCCGCGAGACCGACACCATGGACACTTTCGTGGATTCGTCGTGGTACTTCATGCGCTACTGCGACCCGAAGAACAGCGACGCCATGGTGGCCGAAGGCGCCAACTACTGGATGCCGATGGACCAGTACATCGGTGGCATCGAGCACGCCATCCTGCACTTGCTGTACGCCCGCTTCTGGACCAAGGTGATGCGTGATCTGGGCCTGGTGAAGGTCGACGAGCCTTTCACCAAGCTGCTGACGCAGGGCATGGTGCTCAACCACATCTATTCGCGTCGCACTGACAAGGGCGGCAAGGAGTACTTCTGGCCTCACGACGTGGAGCATGTGCTCGACGAGGGCGGCAAGATCATCGGTGCCAAGCTCAAGAATGCCGTGGGCGACCTGCCCGTGGGCACGCCCATCGATTACGAGGGCGTGGTCACCATGAGCAAGAGCAAGAACAATGGCGTGGACCCGCAGGATCTGATCGAGCGCTACGGTGCCGACACGGCCCGCCTGTACACCATGTT
>RXJO01000594.1:0-228 GCA_003987795.1 Curvibacter sp.
GTTGCCGATGTTGCGTATGGTGACTTCCATGTGCTTCTCCCGCCTTTGTTCACCGCGTCTATTTACCGCGTCTGTTCACCGCTTCAATTCAGTTGTAACACTGTTATTCCTTGGGCCACCCTGCGTCCAGACGCGGCATCGACAGCCAGCAGCCATGGATCGGGATCAGACCACCGTCAGGAAGGATTGATCCAATCCTGCAAACCCTGCACCGTGTCGCGCAAAAAA
>RXJO01000594.1:278-4752 GCA_003987795.1 Curvibacter sp.
GGCCTGCATGCGCGCCTGGTGCTTGGCCTCGGCGGGCATGGACATCCAGAAGGTGCGCGTGAAGCGGGCCTGCCCCGGCAGGACGGGCAGCAAATCAGGGTCGCGCCCAGCCACAAAAGCGGGCAACACCGCTAGGCCGGCACCGGCTTTCACCGCTTCGTACTGGGTCAGGATGCTGGTGCTGCGCAGCGCGAAGCGCTCAGGTCGGTAAAGCTCGTCGAGCAACTGCAGTTCTTTGGTGAACAGCAGGTCGTCCACATAGCTGATGAAGGTGTGCGAGCGAAGGTCGTCGCGGCTTCGGATGGCCGGCTGACGCGCCAGGTAATCGCGCGAGCCATAGAGCTGAAGCACATAGTCGGTGAGCTTGGTGACCACCACCGGGCCGCGCTTGGGTCGCTCCAGCGAGATCACGATGTCGGCCTCTCGGCGCGACAGATGCACCAGGCGTGGCAGGGCCAGCAGGTCAATCGACAAGGCCGGGTGCTGGCGACTGAGCCGGGCCAGTTGAGGGGCCAGCACCACGGTGCCAAAGCCCTCGGTGGTGCCCAGCCTGACCAGACCTGAAGGGCCTTCGGTCGTCGACAGAGAGGCCCGCTCGACCTGGGCCACCGCGGCCTCCATGGCTTCAACCTGGGGCAGCAGTTGACGCCCCGCTTCGGTCAGGCGATGACCACCGGCCTCCCGGGCGAACAGGGGCGTGCCAACCTCTTTTTCAAGCGCCTGCAGGCGCCGCGCCACCGTGGTGTGGTCCACCTCCAGCCGCCGCGCCGCGTTCACCAGGGTGCCGGTGCGGGCCAGTTCGAGGAAATAGCGAAGGTTGTTCCAGTCCATGGCGAGCAGCGAGTTGTGGGCAAGGGTGGCAAACCCGATTAAAGCGCACCCATCTGTGCAATTCTGCAATGCAACGATGCGAATTTGCCTATTGCATGAATAATTTTGCAAACCTAACATGCACGGCAAAGCAACTGCCTACCTCGGAGACAAGCAACCATGAGCACCCCCACCGTCAAACTGCTGATCAACGGCGAATTCATCGAGTCCAAGACCACCCAGTGGCGCAATGTGGTCAACCCGGCCACACAGGAAGTGCTGGCCCGCGTGCCATTTGCCACCCCCGATGAGATCAACGCCGCGGTGGCCAGCGCCAAGACGGCGTTCAAGACCTGGCGCAAGACGGCCATCGGCGCCCGTGCCCGCATCTTCCTGAAGTACCAGCAACTGATCCGCGAGAACATGGCCGAGTTGGCCGCCATCCTCACCGCCGAGCAGGGCAAGACCCTGCCCGACGCCGAAGGCGATGTGTTCCGCGGTCTGGAGGTGGTCGAACACGCGGCCAGCATCGGCAATCTGCAACTGGGCGAGTTGGCCAACAACGTGGCCGGTGGCGTGGACACCTACACCTTGCTGCAGCCGCTGGGCGTGTGCGCCGGCATCACGCCGTTCAACTTCCCGGCCATGATCCCGCTGTGGATGTTCCCGATGGCCATCGCCACCGGCAACACCTTCATCCTCAAGCCCTCTGAGCAAGACCCGATGGTCACCATGCGCCTGTGCGAACTGGCACTGCAAGCCGGCATCCCGGCTGGCGTGCTGAACGTGGTGCACGGTGGCGAAGAGGTGGTCAACGCCATCTGCGACCACCCCGACATCAAGGCCATCAGCTTCGTGGGCTCGACCAAGGTCGGCACCCATGTGTACAACCGGGCCAGCCTGGCCGGCAAGCGCGTGCAATGCATGATGGGCGCCAAGAACCACGCCATCGTGCTGCCCGACGCCAACAAGGAGCAGACCCTCAACGCCATCGCCGGTGCCAGCTTCGGTGCTGCCGGCCAGCGCTGCATGGCGTTGTCGGTGGTGGTGCTGGTGGGCGAGGCCCGCCAATGGGTGAACGACCTGGCCGACAAGGCCAAGACCCTGAAGGTCAATGCCGGCACCGAGAAAGGCACCGATGTGGGCCCCCTGGTCTCCTGTGCCGCCCGCGACCGGGTGGAAAGCCTGATCGAACGCGGCGTGGCCGACGGCGCCACCCTGGTGCTCGATGGCCGCAAGCCCCAGGTGCCCGGCTTCGAGCAGGGCAACTTCGTGGGACCGACGATTTTTGACGGTGTGAAGCCCGGCATGGCCATCTATGACCAGGAGATCTTTGGCCCGGTGCTGTGCCTGGCAGGCGCCGACACCCTGGACGAAGCCATCGAACTGATCAACAGCAACCCGAACGGCAACGGCACCGCCATCTTCACGCAAAGCGGTGCGGCGGCGCGCAAGTTCCAGGAGGACATCGACGTCGGCCAGGTGGGCATCAACGTGCCGATCCCGGTGCCGGTGCCCATGTTCTCGTTCACGGGTTCGCGCGCCTCCAAGCTCGGCGATCTGGGCCCCTATGGCAAGCAGGTGGTGCTGTTCTACACCCAGACCAAGACCATCACGGCGCGCTGGTTTGACGACAGCACCGTCAGCCAGGGCGTCAACACGACGATCAGCTTGAAATGAGACCACCCTGTTGGAACTTCCTCACTGCGTGTGGAAGTTCCATCCCCCTCAAGGGGCGCACCCAGTGGCCCGGCAAAGCCGGCTCCACGGGTGCCCTGGCCTGGCCTGCTCCGCGGCCCTTTGAACCTTGGCTTGCGCCGGTTTCATGAGTCGCGGGTGGTGCGCAGTGCCGTGGACAACTGAAGTAAAACCGTATTTTGGGTTCTGAAGGTCTTCCATGGATTTTGAACTGAGCGAAGAGCAGCGGGCCTTTGCGCAAACTGCCCGCGACTTTGCCGAGGCCGAGTTCGCGCCGCATGCAGCGCACTGGGACGAAGCCGGCATTTTTCCGAAAGAGGCCATCGCCAAGGCCGGCGAACTGGGCTTTTGCGGCCTGTACGCCCCCGAGGCCGCCGGCGGTCTGGCCCTGCCGCGACTGGACGCGACCCTGGTGTTCGAGGAGATGGCGGCGGTCGATCCGTCCACCACCGCCTTCATCAGCATCCACAACATGGCCACCTGGATGCTGGGCACCTGGGCCACGCCCGCGGTTCGCGACCACTGGGGCCCGCTGCTGTGCAGCGGCCAGAAGCTGGCCTCGTACTGCCTGACCGAGCCCGGCGCTGGCTCGGACGCCGCCTCGCTCAAGACCCGGGCCGAGCGGGTGGGCTTCGAGTATGTGATCAACGGTGGCAAGGCCTTCATCTCGGGGGCCGGCAGCACCGATGTGCTGGTGCTGATGGCCCGAACCGGAGGCCCCGGTGCAGGCGGTGTCTCGGCCTTCGTGGTGCCTGCCGATGCGCCGGGCATCAGCTACGGCAAGAAAGAACACAAGATGGGCTGGAACAGCCAACCCACCCGCACCATCAGCTTCGATAACGTGCGCATCCCGGCGGACAACCTGCTGGGGGCCGAGGGCGAGGGTTTCAAGATCGCCATGAAGGGGCTGGACGGCGGGCGCATCAACATCGCCACCTGCTCGGTCGGTGCCGCCCAAGGCGCGCTGGCCCAAGCCCAACGCTATATGCAGGAGCGCCAGCAGTTCGGCAAGCCCATCGCGAGCTTTCAAGCCTTGCAGTTCAAGCTGGCCGACATGGCCACCGAGTTGGTGGCCGCCCGCCAGATGGTGCGTCTGGCGGCCAGCAAGCTCGATGCCGGCGCCCCCGATGCCACCACCTACTGCGCCATGGCCAAACGCTTTGCCACCGACGTGGGCTTCACCGTCTGCAACGAGGCCCTGCAACTGCATGGCGGCTATGGCTACATCCGCGAATACCCGCTGGAGCGCCTGCTGCGCGACGCCCGCGTGCACCAGATTCTGGAAGGCACGAACGAGATCATGCGCGTGATCATCTCGCGGCGCATGCTCGACGGCGACGCGCCCGACGCCATCCGCTGACCCCATCTGAACGACGAAACGACGACAACGGAGACACACATGAAAATCGCCTTCATCGGCCTGGGCAACATGGGCGGCCCGATGGCCCTGAACCTGCTCAAGGCCGGCCATGCCGTGCAGGCCTTCGACCTGTCCAAGCCCGCCTGCGACAAACTGGCCGCCGAAGGCCTGCCGATTGCGGCCAGCGCCGCCGAGGCGGTGCGCGGCGCCCAGGCCGTCATCAGCATGCTGCCCGCCAGCCAGCACGTCGAATCGCTCTACCTGGGCGAGACCGGCCTGCTCAAGCAATTGAACCCTGGCACGCTGGTGATCGACTGCTCGACGATCGCCGCCGCCAGCGCGCAAAAGGTGGCCCAGGCTGCTGCCGCGCTCGGCCTGCCTTGCATCGACGCTCCGGTCTCGGGCGGCACCGGGGGCGCCATCGCCGGCACGCTGACCTTCATGGTCGGCGGCGACGAGGCCGCCCTGAGCCAGGCCCGCCCTCTGCTCGAGAAGATGGGTGCCAACATCTTCCACGCTGGCAGTGCCGGTGCGGGCCAGACGGCCAAGATCTGCAACAACATGCTGCTGGGCATCCTGATGATCGGCACCAGCGAGGCCCTGGCG
>RXJO01000416.1:0-4136 GCA_003987795.1 Curvibacter sp.
TGGGGCAGTCCGTCGGCGGGTTGACCGCCGTCGCCACGGTCGCGCGCCACCCCGGCGGGCTGGTGGGGGGCATCAACTTCTCCGGGGGGACCGGTGGCGATCCCGAGCGCCGTGCAGGCAACCCTTGCGGCCCGGCGGTGCTCGCCAAGGCCTGGGAGGCCCAGGCCAAAGAGGCCCGGGTGCCCATGCTGTGGCTGTATTGGGCCAACGACCAGTACTGGGGCGAGGACAACCCCCGCCGCTGGCAACAGGCCTGGACGGCGGGTGGTGCCCAGGTCGAATTCCACACCTTGCCCGCGTCGGGCAAGGACGGCCACAACGGCATGAATGCCGACATGGACCATTGGGTGCCCCTGGTGGAGGCCTACCTGGCCCGGCTGGGATTCACCCGGCCCGGTGTGCCCACCGTGCCACCCGCCCAGGGCCAGCGTCGCATCGATGCCGTCAACGAGGTGCCCATCAGCGAGAGCGCCCGCGAAGGCTTCTACCGCAAATTCCTCGCCGCCCCGGCACCCCGCGCTTTCGCCATCGGCCCCTCGGGCAACGTGGGCTGGGCCACCGGCGACTGGGCCATGGGCCGTGCCCTGGGCTTCTGCCAGGCCCGAAAAGGCCAAGCCTGCAAGCTGTACGCCGTGGACGACCAGGTCGTCTGGGCACCGTGATTTTGGAGACCACTTGTATGTTCAAGAAAATTCTGATTGCCAACCGGGGGGAGATCGCGTGCCGGGTCGCCTCGACAGCCCGTCGCATGGGCATCAAGACCGTGGCGGTCTATTCCGATGCCGATGCCCAGGCCAAGCATGTGGCCGCCTGTGACGAGGCGGTTCATGTGGGCGGCAGTGCTCCCAAGGACAGCTACCTGCGCTGGGAGCGCATCCTGGAGGCCGCCAAGGCCACCGGCGCCGAGGCCATCCACCCGGGTTATGGCTTTCTCAGCGAGAACGAAGACTTTGCCCAGGCTTGTGCGGCCGCCGGCCTGGTTTTCATCGGTCCTCCGGCTTCTGCCATCAAGGCCATGGGCCTGAAGGCCGAGTCCAAGCAATTGATGGAAAAGGCCGGCGTGCCCCTGGTGCCGGGCTACCACGGCACCGATCAGAACCCCGAGCTGCTGCAGCGCGAGGCCGACCGCATCGGCTACCCGGTGCTGATCAAGGCCAGCGCCGGTGGCGGTGGCAAGGGCATGCGCGCCGTCGAGCGGTCGGAGGACTTCGCCGCCGCGCTGGCCTCCTGCCAGCGTGAGGCCATCAACAGCTTTGGCGACGACGCGGTGCTGATCGAGAAATACGTGCAGCGCCCGCGCCACATCGAGATCCAGGTCTTCGGCGACACCCATGGCCAGTGTGTCTACCTGTTCGAGCGGGATTGTTCGGTGCAGCGGAGACACCAGAAGGTGCTTGAAGAGGCTCCGGCCCCGGGCATGAGCGAGAGCATGCGCCAGCAGATGGGGGCTGCCGCCGTGGCTGCCGCCAAGGCCGTGCACTATGTGGGGGCCGGCACCGTCGAGTTCATCGTCGAGCAGCGCGCCGACGGCAGCATGAGCTTCTTCTTCATGGAGATGAACACCCGGCTGCAAGTGGAGCACCCGGTCACCGAGGCCATCACGGGTCTGGACCTGGTCGAATGGCAGTTGCGAGTGGCCAGTGGTGAGCCGCTGCCCCTGCAGCAGGCCGATCTGCGCATCCAGGGCCACGCGATCGAGGCCCGCATCTGCGCCGAGAACCCCGACAACCAGTTCCTGCCGGCCACGGGCCGCCTCGACATCTACCGCAAGCCCGCCAGCACCAGCTTCGAGCGCGGTACGGTGCGAATCGACGATGGTGTGCGTCAGGGTGATGCCATCAGTCCGTTCTACGACTCCATGGTCGCCAAGCTGATCGTGCACGGCGCCACCCGCGAAGAGGCGCTGGCAAGGCTTGACGCGGCGCTGGCCCAGACCCACATCGTGGGCCTGGCCACCAATGTGCAGTTCTTGCGCCATGTGGTGCGCAGCCCCTCGTTCGCCGGTGCCAACCTCGACACCGCGCTGATCCAGCGCGAGCAGGCGGTGCTGTTCCAGCAAGAGGTGCTGGGCCTGCCGTTGGTAGGCGCCGCCGTGGTGGCCCACACCCTGGCCTCCGAGCAAGCCTTGGCGGGTTCCGATCCCTTCAGCCGTCGCGACGGCTGGCGCTCGCATGGCGAGACCGTTCGGCGCTTTGCTTTCGAGTTCCATGGCGAGCACAGCGAAGCACGCCTCACCTACGGTCACGATGGTCGCCTGCAACTGGCGATCGGCGAGGTCGATGCCCCTCTGATCTGGCGACGGGCCGAAACGGGCCTGCTGCTGGAGTTCGGCCAGCACCGCGTGGGGGTGCAGGTCGATGTGCAGGGCGAGGTGGCCCATGTGTTCGCGGCGGCCGGCGCTTCGCAGATCACCGTCATCGACCTGCTGGCCCATGCGGGCGACAGCCAGAGCGAGGGTGGTCGCCTCACGGCGCCGATGCCGGGCAAGGTGGTGTCGTTTGCGGTCAAGGCGGGTGATGTGGTGCGCAAGGGGCAGCCGTTGGCCGTGATGGAGGCCATGAAGATGGAGCACACCATCGCCGCACCCGCCGACGGCACGGTTCAAGAACTGCTCTATGCACCCGGCGACCAGGTCAGCGATGGCGCCGAGTTGCTGCGCCTGGAGGTCACAGCCTGACCGGCTGGCGACTGCACGAGCGCTCACTTGATGGCAGACTGCGGCGCCATGAACATCACCCTCTGCCTCACCGACACCAAGCCTGAACCCTGGAAGGCCGGCCTTCAGGCCGCTTTCCCCGATGCCCGCATCTCGAGCTGGCAGCCTGGAGACCCTCAGGCCGACTACGCCGTGGTCTGGGCCCCACCCCAGGCCTTTCTCGATCAGCAGCCCGGCCTGCGGGCCCTCTTCAACATCGGCGCCGGCGTCGATGCCCTGATGAAAAGCCGTCTGCCCGCCGGCGTGCCGGTGGTGCGTCTCGATGACGCCGGCATGTCGGTGCAGATGGCCGAGTTCGTGGCCCACGCCGTGATCCGGCATTTCCGCGAGCTCGATGGCTACGAGGCCGATGTGGCCCAGGGCAAGTGGTCGTATCGCAAGCCGCGACTGCGCAGCGATTTCACCGTGGGCGTGATGGGCCTGGGCGTGCTGGGCCAGCGTGTGGCGCAGGCGCTTCGTCTGTTCGAGTTCCCGGTGCGTGGCTACAGTCGCAGTGCCAAGCAGATCGAGGGCATCGATTGTTTCTCGGGTCCGGTGGGGGGCGACGGCTTCCAGGCCTTTCTGCAAGGTACCCGGGTGCTGGTCTGCCTGTTGCCGCTGACCCCCGAGACCGAGAACGTCATCGACCACCGCACGCTGGCGGCCCTGGCCCCTGGCGCCTATGTGATCAACGTCGCGCGTGGTGCGCATCTGGTCGAGGCCGACCTGCTGGCAGCCCTGGCCAGCGGCCAGGTGGCTGGTGCCACGCTCGATGTGTTCCGCACCGAGCCCTTGCCTGCCGGCCACGCCTTCTGGTCGCATCCTCAGATCACCGTCACACCCCACACCTCGGCCCGTACCCTGCGCGAGGAGAGCATTGCCCAGATCGCCGGCAAGATCCGAGCCTTGCAGGCCGGTGCGCCGCTGAGTGCGATCGCGGGTGTGGTCAACCCCGAGCGCGGCTACTGAGGCCGCCCCCCTTTATTCCGGAGATACCCCATGACATTGCCCACCCGCGTCAAACTGGTCGAGGTCGGCCCCCGTGACGGCCTGCAGAACGAAAAGCAGCCTGTGCCGGCCGAGGTCAAGATCGGGCTGGTGCATCGCCTGCAGGACGCCGGCCTCACACACATCGAGGTCACCAGCTTCGTCAGCCCCAAATGGGTGCCGCAGATGGGTGACAACGCCGAGGTCATGGCGGGCCTGCAGCGTCGGGCCGGGGTGCAGTATTCGGTGCTCACGCCCAACCTCAAGGGCTACGAGAGTGCCGTGCTGTCGAGGCCCGACGAGATCGTGGTGTTCGGCGCCGCCAGCGAGGCCTTCAGCCAGCGCAACATCAACTGCTCGATTGCCGAGAGCATCGAGCGCTTCGCACCCGTGGTGGCGGCGGCGCTGGCCGCCGGCATCCGTGTGCGCGGGGCCATCTCTTGCACCGTGGGTT
>RXJO01000416.1:4233-4348 GCA_003987795.1 Curvibacter sp.
GCAGATCGGCTGGCTGGTCGCCGAGCAACCGCTCGCCCACATGACCGCACGCTACGCCAACGAACGCGGCATCGGAAAGACCGAAACGCTCGCGATGTCAGGCGTTGATGCGCGC
>RXJO01000150.1 GCA_003987795.1 Curvibacter sp.
GTAGGTGAGGCCGATCTCATCGAGCAGGGGCTTGTACAGCTTGGTCATGGCCAGCGAGGCCGAATACAGCGCAAAGCAGACCTGGTTGTCCAGCCGCAGCAGGGCGGGGCTGGGGGTGTCGGGTTGTGCGTTGGTGTCCATGGGCTGAATTATTGCTGGCAATTAAATTGCGCGCAATTTAATTGCCAAAGACCCTGCTAGGGGCAGGGAATCCGGCGACTGACTCAGCGCCCCGTGAAGCGGGCCGGGCGTTTCTCGATGAAGGACTGCACGCCTTCGCGGGCATCGTCGCTGCGTGACAGGCGCTGCTGGGTATCGATGAAATCGTGCATGGCCACCAGGGGGCCGTGCTCGACGGCCTTGAGCACGTTCTGGCGCGTGGCCACGACGGCCAGCGGCGCCTGCTCGGCGATGGTGTGGGCGAGCGCCAGCGCCGTGGGCAATGCTTGGCCGGCCGGCACCACCTTCTGCACGAAGTTCAGGCGCAGCGCCTCGGCAGCGCCGAACTCATCGCCAGTCAGCAGGTGCAGCAAGGCATTGCCCACGCCGGCGCGCTCGGCCATGCGCAAGGTGGCGCCCCCGGTGGCCATGATGCCGCGCTTGACCTCGAGTTGCGAGAAGCGGCAGTTGTCGGCTGCGACCACGATGTCGGCGGCCAGCATCAGCTCGATGCCCAGCGTGTAGGTGATGCCCTGGACCGCCACCACCATCGGCTTGGTGCGGCGCCGGTAGCCCGGCATGCCCAGGTCGGCCGGATCGACCAGGCCCAGAGGCACGGCTTTCTCGCCGCGCTGCATCAGCGGGGCGATGGTGGGCAGATCGAGCCCGGCCGTGAAGTGATCGCCAAAGGCATGCAGAACGCCCACCCGCAGGGCGGGATCGTCGTCGAGCCGGGTGTAGGCCAGACCCAGCTCTCGGTACATCTTGGGGGTGAAGCCGTTGCGCTTGTTGGGCCGGTTGATGCCGATCAGCAGCACGCTGCCGCGCACTTCGGTGTCGATGCTGCCTTCAGGGTGCAGCGCGGTGGGGGTCGGGGGGAGGAAGGCGGTGTTCATGCCCCATGCTAGGACGAGGGGGTCGCTGCCGGCATTCACCGGTGCGACACCCACGCCCTGGGGACAACCCGGGGTGCACCCCGGGTCGGTGCGGCGCTCAGTAGGTGTAGACGCCGCGGCCGGTCTTGCGGCCCAGGTGGCCGGCGGCCACCATTTCCTTGAGCAGCGGGCAGGCGCGGTACTTGCTGTCGCCGAACTCTTCGAGGTAGACCTGCATCACGGCCAGGCACACGTCCAGGCCGATCATGTCGGCCAGGGCCAGCGGGCCGATGGGCTGGTTGCAGCCCAGCTTCATGCCGGCGTCGATGTCTTCCGGCGTGGCGATGCCTTCGGCCAGCACAAAGAAGGCCTCGTTGATCATGGGCACCAGGATGCGGTTGACCACGAAGCCGGGCGAATTCTTGACCGTGATCGGGCTCTTGCCCAGGGCTTCGGCCAGGGCCTTGACGGACTCGTGCGTGGCGTCGCTGGTCTGCAGGCCGCGGATGATCTCCACCAGCGCCATCATCGGCACCGGGTTGAAGAAGTGCATGCCGATGAAGCGGTCGGGCCGGCTGGTGGCGGCGGCCAGCTGGGTGATGGAGATGGACGAGGTGTTGGAGGCCAGGATCACCTCGGGCGCCACCAGGGCGTCGATCTGCTTGAGGATCTTGACCTTGAGTTCGTGGTTTTCAGTGGCGGCCTCGATCACGATCTGGGCCTTCTTCAGGTCCTCGTACGAAGTGCTGCCCTGGATGCGGGCCAGCGCGGCGTCCTTGTCGGCCGCGGTGATCTTCTCTTTCTTGATCAGGCGGTCGAGCGAACCGGCCACGGTCGCAATGCCTTTTTGCACGGCGGCCTCGGAGATGTCCACCATCACCACTTGCAGGCCCGACACGGCGCAAGCCTGCGCGATGCCGTTGCCCATGGTGCCTGCGCCAATGATGCCGACGGTTTGGATGCTCATAGCGAATGTTCCTTGAAGTAAAAACGGTTGCCAGAATGGTATCCAGATTCGAACACCTCGCTCGGTAAGGCACGTGACAGTGTCGCGTCGATCGCCAGCGGGTCTTGATCTGGCGCAGGGCCCCAGGACCGTCGGCCCCGATCTGCGCCGGTGCGAGCCCCAAGGGCCGAGGTGAGAACCCCGTCTGTCCAGGTTCACAGGGGCAGGGCTTGATGCGATGATCGGCCGAAAAAGCAGAACTGACGGATATGAGCGACCCCACTCACCGGGGAAATCCGATCCGTGGTGTACTCCCTCAAGTGCCAGAAACGCTGTCTGAGGCCCTGCCGAAGCGGTTGACAACCCAAGATGCTCAAGTACCTGAAATCCCTGTCCCACGGAACCGTTGCCATCGCACGGGCCGAACTGGCCCTGCTGCGCCGCTATCCGCGCGTCTGGCTGGCCATCCTGGCGGTGGGGGTGGTGCCGGCTCTGTACTCTCTCATCTACCTCACCAGCGTGTGGGATCCGAGCGGCCACACCTCCGAGCTGCCGGTGGGCATCGTCAACCATGACCTGGGCCTGCATTACCGGGGCCACGACGCCAACATCGGCACCCACCTGACCGACATCCTGATGGAGCGCAAGGCCTTCGGCTTTCGCACGTACGAGTCGCTGGAGGATGCGCGCGAGGCGGTGCGCCGTGGCGACCTGGCCTTTGCCTTGCTGATTCCGCCCAATTTCAGCGCCAATGCGGTGCCTGGCACGGCCCGCGGGGCTGGCCAGATGGTGATCTACACCTCCGAGGGCAACAATTACAGCTCGGCCAACCTGGCGCGGCGCTTTGCTTCCGAGCTCGACCACCAGGTCAACGAGATGCTCAACGAGCAGCGCTGGTCCATGGTGCTGGACACGGCTTCGGCCTCCGAAGACCGGCTGAGCCAGTTGCGCCGTGCCCTGGCTCAGCTGCGCGAGGGCGCCGACACGCTGGCCAAGGGCAGCCATCAGTACCGCGACGCGGCCCATCAGGTGGGCGAGGGCTTCAAGGAGGTCAATGGCGGCATCCGGACCATCGAGTCGCATTGGCCGGCCAGCAACGACCTGCGCGCCCTCAAGTCGGGGGCGCAGCAACTGAGTGCGGGCCAGCGCGAACTGGGCAGTGGACTGGCCCAGATCGGCAACGGCCTGGAGCAGCTCGAGGGCGGCGCCGGCCAGTTGCTGGGCGGTGCCCGCAAGATGCAGTCCGAAACCGAGAGCCTGTGGCTGGTGGGCGACCGCATTGCCGCCGGGGCGGGTCAACTGGCCGACGGGGCAGACAAACTGCAGCAAGGCCTGAAGCAAGCCCGTGCCGCCAACAAGCAGGCGGTGGCCGGCAACCGCCAGTTGATCAATGGCCAGGTGCAGTTGGAGACCGGCGTGGGCCAGTTGACCGACGGTGTGCAGCAATTGGGTGACGGCGTGCACAAGCTCGCCAGCAAGCTGCCCCAGGACAAGCAATTGGATGAATTCACCGCGGGTGGGGCCAAGCTGGCCGACGGGGCCGACAAGCTGCTCACGGGCGTCAAGACCATCGAGGCCGCCATACCGTCATCGCTTGCCAAGCTCGAGGGCAATGCCTCGGGCCTGGCCGAGTCGGTGGCGCTGCGGGTGGAGGTGGCGGCGCCGGTGGCCAACAACGGCACCGCCTTCATCCCCAACATGGTGTCGGTGGCCCTGTGGATCGGGGCCGTGATGGCCGGTTACCTGTTCAACATGAGCCTGGTGCTGCGTGTGCACGGGCATGTGCCGCGCCTGGCCAAGACCCTGGGCAAGATGACCGTGCCAGTGATGGTGGTGGCGCTGCAGGTGCTGCTGGTCGAGATCACGCTGCTCTTCGTGCTGTCGGTGCAGACACCTCGGGTGGCGGCGCTGGGCTTGACCATGGTGCTGGCCTCGGTGGTGTTCCTGGCGGTGCTGTCGGCCATGGTGCATGTGTTCGGTGAGTTCGGTCGCATCCTGACCGTGTTGCTGCTCACGCTGCAGTTGTCGGCCGGTGGCGGCGTGCTGCCGGTGGAGCTGTCGGCAGGCTTCTTCCGGGCTGTGCATGCCTGGCTGCCTTTCAGCTGGGTGGTCCAGGCCTTCCGCACCGTGCTGTTCGGCGCGTACGACAACCGTTGGGGCCAGGCCTGCGGCATGGTGGCCCTGGCGGGGGTGGTGGCCATCACGCTGATCTCGCTGTTTGGCCGCTGGGTGCATGTGGAGCCCGACCTGTACCAGCCCGCGGTCAAGGTCTGAAAGTACCGGGTGCCGATCAGCCTCTGAACCGCTTGCGCGTCAGTGCCAGGGCCAGCCAGAAGGCCGCCACGGTGTAGCCGCACAGCACCGCGCCGTGGCGCAGTGCGTGTTCGGGCCAGCGGTCCATGAACAGGGGGCGCACCAGCTCCACCGCGTTGGTCAGCGGCAGCCAGTCGGAGGCGATGCGCACCAGCTCAGGCAATTGTTCACGCGGAAAGAAGATGCCCGACAGGAACATCATCGGCGTCAGCACCAGGGTGAAGTAATAGGTGAAGAAGTCGTAGCCCTTGGCCAGCGCGTTGAAGATCAGCGCGATGCTCGAGAACATGGCCCCCACGCCCAGCAGCACGGCCCAGGCCAGCAGCAGCTTGGGGCTGTGGCTGATGCCCAGGGCCAGCATCACGCCCATGATGGCCGTGACGGTGAACAAGGCCTTGAAGGCGG
>RXJO01000114.1:0-3686 GCA_003987795.1 Curvibacter sp.
TGGGAGAACAAGGTGTCGCGCCTGTACCGCGACGGCCGGCTTGGCTCCATCGGCGGCGGCGCAGACGAGGTGATGCTGGGCATCCTGGCCAAGATCATGGGCATCGCCAAGCGTTCACGCAGCTGAGGCACAAGCCATGTCCCACTTGCTGATCGAACGCCAGCCCATGGGCCCGGGCTGGGTGGAACACTGGGTGCTGAACGACCCGGCCAGCCGCAACGCGCTGACGGCCGAGCTGGTACAGGACCTGCAGCAGGCCTGCGCCAGGGCCGCTCAAGACGCCGGCCTGCGCGCCGTGGTGCTGCGCGGCGCGGGGGGCAGCTTCTGTGCCGGCGGTAGCCTGGGCGGCTTCGCCAACAGCCTGGGCCAGGCCCTGGCACCGGGCCAGCCCGACCCTCTGGTGCCCATGAACCGCGAGTTCGGGCACTTGCTCGAAGCCTTGTGCGCCCTGCCGCAGATCGTGCTGGCCGCCGTGGACGGCCCCGCCATGGGCGGTGGCCTGGGCCTGGTCTGCTGCGCCGACTGGGTGTTGGCCACGCCCGGGGCGGTGCTGGCCGCGCCCGAGGTGACCCTGGGCATCGTGCCAGCCCAGATCGCCCCCTTGGTGCTGCGCCGGCTGGGCGACGCACGCGCCCGCCGCTGGCTGCTCGGTGGCGAGCGCCACCCGGCCGCCCAGGCCCTGGCCGACGGGCTGGTGACCGAAGTGGTCGGCGACTTGGAAGAGGGACTGAGCGCGCGCCTTCAGACCCTGAGCGCCGCGGCCCCAGGCGCCGTGGCCGCCACCAAGGCCTTGCTGCAGGCCGGGCAGCCGCCCTTGCCCGCGTGGCTGGACCTGGCCGCGCAGGCCTTCGCCAGCGCCTTGCGCGGCCCCGAAGCGGCCGCCGGCCTGCAAGCCTTTGCCCGCAAGCAAGCCGCGCCCTGGCGCGCCCTGGATGGAAAGGCGAGGGCCTGATGTTCAAACGACTGCTGATCGCCAACCGCGGCGAGATCGCCCGCCGCATCATCCACAGCACCCGGGCCCTGGGCCTGGAGACGGTGGCCGTGTACTCCGAGCCCGATGCCCAGGCCCTGCATGTGCGCGAGGCCGACCAGGCCTTTGCCCTGGGGGGCGCCAGTTCGGCCGACAGCTACCTGCGGGTAGAACGGCTTTTGGAAGCCGCCCGCGCCACCGGGGCCGACGCAGTGCACCCAGGCTATGGCTTTCTGAGCGAGAACGCCGACTTCGCCCAGGCCGTGCTCGACGCTGGCCTGCATTGGATCGGCCCCCCACCCGACGCCATCCGGGCGCTGGGCAGCAAGGCCGGTGCCAAGGCACTGGCCCAGGCCCATGGCGTGCCCTGCCTGCCCGGCTACGCCGGTGAAGACCAGGCCCCCGGACGCTTTGCCGCCGAGGCCGAGCGCATCGGCTACCCCGTGATGGTGAAGGCCGTGGCCGGCGGCGGCGGTCGCGGCATGCGCCTGGTGCAAGCGCCGGCGCAACTGGCCGTGGCCCTGGCCAGCGCCCACAGCGAGGCCTTGGCTGGCTTTGGCGACGGCCGCCTGCTGCTCGAGCGGGCGCTGCTGCGGCCACGCCATGTCGAGGTGCAGGTGTTTGCAGACCGACATGGGCGCACGGTGCACCTGGGCGAGCGCGACTGCTCGGTGCAGCGACGCCACCAGAAGATCATCGAGGAAGCCCCCAGCCCCGCCGTCGATCCCGCCTTGCGCCAGCGCATGGGTGACTGCGCGGTGACCCTGGCCCGGGCCGCCGGCTATGTGGGTGCCGGCACGGTGGAGTTCCTGCTCGACGGCAGCGACTTCTACCTGATGGAGATGAACACCCGGCTGCAGGTGGAGCACCCGGTCACCGAGGCCCTGACCGGGCTGGACCTGGTCGAATGGCAGTTGCGCGTGGCCCGGGGCGAGCCCCTGCCCCTGCGCCAGGAACAGATTCGCTTCGAAGGTCACGCCATCGAGGTGCGCCTGTGTGCCGAAGACGAGCACTTCCGCCCTCACACCGGCCGCGTGCTGGCCTTTGCCGAGCCGCCTGAGGTCACCCACTTTGGTCACGACGACGCCCGGGGCGGGCTGCGCTTCGACCATGCACTCGACATCGGCTCCGAGGTCAGCCCCCACTACGATGCGATGCTGGGCAAGCTGATCGCCCATGCGCCCACCCGGGATCAGGCCATCGAGCGGCTGCGCCAGGGCCTGGCGAACACCGTGCTGCTGGGCCTGCCGAGCAACCGGGCCTTTCTGGCGGCCTGCCTGGACCACCCGGTGTTTCGCGCCGGTCAGGCCCTGATCCCCTTTCTGACCGAGCACGGCGACGCCTTGCGCGCCCAATTGAGCGCCCAGGAGACCGGACACCTGGACGGAGCCTGGCCGCTGCTGCTGTGGGGCCGGCAAGGCCTGCACAGCCCGCTGGCCTGCGCCCTGGAAAGACCCTTTCGCGTGCGCCACCGCGAACGCCTGCACGACTGGCAGGTGCGCGAGACCGGCGCCGGCCAGGCCCAGGCCCGGCAGGGCGAAGCCGCCCCGCTGCAGATCGGTCTGCAGAGCCATCCCGATGGCGCCTGGCAGTTGTGCCTGCAAGGCCGCCACCTGCGCGTGCAGGGCGTGGCACTGGACGCGCGGCACTGGCATGTGCAGGTGGCCGGCACCGACCTGTGGCTGGACGATGCCTCGTTCGAGCCACCGGCTCGGGGACCCGGCAGCGCCCAGGCCATGGCCTTGCGTGCGCCCTTCAATGGCCGGGTGATCCGGGTGCTGGCCGAGCCGGGTCAGGCCGTGGCCGCGGGCGATGCCCTGGTGGTGATCGAATCGATGAAGCTCGAGCACAGCCTGGCCGCTGCCGGCCCGGCCCGGGTGGCCGAGTTGCTGGTGAACCCAGGTCAGCAGGTCGGGCCCGGCCAGTACCTGCTGCGTCTGGAGGCGCTCCCCCCCCAAGCCCAGGAGGCCCAGCCATGAATGAACACGCCGACGACACCCTGCAAGCCGACCGGACCGCCTTGAGCGATCTGGTGGCCCGGTTCGCTCGCAGCGAGATCGCCCCGCACGTGAGCGACTGGGACGCCGCAGGCGAGTTCCCGCGCAGCCTGTACCGGCGCGCTGGCGAACTGGGCCTGCTGGGCCTGGGCTACCCCGAGGCCTATGGGGGCACACCGGCCCCTTACGCGCTGCGCCTGTCGCTGTGGCAGGCGCTGTGCCGCCACGGCGGCAGCGGCGGCGTGCTGGCCATCCTGCTGTCGCACAACATCGGCCTGCCCCCCATCCTGCACCACGGCAGCGAGGCCCTGCGCGAGTTGGTGATCCCACCCGTGCTGCGCGGCGAGCAGATCGCCGCCCTGGCCATCACCGAGCCCGGCGGCGGCTCGGATGTGGCCGCCCTGCGTACCACGGCGCGGCGCGAGGGCGACCACTATGTGATCGATGGCGAGAAGACCTTCATCACCTCGGGCCTGCGGGCCGACTGGATCACGCTGGCGGTGCGCACCGGCGAGCCCGGCAGCAAAGGTGCTGGGGGCATCTCGATGATCGTGGTGCCCGGCAGCAGTGCGGGCCTGACACGCCGGCCGCTGCAGAAGATGGGCTGGCTGTGCTCCGACACGGCGCAATTGCACTTTGACGGCGTACGGGTGCCCGCCAGCCACCTGCTGGGCGAAGAAGGCACCGGCTTCCGCATCATCATGGGCAACTTCAATGCC
>RXJO01000114.1:3736-4056 GCA_003987795.1 Curvibacter sp.
TGGGCTTCAGCCAGGCCTGCTACGACGAAGCCCTGGCCTGGGCGCGCCAGCGCAAGACCTTTGGTGCGGCCCTGGTCGAGCGCCAGGTGATCCGCCACAAGCTGGTCGACATGCAGATGCGCATCCACTCGACCGCGGCCTGGCTGGAACAGGTGGCGGCCCGCGCCGACGCCGGCGACAGCGCTCGCAGGATCGCCGTGTCGAGCAGGATCCAGACCAGCCAGGTGGCAAACACGGTGCCGATCAGGCCCACCAGGGCATCGGCGATGCGCTTGCCGTTGACCGAACTGTGCGCCACCTCCACCAGCGTGTGGCCCCAC
>RXJO01000114.1:4106-4737 GCA_003987795.1 Curvibacter sp.
AGCACCAGTTCGAGAAAGGCGATCCAGATGACGAGCTTGATCAGCGCACCGACGAAATGCTTGAGCCGCTCGAGATAAGGCGAGCTGCGCGCCAGACGTAGATGCGAGCGCCAGTTCGCGCGGGGGCGGACCAGGGCCGACAGGAAGAACGCCGCGACCAGCAGCAGCGACGTCATCACGGCACGGCGTGCCACGACGTCAACGTTATCCGGCGTCGTCAACGTGGCCATGACGGTGGCGCCGGCCAGCACCAGCACCGGCACCGGCCAGAACGCCGCCAGCAGCCGGCGGACCTGGTTGCCCGTGTGTTCGCCGCTGCGCAGTTCCAGCGGGCGATTGGCGATCAACTGGCCGATGGGCCGCCGCGCCCACAACGCGCCCACCGCCAGCATCAACGAAGACACCACGTTGCACACCGTGGCCAGCAGCAGACTGAGCGAGCCGCCCAGCACCAACGCAACCCGCGGATCGACCAGCGCATCGCCGCAGGCGCCCAGGCTGGCCGTCAGAAAGATCGGCCACATGCCGTGCTTGAACAGATATTCCACCGACACGCGCCGGTGCGCACTGCCGGAAAACAGCGAGAACAGCATCGCCACGCCCGCCGTGATGATCGCGCCCCACACGATGG
>RXJO01000031.1 GCA_003987795.1 Curvibacter sp.
AATTGCAACATCAACTGGAGAAATCATGCGAATTTTTATTGCTGCCCTCATCGCCACTGCTACCTTGGTTTCTGGCTGCGCCAGTCGCCGTTACATGAGCGATGAAGAAGCCTCACAGGTCTATGTCGGCTCCGCATTTGTTGTTGAACACTGGGAGGGCACGTTGGTCAAGGCAGACACCATTGATCCCAACGCCAAGATCACCACCACCGATGCGGTCGGCACCGGCCTGGTTGCCAACAGTGGCGGTGTACTGAAGGGGGTCGGCGCGGCCATGAACGTCGCATCTTTCCTCGCCTCCTCGCCCGGCGATGAGACATACGTTCTGCATCTGAACGACAACGGCAAAGAAGTGCAAACCAAGGCCATCGGCCCCATCAAGCCTCGCAAGTTCGAGGTGGGCCACAAGTACCGTGTCTTCATCCTGAAAAATGGCGAGTTCCTCTTCTTGGATTTGACCAAGCTCCCCACCTGGGACGAGAAGACCCGGGCCCGCACAGTCAGTTCAGCAGCGCAGTAAGACGCAAGGCATGGGGCAGGCCGGTATCGAATCGACCAGCCCCGTGCTACGACTTTGCGCTGATGTGCTCGGCGGGCAGTCGGCTTGAGCCACCCAAGCTCAAAGATTGAGCCTGGAATTTGCGGTTTCGGAATCACGTGAATTGGCCGTGCAATTGAGGAGGTGTTGAACGCTTCTGATGCACCAAATTTTCGTTCTTGCACCTTCCTGAATTGCTTTGAATGGCAATCGAAAACGTAGCCATTCAAAGAAATAGGGGCTAACCACTGGAGGATTCAAAATGATCCCTGGCATTGAACTCAAAGCGCTGCGCAAATCGCTGTTCTTCGGCACGCGCGAAGCCGCCTCCTTGATCGGAGTGACCAATGAAAGCCAGTGGCTGAAATGGGAGTCCGGTGCACAGGAGATGCCAGAGGCCATCGCGCAGGCGTTCTGCTATGTCCTTGACTGGCGAAACGAGATGCTTGAGAAGGCTCGCAAGCTGCTCAGAGACAACCCTGATCTCGTCCTTCACATGCCCTGGTATGACTCGCTGGACGACTGGATCTCCTGTGCGGACCACAACCCTCAACTGTGGCGGCCTGACCAATCCATTTGCTCCACCCTGCTGGTCGAATTCCCCAAGAGCGTCTATGTGGTGCGCTTCAACCTCCCCCAGTACGCTATTTGGCTGGGATCGCAGCAGGATGACCGCAACAAGCGGGTGCTCTGGGCCAGCATGCAGCTGGACAAGGCCCCGACGAATCAAAACCTCAAAAGTGAGTGAGCTGGCGCCCCCCACCCAGGTGGGCCGTCATCTGCCTCTGCGTCTCCCGCAGTCACCGCCCTGCCAGGGTTCAGGCGGGCACCAGCCAGCTCGATCCATTCACAGCTGCTGGTGATGTGCTCAGGCCCACCTCAAGCTTGCCGAGCATCCTCGAAGTGCACCGCCCCGCCCCCGCAGGCGCCAGCCCCTCCCCTGCCCCCTTCTTGTCATCCTCTGCCCACCTATGTCTCGTAGATCCAAACCGTCTCGCTGGCGCGTTCTCATTGGCGTCTTTGACCTCATCGCCCTTCTTCCCTGGTGGCTCTCCATCGCAGCCGCGATCGTTGGCTTTGGATGGCTGCGACACATGGCTCAATCCCAGGTGGCATCGCCCCATCCTGGCCTGCAGGAACTCCTTCTAGGGGCACTCGTTCAGGGTGGCCAATACGCTGTCGCCGTGCTCTTCCTGGCTGCGGGCGGCATTTCCTACATGGCACGTGCACATCGCAAGCAACTGCTGATCAATACCCGGACTCGGGATCGGCTCGCTGCGATCAGCTGGCAGGACTTCGAGCTGCTCGTGGGCGAGGCCTACCGCCGAAAAGGCTTCGCCGTGCAGGAGCTGGGCGGCGAGGGACCCGATGGAGGCATTGACCTGGTGCTGCGCCGCGATGGGGAGAAGGTTTTCGTGCAATGCAAGCACTGGAAGGCAACCAGTGTGGGCGTCGATGTCGTGCGTCAGATCTTCGGTGTGATGGCCGCTCACGGGGCCACAGGATGCGTTGTCGTGACATCGGGGTCATACACCTCGGCCGCACTGGATTTCGCGCGCGGTCGCAACGTTGACCTGATCGATGGCCCCAAGCTCTTGAAGATGATGGAGCAGTCCGATCCAGCAACTGCTGGGGAGCATTCCACGCCACCATCTGAGGAGCACCACGCTGAGCCAGGCCTCAGCAAGACCTTTCACCGTTCGACACCCCAGCTCACCCCTAGGTGTCCGCTGTGCCAGAGCGCCATGGCCAAGCGTACTGCGCGCAAGGGTCCAAATGCTGGCCAAGAGTTCTGGGGGTGCACCAGGTACCCTGATTGCCGTGGGACTCGCTGAGTCCACATCAAACCGATCCTGAAAGCAAAAACGCAGGCTGGATTTCCAGGCCTGCGTTTGGGAGTTTGGCAGTTGAGGAAGCTGGCGCCTTGAAGCTGGCGCAGCTGTTCAGTCGTCGGTACCAGGAATAGATTGTTGCGACTTGCGCTGCTTAGCGACCGTCGCAGCCTCTTCCTTGGAACGCCGTGCTTCATCAGCGCTCGCCCAGGACCGGTACAGATCCAGAATCACACTGGCATCGACCTCGATCTTGCGGCCTTTGAGTTGGCGAGGATCCAGCTTCTCAAGCTCTGCCAGTTCGCGGCGCTTCTTCGCATCGAAGGTGCTCACTACGCTGTTCACCGAGCTGTAGATCCCGCCAATGATCTTGCGAGGCGGAAACCACTCACGCACGGCCGAAGGCGTGATTTTGGATTTGCCAGCCTTCTGGGCTTCATCCAGCTTGGCGCGAAGGTACTCCCCGGCACCCTCTCCATACTGGCGAATGACCTCAATGGCCAGCGTAGCCCCCACCGAGTCGTCGTTGACCATCCTTTGCACGTCACTGCTCGCCTCGGCCAGCACCAGCATGTCGCGGATATGAACTGGGGATTTGTTGCGTTCAGCTGCAATCTCTTCTTCCGTCATCCCCATGCGAATCAGCTTCAAGTAATTGCGCGCGACCCCAACTGCAGTGAGCTTCAGACCATCCTGGCTGCTCAGTTGAACCATCACCCGGTCGCGATCATTGCCCCGGAAGGGTACGCACACCAGATAAGGAAGAGTTGCGCCACGCGAGATGGCCAACAGTGCGCCACGTCGGCGTTGATGCCCCTCAACGATGATCAGATCGCCTGTCAGGGCATCGATTCGAATGACCAGCGGCGGCACGAATGCCCCTGATGCGTAGGCATTGGAAAGGTCCCCGATCTTCTGGATCACCCTCGGGTCAGAATAGTCCCGCTCATTGAACCCAGGTTCCTCCTTCAATTGCTCAGGAGGGACTTTGTAATGGGCTATTTGCTTCTCCAAGATGCGTATCTTGAATTGCAATTATCATGCCACATAATTTCTTAAAAATTAATTGTTATTCGATTGAAAATAATTATGGAATTTACGCAATTATGAATTGTATTTCTCAAAGTGCCCTGATTGGCGCATTCCATCCATGCCAGCAAACGCCTAAATAACACGTGTCGCTCTCTAGAGGCATTCCAGTGTATTGCTAGTGATATCAAGTATTACAGGGATGGCCGATCTCAGTTAGTGACCGACTTGTGTACCGCTAGTCGCCTCCCAGTGACAAGCCTCATTCGGGGATGTGTCAGGACTTGCGGCCATGAATTGCTTTCATCAGTCGCTCGTTTGAGCCGTCAACACCTCGACCTGGCCTTTCAGAACACCCACCTGCTCGATTAGTGGATCGCGCCTGGCGGCATCTTCTGTAGCAGAGTGCTTGAGCGCTCGTTCTCTGTTCTCAATACGGCGTTTGCTTCCTTGAGGGATTCTTCGGACATCAATGCCCGGGTAAGTGCAGCCTCTACCTCGCTTAGCTTTTGCTGGGCTACCAGCAGGCTGGACTTCAGGTCGGTCATCGAAGCCTCTTGGTCCTCGACAACTCCTTGCTGGCGCTCCACCGTCTCTTCAAGGCGATCAGCGAGCGACTGCAGTTCCTCAGATTTTTTTCTGGCCTGCTCTGTCATCTTGGTCATGCTCTCCCGCTCAAGATTCAGTCGTGCGTCCGCACTGGCTCAGGTCCGGATCCAGACATCGTTCAGCGCATTCGTGATGACCTGGTGAAGATCTTCCGGTGGTGGTGCAGTCTGAAGCTTCTTCGCTGCTTGAAGCTCGCTCCACTCGCGCAGCATGGCGTCAACGTCGTGTAACTACCCCCGGGTTCCATTCTGATCTTCTCAACGGTTGGCTTCTCGCCACGTTTGGCCATTTCATCAGCCGCTGCAAAACGCTGTCTCGCTTGGACATAGTGTGTGCCCACCTGTAATGGATGTAGTAATGGCTTGTAATGTAGTGAATTACAAAAAAATTACAGCAAAGACGTTCCGGGATGAATTTTTCCAAGCTTGTGGATAACAAAAAGTCGGTTACGACTGTTTTCTGAAAGATTGTTAAATCTATGGATACAGAGGCGTCATCTTTGACAGGTGTTATGAGGCCTGCGCACGAGTTATCCACCGCTCCCGTACTCGCCCGCAATGAATCGAGTCGAGGAACTTCTCTGTCAGTTGGGCCACAGCGCGTCGGCCGTCTTTGAGGACCACCAGCAGCCCATCTTCAATGGCGTACCTG
>RXJO01000309.1 GCA_003987795.1 Curvibacter sp.
TACAACGTGGTCTACGAATACGGGGGCCGACAGTACAGCGCCCAGATGCCCAGCGATCCGGGCCCCACAGTGCAGTTGCAGGTCAGCCCGGTGGGGCAGCAGGCTGCTGCCCCGGTCTATGCGCCGCCTGTGACCCAGACGGTCTACACCGAAAGCTACCCGACCACCACCTACGTGAGCACACCACCCGTGGTCTATGCGGCACCCACCTACTACGCACCGTCTTACTACCCCGCCGTGACCTTCGGTCTGGGCCTGGGACTGGGCTACTGGGGGGGCTGGCGCGGCGGCTACCACGGGGGGTACCACGGCGGTCGCCACTGGCGCTAAGCTCGGTCGGCCCGCAGCTCATCGCCCCAGGGCTTGGGCGACCGCCTGCACACGGGCGGCGTGCACGGCTTCGCCCACTGCTTTTCCTTGAGCGCCCCGGGCAGCTGCCTGGCTGGCCACCTCGGCCGTGAGCACCGAGCGCGCCGCTGCCAGCGCCTGGCGCAGGTGCCCGGCCTGGGGGTAGGGCTTGTCTTCCAATCCGAGGCGCCCACGGGCGTCGCACTCGCAGGCCAGCAGGATCTCTTCAAACCGTTCGGGCTTGCGCAGGGCATCGCAGCGTTCCAGCAGGCGCACCAGAGCGGCCGCCCCGAACTCGCTGCTGCGGTGCAGGTTGCCGTGTTCACGCGCCACCACATCGGCCAGTTCACGGCAGTCCACCGGCACGCGCAGACGCTGCGCCACGTCTTTCAGCAGGCGGGCGCTGCGCTCTTCATGCCCGATGTGGCGCGGCAGCACGTCGGCTGGTGTGTTGCCCTTGCCCAGATCGTGACCCAGACAGGCGTAGCGCACGGCGAGCGGGGCATTCAAGCGGGCGGACATGTCCAGCACCATCATGGCGTGCACCCCGGTGTCCACTTCGGGGTGGTAGTCGGCGCGCTGGGGCACGCCCCACAGTCGGTCCAGTTCAGGCAGCAGGCGCTGGAGGGCACCACAGGCGCGCAGCACCTCGAACTGGCGCGAGGGGCGTTCGGTCATCAGGCCTCGGGCCAGTTCCTGCCAGACACGTTCGGGCACCAGGTGGTCGACCTCGCCGTCCTCCACCATCTCCTGCATCAGCGCCAGGGTTTCCGGCGCCAGCGTGAAATCGGGGAAACGGGCGGCAAAGCGGGCCACGCGCAGGATGCGCACCGGGTCTTCACGAAAGGCGGGGGTCACATGGCGCAGCACCCGACGATCCAGGTCTTGCTGGCCGCCCCAGGGGTCGACCAGGGTGCCCGGTCCGGGGTTTTTCGGGTCGATGCGGCCACTGGCGGGGTCGGGGTGCAGGGCCTGGGCGATGGCATTGATGGTCAGGTCGCGCCGCGCCAGATCGTCTTCGAGGCTGACATCGGGTGAGGCCTGGACCACAAAGCCTTTGTAGCCGCGCCCGCTCTTGCGCTCGGTGCGGGCCAGGGCGTATTCCTCGTGGGTCTCTGGGTGCAGGAAGACCGGAAAATCTTTGCCCACGGGCTGGAAGCCCAGGGCCGCCATGCCTTCCGGGGTGGCGCCCACCACCACCCAGTCACGGTCTTGCACGGGCAGGCCCAGCAGCGCGTCGCGCACCGCCCCCCCCACCAGGTAGATCTGCATCGCCAAGTCGTCCCAGGGGTCAGCGCTTCAGGCGGTAGGGTTCTTCAAAGGCCAGGAAGTCCTGTTCGGCCAGGGCCTCGGTGATCCAGGCCTGCACGCCCGGCAGGGCCTGCACGCGCTGCACGTAGCCGGCCACCGTGTCGGACACGGGCAGTCCATAGGTGTGCAGCCGGGTGCAGATGGGCGCGAAGAAGGCGTCGGCAATGCTGAAGGCGCCGAACAGCATGGGGCCGCCGTGCTCCGCCAGGGCATCACCCCAAAGGGCTTCCAGCCGCTCGACATCGGCCCGCACCCCGGCCTGATCGCGCCAGACCAGCGCGCCCACTTCGGGCAGACTGGCCTCGATGTTCATGGGGCAGTGGCTGCGCAGGGCGCTGAAGCCCGAATGCAGCTCGGCACACAGGCTGCGCGCTCGGGCGCGGGCCTTGCGGTCAGCCGGCCACAGCTGCTTCTCAGGAAACGATTCGGCCAGGTACTCGGCGATCGACAGGGTGTCCCAGATCGCCAGGTCGCCATCGAGCAGCACCGGCACCTTGCCGGCCACCTTGAGGCGCGCCAGGGCACGCTTGAAGGCCGAGTCGGGGGCAAACGAGTCGAAGCGCACCTTGACCTCTTCGAACTCGATACCGGCCTGGCGCAGCAGCACCCAGGGCCGCATGGACCACGACGAGTAGTTCTTGTTGCCGATCACCAGCTTGAGCATGTGCATTCCTTCCACAGGGGCCTGGCCCCGACCGATACCGAGCGATACCGAGGGCCGCGCCCCCGGCGGTTTCGAGAGGCCAGCATCATGCCACGTGGGGCGAGCGCCTGCAGCGGCCTCATCTACACTTGCCCCATGTTGTCGAGGGATTGGCTGTCGTCCATCTGGGAGCCGCGGCGCCTGAGTGTGGCGCAGTGGTGGGCGGGCGGCGCCGTGCTGTTTTTCATGCTGGCCTTGGTGGCTCTGGTGTTGTTCCAGGCCGCCGGGCGTCAGCCTGTGCGGCCACCCGGTGGCGCCCCTGAACTCACCTTGCAGGCCGGCGTCGAAGGGCAGCCTCTGTCCGGCTTGATGGGGGTCTTCATCGATACCTCGGGCCAGATGGGCATCGACGAGGTGCGCGATCCGGCCTTCCAGGCGCGCTTCGAGGTGCCGACCGGCCCGGTGGCCACCAACATGAACCCCCAGCCCTACTGGTTCCGCATCCCGGTGCGGCAGACCGGCAGCGAGGGCGACTGGCTGATCTCGGTGCCCTCGGTGGCTGCCAGCGAACTGGCCTTCCATGGCCCCTACGATGCCTCGGGCCGGGCGCTGGCGGCCCCCGTGGTCATGGGCATCGATCATCCCTACAGCGCCCGGCCTTTGGGGGCTGAACGCATGGTGTACCGCTTTCGCTTGGCCCAGCCCGGCGACTATGTGATCTACCTGCGCGCCAAGTCACGCCTGGGGCAGGTCTACGCCCTCACGGCCTGGGACACCGGCCGCTACATGGCCGGGGTTCAGACCAAGCGCCTGTTCGACGGCCTGAGCTACGGCGTGCTGCTCGGCATGCTGACCTACAACCTGGTCTTGCTGGGGCTGTTCCGTGACCGGGTGTATGCCTACTACCTGCTCAACTGTGCCAGCGCGCTGCTGACCCTGGCCGGCTTCAACGGTCATGTGGCGCGCTATCTTTGGCCTGATCAGCCTGTGATGGCCGAGTGGGCCTATGTGATGGCCCCCGCGGCCTGGATCGTGGGGGCCATCCTGTTCGCCCGGCGTTTTCTGGATCTGGCCCGCTATGCGCCCCTGGTCGATCGCCTTCTGCTAGGTCTGATGGGTGTGATGCTGTTATCCGTGGCCCTGGGGCTGATGGGGCATTGGCGCTGGCTGGTGTCGGCGACCGAGATCGGGGCCATGGTCGGGGCCGTCACCGCCTTGTTTGGGGCTTTGCTGGGGCTGCGTCACGGCTACCGGCCGGCCGGGCTGTACATCCTGGGTCTGATCGTGGTCTTTGCGGCGGCCTTTTTGCTGGTGCTGTCGAACTGGGGCGTGCTGCACTGGACAGCGATGCACCTCAATGTGCTGCAACTGGGGGTGTCGACCGAGCTGCTGGTGTTCTCGGTGGCCCTGGGCGCCCGCATCCGCGTGCTGCGGCGGGCCCAGACTGAGCTGCACGCCCGCGCCGAACACCTGGCCATCGTGGCCGAGACCGACACGCTCACCGGCGCCGCCAACCGGGCCGGCTTGGCCCAGGTGGCACAGCGCCAGCTGCAACCGGGGCAGCGCCATGCGCTGTTGTTGCTGGACCTGGACAACTTCAAGCCCATCAACGACCGCTTCGGCCACGAAGCCGGCGACGAGGTCTTGCAGGAGGTGGCGCGACGTCTGCGCGATCAGGTGCGGCCCGGCGATGTGGTGGCCCGTCTGGGCGGCGATGAGTTCGTGATCCTGCTCGCCGGCCTTCACGATCGCCAGCGCCTGGTGCAGGTGGCGCACCGCGTGCTGCAGTCCTTGCGTGCCCCGATGGCCTGGCAGGGCCACCCCTTGAGCGTGGGCGCCAGCCTGGGCCTGGCCCGGTTCCCGGACGATGGTGCCAACCTGGCCGGGCTGCTGCGGGCGGCGGATCGGGCGATGTACCACGTCAAGCAGGATGGGCAGGCGGGGTTTGCCTTTCATGAGGATTTGCCGGATGCGTTTGCGAGTGTGCCTGGGGGGATGTGAGCGGGGGCTTGCCCGCTCCTCGGGGGATCTGGGGCGCCACTTCGCTCTGGTGGTTCTGCTCTCTGGTTGAGGGCGGAGGCCGGGGTTGCGGCCCGGCGGCCGCCTCACTTTCTTTGCTTCGCCAAAGAAAGTAAGCA
>RXJO01000003.1 GCA_003987795.1 Curvibacter sp.
AACCATCAACCAGCTCGTGCGTCAGGGGCGCGAGGTCGAAAAGACCAAGTCCAAGAGCCCCGCGATGCAAAACTCTCCCCAGCGTCGTGGCGTGTGCACCCGTGTGTACACCACGACCCCCAAGAAGCCTAACTCCGCTCTGCGTAAGGTCGCCAAGGTGCGCCTGACCAACGGTTTTGAGGTGATCTCCTACATCGGCGGTGAAGGCCACAACCTGCAGGAACACAGCGTGGTGCTGGTTCGCGGCGGTCGTGTCAAGGACTTGCCCGGTGTGCGTTACCACATCGTCCGTGGTTCGCTCGACTTGCAAGGCGTGAAAGATCGCAAGCAAGCGCGTTCCAAGTACGGCGCGAAGCGCCCGAAGAAGGCCTAAGCAGTTTTGCTGTCAGCCACGGGTGAATGGTTCCCGAAAGCGTCATAGCTTTGAAAAACATCGGTGTTTGAATGGCCTGGCTGGCCTTCAGACGTAGTGACCCGCACAGTGCCATGTTGGCACGGGGTCGAGTAAGTGAGTTGTCTCATGGCACTCGCGGTACCTGAAATGGTGCCAACTGAAGCATAGAGGTGAAGAAATGCCACGTCGTCGCGAAGTCCCTAAACGTGAAATCCTGCCGGATCCGAAGTTCGGCAATGTCGAGCTGTCCAAATTCATGAACGTGATCATGGAAGGCGGCAAGAAGGCGGTTGCAGAGCGCATCATTTACGGTGCCCTGGACCTGATCGCCAAGAAGCACCCTGACAAGGACGCCCTGGAAGCTTTCACGGTTGCCATCAACAACGTGAAGCCCATGGTTGAAGTGAAGTCCCGCCGTGTTGGTGGTGCCAACTACCAAGTGCCCGTGGAAGTGCGTCCCGTCCGTCGCCTGGCTCTGTCCATGCGCTGGATCAAGGAAGCCGCCCGCAAGCGTGGCGAAAAGTCGATGGCCCAACGTCTGGCCAACGAACTGCTCGAAGCCACCGAAGGCCGTGGTGGTGCCATGAAGAAGCGTGATGAAGTTCACCGCATGGCCGAAGCCAACAAGGCTTTCAGCCATTTCCGCTTCTAAACCAAACCAAGCCCCTCGCTGATTGAGAGCCCGCCTGTGTGCGGGCTCTACGCGATTAACGGAGAAATTCCATGTCCCGCAAGACCCCCATCGAGCGCTACCGTAATATCGGTATTTCCGCTCACATTGACGCCGGCAAGACCACCACGACCGAGCGCATCCTGTTCTATACCGGCGTGAACCACAAGATCGGCGAAGTGCACGATGGCGCTGCGACCATGGACTGGATGGAGCAAGAGCAAGAGCGTGGCATCACGATCACCTCGGCTGCCACCACCTGCTTCTGGAAGGGCATGGACATGTCCTACCAGGAGCACCGTTTCAACATCATCGACACCCCCGGCCACGTGGACTTCACCATTGAGGTGGAGCGTTCCATGCGCGTGCTGGACGGCGCCTGCATGGTTTACTGCGCCGTGGGTGGCGTGCAGCCTCAGTCTGAAACCGTGTGGCGTCAGGCCAACAAGTACAAGGTGCCTCGTCTGGCCTTTGTGAACAAGATGGACCGCACCGGTGCCAACTTCTTCAAGGTCTACGACCAGATGCGTCTGCGCCTGAAGGCCAACCCTGTGCCCGTGGTGATCCCCATCGGCGCTGAAGACAACTTCAAGGGCGTGGTCGATCTGCTGAAGATGAAGGCCATCATCTGGGACGAAGCCTCGCAAGGCATGAAGTTCACCTTCGAAGACATCCCGGCCGATCTGGTCGAGTCTGCCAAGGAATGGCGTGAAAAGATGGTCGAAGCCGCCGCTGAGTCGTCGGAAGACCTGATGAACAAGTACCTGGAAGAGGGCGACCTCTCCGAAGCTGAGATCAAGACCGGCCTGCGTAATCGCACGATCGCCACTGAGATCCAGCCGATGCTGTGCGGCACTGCCTTCAAGAACAAGGGTGTGCAGCGCATGCTGGACGCCGTGATCGACTACCTGCCTTCGCCTGTGGACATTCCGCCGGTGACGGGTACCGATGAAGACGAAGCCGTCACCTCGCGCAAGGCTGACGACGGCGAAAAGTTCTCGGCTCTGGCTTTCAAGCTGATGACCGACCCGTTCGTGGGTCAGCTGACCTTCGTCCGCGTTTACTCCGGCGTTCTGAGCAAGGGCGACACGGTGTACAACCCGGTCAAGGGTCGCAAGGAGCGTATCGGTCGTATCGTGCAGATGCACGCGAACGAACGTCTGGAAGTGGATGAAATCCGCGCCGGCGACATCGCTGCCTGCGTGGGCCTGAAGGATGTGACCACGGGTGAAACCCTGTGCGATCCGGATGCCATCGTGACGCTGGAACGCATGGTCTTCCCTGAGCCTGTGATCCGTCAGGCTGTGGAACCCAAGACCAAGGCTGACCAGGAAAAGATGGGCATCGCCCTGCAGCGTCTGGCTTCGGAAGATCCGTCTTTCCGCGTGAACACCGACGAAGAATCGGGTCAGACCATCATCGCCGGCATGGGCGAGCTGCACCTGGAAATCATCGTTGACCGCATGAAGCGCGAATTCGGTGTGGAAGCCAACGTCGGCAAGCCTCAAGTGGCCTACCGTGAAACCATCCGCAAGTCGGTTTCCGATGTCGAAGGCAAGTTCGTTCGCCAGTCGGGTGGTAAGGGTCAATACGGTCACGTCGTGTTCACCGTTGAACCCAACGAAGTGGGCAAGGGTTTTGAGTTCGTCGACGCCATCAAGGGCGGTGTGGTTCCTCGCGAATACATCCCGGCTGTTGAAAAGGGTGTGATTGAAGCCCTGAACAGCGGCGTGCTGGCTGGCTACCCGGTGGTGGACGTCAAGGTCACGCTGACTTTCGGTTCGTACCACGATGTGGACTCGAACGAAAACGCGTTCAAGATGGCCGCTATCTTTGGTTTCAAGGAAGGCTGCAAGAAGGCCAACCCCGTGATCCTCGAGCCGATGATGGCCGTGGAAGTTGAAACCCCCGAAGACTACGCCGGCAACGTGATGGGTGACCTGTCCAGCCGTCGTGGCATGGTCCAGGGCATGGACGACATGGTCGGTGGCGGCAAGGCCATCAAGGCCGAAGTGCCTCTGTCGGAAATGTTCGGTTACTCGACCACCCTGCGCTCGATGTCGCAAGGTCGTGCGACCTACACCATGGAATTCAAGCACTACAGCGAAGCACCTCGCAACGTGTCTGAAGCCATCGTGGCAGCCCGCGCCAAGTAATTGGCTGATGCCTCAAGTCCGAAAGGACTTGAGGCGTTCTCATTTTTGTCTGCGATCAGGTGCCTCTCTGTTCCCGTGCGGAGAGATTCAGCAACCTGGTGCAGACGTAAAACCACACACGGGAACGCTCTTTTTGGAGAATTGAAATGGCAAAAGGCAAGTTTGAACGTACCAAGCCGCACGTGAACGTCGGCACCATCGGTCACGTTGACCACGGCAAGACCACCCTGACGGCTGCGATCGCAACCGTTCTGGCAGCCAAGTTCGGCGGCGAAGCCAAGGCTTACGACCAGATCGACGCAGCGCCCGAAGAAAAGGCCCGCGGCATTACCATCAACACCGCTCACGTTGAGTACGAAACCGCCAACCGTCACTACGCTCACGTGGACTGCCCTGGCCACGCTGACTATGTGAAGAACATGATCACTGGCGCCGCTCAGATGGACGGCGCTATCTTGGTGTGCTCGGCTGCTGACGGCCCGATGCCTCAGACCCGTGAACACATCCTGCTGTCCCGCCAGGTGGGCGTGCCTTACATCATCGTCTTCCTGAACAAGGCTGACCTGGTGGACGACGCCGAGCTGCTGGAACTGGTTGAAATGGAAGTGCGCGAGCTGCTGTCCAAGTACGAATTCCCTGGCGACGACACCCCGATCATCAAGGGTTCGGCACGTCTGGCGCTGGACGGCGACAAGGGCGAACTGGGCGAGCAAGCCATCATGAAGCTGGCTGAAGCTCTGGACACCTACATCCCCACGCCTGAGCGCGCTGTGGACGGTGCTTTCCTGATGCCTGTGGAAGACGTGTTCTCGATCTCGGGTCGTGGCACTGTGGTGACCGGTCGTGTTGAGCGCGGCATCATCAAGGTCGGCGAAGAAATCGAAATCGTGGGTATCAAGCCCACCGTCAAGACCACTTGCACCGGCGTGGAAATGTTCCGCAAGCTGCTGGACCAAGGTCAAGCTGGCGACAACGTCGGCATCTTGCTGCGTGGCACCAAGCGTGAAGACGTCGAGCGCGGCCAAGTGCTGTGCAAGCCGGGCAGCGTCAAGCCGCACACCCACTTCACCGCAGAAATCTACGTTCTGTCGAAGGATGAAGGCGGCCGTCACACTCCGTTCTTCAACAACTACCGTCCTCAGTTCTACTTCCGCACGACCGACGTGACCGGCGCCATCGAGCTGCCGAAGGACAAGGAAATGGTCATGCCTGGCGACAACGTGTCGATCACTGTGAAGCTGATCAACCCCATCGCCATGGAAGAAGGTCTGCGTTTCGCCATCCGTGAAGGTGGCAAGACTGTGGGCGCCGGCGTGGTGGCCACCATCATCGAGT
>RXJO01000199.1 GCA_003987795.1 Curvibacter sp.
AGTTGTTCCTGGCGGACCAATACGGAGGTCGGGAGGAGTTGCTCCGGCAGGCAGACCTTGTTTTGGATGAGCAGGGTTTACGCGTCCTTGTGGCCAAATTCGAAAATTCAATGGGGCAGGTTGCCTGCCATCTCAAAGCCGGAAGTCCCAAGGCCACCGAGGTGTTCAAGCTCTCAGCAGCGCTTTCGCTGTTGTCAGAAGCACTCCGTGACCCCGAGATCAAAATCCGCACTGTGCTCGCTTACAGTCCAGATCCCAATGCTCTGCAGTTGCAGTCCTTCGCACAGGCCTTTCTGGATGTGGGCAATCCACAGGGGGCGTTGAAGTGGCTTGACGGCGACTGGGGCCATATGGAGTCGACACGAAAGGCAATGAAGGCCGATGCCCTGGAAAATCTCGGCTGTCTGGAAGACAGTATTCCACTCCGGCAGAGCCTGTTTGAAGCAAATCCGAATGTCCTCGAGTTGCAAAATTGGCTCAAGCACGTGTCCGATGACGACAAACAGCAGGCACGGAGTCTTGCCTCTGAGATCGCTCAGCAAGCAAAAGCGGTGGCCGCAGGGGCAGCAGTCCTTCTGGCTTTGGATGAAGTCGACGCTGCGGAGACCATTGTGATTCAGCGCGCAACGGCTTTGGATGGTCAGGACTACGACAAGATGTTGTCGATTGCGCGGTCATTTAGCCTTCAGGGTAGAGTGGTTCCTGAGTCTTTGGTCTATCGGGCGCTGCTGACCGCGATCTTGGAGCGGGGATACAACAAAGCTTATGGACACGGGGCAAGGTACTTGAAGCGACTGCGTGAGTTGGCATTGAAGGCTGCCGAGGCCCAGTGCTTGGTGCCTTCGCACGCGGAATTCGAGGCTACCCTTCGCCAGCAGCATGGGCGCAAGACTTCGTTTTGGAGTCAGGTTTAGAGAGCGCCCGCTGGCGCTTGGCTTGCATTTCAAGGCTTCTGGAAGGGCGGAAATCGAAGTGTTTGGTTCGTTTAACCTAAAGCCTCCCAGATGTGCTGAAAACTAATCGTACGCTTCGACTGCCTCGTGCATCGCATCCGGCATCGATAAAATCGAAATAAGCGTTGCGATTAGCGGTCGAGTCAGTTGAAAGCGTTGGTGTTTCCATTCGTGCGATGCGAGGGGTCGACGGCATCCGTCAGGACGATGTTCCGGACGTGAGCCATGTGTTCCTGCGCGATCTGGAAAAGGGCAAAGAAACCGTGCAGTTCGGGCGTGTCCTCAAGGTGCCTGATGAACTGGGTATCCGCATGGTGCTTGAGGTGCCCGAGTCTCAAGCACAGGTGGTTGAGGCTGCCATCCATCACTACTTGCCAAAGGTCCGCTCGGTGCATACCCGCACCATCAAGAAAGACAGCGAATGACCGTGCGAACGCTCCAAGTCCTCATCAAAGGTGCGCGGATGCTCGAACTCGTTGGTCGCAATCCGTTGACGCAGACTCCTCCGAGCTGATAGCGCAGAGACTCTTAATGTGAGATGACCACCACTGACCGACTGAGCCTGTAGCCATAGCCGCGGCTGGCCTTGATCACGTCGTCCGCCCCCAATTTCAGAGCGATCTTGCGACGCATACGACTGATCATCACGGCTAGGTTCTCGCGGGTAACCGCCCCCTGCTGACCGGCCAGGCGACTGGCCAATACGTCCGACTCCAGGCAGTAGTCAGGCGCAAAAGACAGCTCACACAACAGCCGGGTCTCCGTTGGTGTCAGGCGCAGGAGTGCCCCGCCTGCGGGGCCCAGGGTTTGCGCCCGCAGGTCCAGTATCCAAGCCGAGACCAAGGGGCGCTGTACGCGCCGTCCCAGGTTTTGGATCACCGCCTCCAGCTCATGCACATTGGCGGGCTTGGTGAGGTAAACGTCTGCGCCGTGCTGGTAACCGCTGGCCCGGTCGCTAGACATGACACGTGCGGTGAGCAGCACGATGCCTAGCTCGGGAAGGGCGGTCCGCAAGCGCCGGCAGATGCTCTGTCCGTCTTCACCGGGCAGGTTGAGGTCGACCACAGCGATGTCGGGGACGCCCTCTCTCAGTGCTTCATCCAGGGCCAGGCCATCATCGACACCGCGCACCACCCAGCCCGGTCGAGTCAGAAAATCGACCAGTTCCATGCGCAGCAGAACATGGTCTTCGACCACAAGAATGTGTAGATTACCTGGCATAGGGATTGGGGACCAAGGTATCGGTCGCATGGTGCAGCGGCCATAGCAATTCAAACACCGCCCAGTCGCCATCGCGCCGGTAACGTAGGTCACCAGAACACAAAAGCGCCAGGTGCTTCACCAAGTACAGGCCCAAGCCCGAGCCGGTGCGCTGGTGGGCGGCCTCGGCCCGGTAGTACTTTTGGAACAGGCGCCCTTCGTCTGGGAATCCAGGCTTGCCTGGTCGATTGCTCAATTGGAAGCGGGCCTGGGAGGGATTGTCTGGATCCAGGCCCCAGTGATAGCGGATCTCGGTGTCGGGTGCTGAGTAGGCGAGCGCGTTATCCAGCAAGTTGCTGAGCATGGTCTTGAACAGCATGGGTTCGACCGGCAGGACCCAGACCTGGGGTCCTTCGCCTGCCAGGCAGGCTGGAGATATGACACTGGCCTGGCACGCGGCCCACACGGCCATCACGTCAGTGGGCTCGAAGTGAAGTTGCATGTCGCCTTGCTCCAGTCGGTCTACCTGACGGCAGCGCTCCAGCACGGCGTCCATGCCTTCCACCGCGAGTTGGATGCGCTCCAGACGGTTGAGTTGCTGCTCGGCCGTGCCTGAGCGCCCCTGGCGCAAATTGAGTGCGGCCAGTCGAATGCTGGCCAAGGGGTTCTTCAACTCATGCAGCAGCATGCTCAAAAAGCTGGAGGTCTCCAGGCGTCGTTTCAGTTCCCACTCCAACTGCTGCTGGGTGTCGCGCATGCGGGCTTCAAACTGCTTCTGATTGCGGTATACCAGGGCATCGCGCCGGGTCAGAACCAAGTGCTGCATGATCGCTCCGAACAGGTTGACCAACAACGCCGACATCATGTGCAACTCGCTCATCTGGCCCATACCCAGCAAGGGCAGCATCATGTAGAGCAGATACACGAACTGTGTCGTGTACATGAAGCGCACTGTCCAGCGTAGCCAGCGGTCCTCGATTTTGAAGAACCTCATATCGACCTGACCCAGCAAGGTCGTGAACAGCACCAATTGGGTGTTGAGCTGCATGGCTGCCATGGCTTGGCCGTGCCAAACCGCCCAGAGCTGCCAGGCTAGCACCGGCACCAATGCGGCGCGCACCCAGAACACCCACCTGGAGCCGTCGAAGGAGCGGCCCAGGAAGCCGTAGTAAACATTGACCACGTGGAAGTGCAGGCAGATCAACACACAGGAGATCAGGTCTGTGAGCCGTCCGTTATCCGGCGTCACATACTTGGCCCATAAGCCTAGGAAGGCAAAACTCAACAACAGGCTGACAAACTGCATCACACAGTTCATGGCCCACAAGCGCTGAGAAGTGATCCCGAAGCGCATCAAAGACAGGACGACCAAGACTGTCACGATGCTGGCGTAAAACCCGGCCAGCATGAACTGTAAGTTGTTCTGATCCAGCGTCTCCTCCAGGGAGCTCACGGTCACGTTCAGTGCCTGGGTTGAGGTGGTTTGCAGCCGCACGTAGAACACCTTCACTTGGCCAGGACTGGAATCCAGGTTGAAGGTGTAGGCCAGTTCCTGGCGTGGCCTGTCACGAAAAGCCAATCGATCGCCTGCGACCTGGCGCTTCCATTGACGCGTCTGGCTAGCGGTTGCATCGCCAAGTTCCTCGTACAGCTGGATATCGTCCAGGTACACCGGACGCACCGTCGCTACCAGAGCGGCCCGCTCGCTTGGCGCTACCTGCGCGACGTGCTGCAGCGGCTGGCCTGCCTTAACTTCGTTGAGTGAATGGCCTACATCGGAGCACACCTGGAGTCCAAATGAGTTGCGCGCGGCTGGACAAGTTGGGTCAACTGGACGCACACTGCAATCGGGCCCCGCAGGCATCTAGGTGCAACCCCAGGAATCAGATTCGATACACACCTGCAACCGATCAAGCTGTCGGTGTACGCCCGCTACACGCGGCGCGGGGGCTTGGACATCAACCCATTCCGCACCAGCCACCCCCAGGCTTTGCCAGCCAACACCCGCACGGCACGCCAATGAGGCCGGCGGCAGCGCCGGCCAGCCTCAGTTGAGCCGGAACACGCTGACCGAACGCTGCAAAGAGCGCGCGCTCTGACTCAGGGTCTGGGCCGCCGCGGCAGACTCCTCCACCAAGGCGGCATTCTGCTGCGTGGTCACATCGAGTTGGGTCACGGCCTCGTTGATCTGGGACAGACCGGTCGACTGCTCGCGGGCCGCCGCACTGATCTGCGCCACCAGGGTGCTGACCCGCGATACCGAGGCCACCACCTCGTCGATGGTGTGGCCCACGCCCTGAACCTGACGGGCCCCGTCCCCCACCTGCTGGGCCGAGTTGCCGATCAGTTCCCGGATCTCCTTGGCGGCCGTGGCACTGCGCTGGGCCAGGGCCCGCACCTCAGAGGCCACCACGGCA
>RXJO01000126.1:0-213 GCA_003987795.1 Curvibacter sp.
GGGAGCTCCCGCTCCTGGGGTGTTTCTCGTTGGAGCCCCTGGCCGGGCAGCGCGGTCCTCCGATGAGGCGTGACCATCGCCGGCTCACGCCGACCGGCGTTGGAACGAGAGCGTCCCTCCCCGCGGATGGGGGGCGATCCTGCTGTGGACGAGATCGCTGGAGCGGGTCCTGAGCCGCCGTCCTTTCTGACGCGGTAACCATGCCAGGCCTAT
>RXJO01000126.1:263-4565 GCA_003987795.1 Curvibacter sp.
CATCCCCGAGGCCGCGAGGCGGGTGCATGCATGGGCGATGATGTGGCTGCGATCCTTTTGACCCTCGCGACCGAGAACGTCGAACTGCGCGAGCAGCTCGCCACCGCGCAGGACATGCTGATGGAGACAGCCGTCGATGCCGGGCAGCTCCATGCCCGAATTCAGGATCTGCAGGCCGAATGCGATGCGTGGCGGGCTGAGGCCGAGCGCCTGGAGGCTCGGGCCCTTCGTAGAGCCTGAAGGGTCAGGCTATGGCCCAGAACAGCGGCAGCGCGCCTGCCAGGAAGAGGGCTGAGGAGAGGAGCACGGCAAGGCGCTCGCGATGGTAGAGGACGAAGGCGATAGCGCAAGGCTTGCAGGCCCAGGGGTTGAAGCTCTTCGTCCGTCCAGGCACGGGGAGCCTCCAGGTAGAGGAAGCCCTCAGGCTGGAGGGCCTGAGCCCCGGCCCGCAAGGCGGGCTCGAACAGGTCTGAAGCAAAAGGCGGGTCCAGCAGGATCAGGTCGAAACCGGCCCCACGCTGCTGCGCCAGTCGGGCCACGCCATCGCCGCGCTGTACCCGCACCTGTTCGGCCTTGAGCCGGGTCGCGCTGGCCTGCAGATGCTGGACCAGGCCACTGTCCTGCTCCATCAGCCAGACCTCGCGGGCGCCGCGTGAGGCGGCCTCGAAGCCCAGGGCGCCGGTGCCGGCAAAAGCGTCGAAGCAGCGCCAGCCACCCAGGTCCTGCCCCAGCCAGTTGAACAGGGTCTCGCGCACACGGTCGGGCGTCGGACGCAAGCCGGGACGGTCGGGTACGGCCAGACGGGTGCGTTTCCAGAGACCGCCGATGATGCGGACCTCGCCCGGCGCCCTGCTGACTTTCGGACGGGCTGGGGGCTTGCCAGTCGGTGCTGAAGGGGTCTTGGGCAAGCGGCTCATGGGCGGGCTCCCACGGTCACGGTGACCAGCCGATCCGGCTGCAGATGACGTTGGAACGCAGCCCGGATGTCCTGCACGCTCACCTTCTCGACCTGCTGGGTCCAGGTGTCCAGGTAGTCCCAGGGCAGCTTGTGCAGGGCCATGTTGGCCACGTTGTCGAGCAGCTTCTTGTTGCTGTCGATGCGCAAGGCGAAACCACCCACCAGGTTGTCTTTGGCGGCCTTGAGTTCGGCCTCGGTCGGGCCTTCGGCCACGTAGCGGCTCAGCACCTCGCGCGCCACCTTGACGGCCTCGGCGGCCTGGTCAGGTCGGGTCTGCAAGCCCACGGTGAAGGCGCCGGCATGCAGGCCGGGGGCAAAGTAGCTGTAGACGCTGTAGCTCAGGCCGCGCTTTTCACGCACTTCGCTGGTCAGTCGCGACACGAAGCCGCCCCCGCCGAGGATGTAGTTGCCCACCAGCAGCGCAAAGTAATCGGGATCGGCCCGGCGGATGCCGGGCTGGCCGATGAACACATGGGCCTGGGCCGAATCGAAAGGCAGGCTCAGGGTCTCGGCCTGGGCCAGCGGGGCCACCTCCGGCAGGTCAGGCTGGGGCTGGCAGGGCCCGGCTGGCAGCAGGGCGAGCAGGCGGGTGACCAGGGCATCGGCCTGCTGTCGGTTGACCGCACCGACCAGACTCACGCGGGCATCGCAGGCTCGCAGCGAGCGCTTCAGATAGCTGCGCAGGTCACTCACCTGGACGGTGGCCAGCGTCGCGGCCGTCATCTCGTAGCCGTAGGGGTGATCGCCATAGACCGCGCGGGCAAAGGCCTTGCCGGCCTGGGTGCCGGGCCGGGTGTCTTCTTCCTTGAGCGAGGCCACCAGGCGCTCACGCTCGCGACGCCAGACGGCCTCGGGCAGGGCCGGCTCGCCCATCTGGCGTGCGGCCAGGCTGACCGCACGATCGAGCAGATCGGGCTCGGTCAGGGTGCGCAAACCGAAGCTGAGGCGATCACTGCTCGCACTGCCTCCAAAACTGGCGCCGAGATCGGCCCAGGCCTCGCTCAGGGCATTCTCATCGAGGGCCGGGTCTGCGCCATGGGCCAGCACACCCCGGGCGCTCATGAGCGCACTGACCGCAGCTAGGCCCGCCTGACGGGCTGGATCCCGGCGCGAACCGGCATCGAAATCGATCTGCACATCGAGCATCGGAATGGCGGGGCTTTCCACCAAGGCCACACGGGCCCCGCTGGGTTGGGTCCAGTGCTGGATGGGCAGCGCGGCCTGGACGGCCACGGTGCTCAACAACAGGAGCAGGGCCAGACCGGCACGCCGGTCCCGGGGCAGGCGCCGCGGCGGCGCAGAAAAGGGAAGCATCATGGAGTCACCTGTGCAAAAGCGCAGGCCGAAGGCCTGGCCCAGGGTGGGGAGAGAACGGGCAGGGAAGAAAGCGTGGGTCATCGGTCTGGCATCCGGTTTCAGGAACCATGACGCCCGGCCGGCGCCGCCTTGCGGGGGCGCTGCGGATCCAGCGGCTGCGGCCGCAGAATGCCCACGGTGAGCTGGTCATCGCCAAAGTAACGCGCCGCGACCGACTGCACCTGGGCCGCGGTGATGCCGCGCAGACGCTGGATCAGGCGCTCGCCCGCATCCAGAGGCTGGCCTTGCACCCAGTAGCGCCCCAGCTCATTGGCCTGGTTGAACACCGAGTCAAGCTTGTAGACCTCGCTGGCCACCCATTGGGCCTTGACGCGGCGCAGTTCGGCCTCGCTGACGCCCTGCTCGGCCACCTGCCGCACCTGGGCCCGCAAAGCGGCCTCGACAGCCTCGGGCGTCTGGCCGGCAGCCGGCACGCCATCGAGCACGAACAGCTGCGGGCCCCGGCCCATGAGGCCGTTGTAGGCGCCAGCGCTGTCGGCCACCCGGCGTTCGCCCTGGGTCAGGCCGCGCTCCAGGCGGGCACCGGGATAGCCATCGAGCACAGCGGCCAGCACGGTCAGTGCCAGCACATCGTCGTCTGCAGGGTTGACCTGATCGGGTGTGCCGAGCCTGGGCACCTTGAAGGCCAGGGCGACATAGGCCTGTTCGGCCGGGGCCTTGAAGTCGAAGCGGCGCAGGCCCACCTGCTCAGGCTCGGTGCGGGGCTTGCGCAGAGGCAGCGGGTGGGCGGGAATCGGCTCGTAATGGCGCTTGGCCAGCGCCAGCGCCTGCTCGGGCTCGATGTCGCCAGCAATCACCACCGCGGCATTGGTGGGGGTGTACCAGGTGCGCCAGAAGCTGCGGGCGTCGTCCGGCGTCATGGCGTCCAGGTCGCTCATCCAGCCCACCACGGGCCGGTGGTAGGGCGAGGCCACGAAGGCTGCGGCGTTCAGGGCCTCGTAGAGGCGGGCACGCGGGTTGTCGTCGGTGCGCATGCGACGCTCTTCCTTGATGACCTCGATCTCGCGCTTGAACTCATCATCGGCCCACTGGTTGTGCGCAAAGCGGTCGGCTTCGAGCTTCATCACGTCTTCGAGGCGGCTGGCCGGGATCTGCTGGTAATAGCCCGTGTAATCGCGGGTGGTGAAGGCGTTCTCGCGGCCACCTAGCGCGGCCACGCGCCGTGAGAACTCTCCTGGCGACAGGCTGGGCGTGCCCTTGAACATCATGTGCTCGAGGGCATGGGCCACACCGCTGGTGCCGTCGACCTCGTCCATCGACCCTACCCGCACCCACAGCATGTGGGCCACCGTGGGGGCGCGGTGATCGGGTTTGACGATCAGCGTCATGCCATTGGCCAGGGTGTACTGGTGCACGCCGTTGGCCAGCGGCGCAGGCGCCGGGGCAGCGGCAGAAAGCGGCGCCGGAGAGGGGGTCGAAGGCGGTGTGGACTGCGCCAGGACTGGGGCCGCCAAGGCGCAGATCAATGCGGCCAGAAGGGTGGGTGTGCGTTTCATAGAATGCTGGGATTCTAAGAACCCTGCAATGTTCAGCTTTTTCAAGAAAAAATCCCCTGCTCCTGCCCCGGCAGAACCTGCTGGCACGCCAGCCGCCCCGGCGGCGCCTGCTGCCGCACCCCAAGCCCCGGTGCCGGCCAGCCCGACGCCTCCGACCAGCACGGGCGGCGGCCTCGGCTGGCTGCGCAACGCATTCGGTGGCAAAGTGGCGGCACCGCCGCCAGCCCCAGCCGAACCTCAGGCGGTCGCGACGCCCGCCGTCACGCCTGACGCTTCAGCCTCTGCCCCTGCGGCCCCCGCATGGACGGCCCCGGCAAGTCCTCAGGCTCCGGCGCAGGCGCCCATCGCAGCAACGGCACCCGCAGCGCCTGCACCTGCACCGGTGGCCGCACCTGCTCCTGCTCCTGCTCCTGCTCCTGCTCCTGCTCCTGCTCCTGCTCCTGCTCCTGCTCCTGCTCCTGCTCCTGCTCC
>RXJO01000294.1:0-4131 GCA_003987795.1 Curvibacter sp.
GCCCCGCCGGCAGCGCGGCCTCGGCCCCATGGGCCAGCACCAACTGGCGGTAGCCCAGGTTGCCCCGGGTGGTGCGCAGTTGCCGCGTTTCGGCGCAGATGCGCACCGCCTGCGTGTGGGGCAGCAGGCGCAGGTTCAGGCGCCGGGCCGCATCGGGCCCGCTTTCCTTGACCAGGCCTTCGGGGGGCAGCTGGCGCGCCAGGGCGACCGAGAGCAGGGGCTTGTCGTAGCGGTCGCCGCTGCAGGCGCTGACCAGGGTGATGGGCAGGCTGGCGTCGTGCTGGCGCAGGCTCTCTGCCAGTTGCCAGCCCGCCTTGCCGGCGCCCACGATGACGATGCCTGCATCGCCCCGGCGTCCATGGCCCGGAGGCATTGACGCGCTGGGCACCGGTTGTCGATCAGCGCCGGGGAGGGGAGGCGTGTAAGGCGAGAAGTCGCTCTTGGTCACCCCGCACAAGGGGCAGGCCCAGTCTTCGGGGATGTCTGCAAAGCGGGTGCCCGGGGCCAGGCCGCTGTCGGGGTCGCCCAGGGCTTCGTCGTACAGGTAGCCGCAGGCATGGCAGATGTAGGTCTGCCACGCTGGGGCCCCGGCGGCGATGGCCTGGACCACCGGGCTGGGGCGTGCATCGGGCTGGCGGGCAGGCGTGATCATGCGGGCAGTTCCTCTGTGCTCAGGCGGGCGATTTCCTTGCGCAGGTGTTTGATGGCCGGCGTGACGATGGCCACGAAATGCGATTCGCGCACCCGGCGTTGCACGTCCGAGCTCATGAGGTAGCCACGCGCGCCTTGGTGCATCAGGGCCGACTGGGCCGCCCGCAGGCACAGTTCGGCGCCATGGGCGCGGGCATCGAGCACGTCGATGAAGAAGTCCTTGTCGGTATCGTAGGGCGTGCGGGCCAGTTGCATGACCCGCGCACTCAGCAAGTCGAGCTCGGCCTGCAGGGCGTCGGGCCGGTCTTCCAGGTACTGGTTGACGTGACCCAACTGGGGTTCGACCTCCCACATCGAGTCGATAGCACCCTGGGTGATGCCCACCGCCATGCCGCATTGCAGCATCACGAATGCGGCCCGGATGCGGGCGATGAACGGGCGGGCCGGGTCGGCCATCAGTTCGGCCTCGCCTACGAACAGATCTTTCACCCGCAGGGCGTAGGTGGCCGTGCCTTCCATGCCCGAGAACGAGGGGCACTCGCGCAACTCGACACCCGGCGCATCGCAGCGCAGCAGAAACATGATCTCATGCGCAGAGGCGTCGTCGTGTGGCGTCTGCACTGCCGCGATCGCGCCGCAGTAGTGGTCCGGGCCCAGGTTGCTGACCCAGGGCAGGGTGCCGTTGACCCGGTAGCCGCCCGGCACGGGCGTGGCCTTGAGCAGCAGGCTTTCGATCTGCGCAAAGCTTTTCATGGGGTTGGACAGCGCCGTGCCGCCCAGGCGCTCGCCGCGCACATGGGCGGCCAGCACGTCGGTGCCCAGGGCTGGCCGACCCGACTGCTGCAGGTACAGGCCGGCCACCGCCTGGCACCACATCATGAAGCCGGTGGCGCCGCAGACCCGCGACACCTCGGCCATGGCCTGGATGGCCAGAGCGTAGTCACCCGGGCCCTGGTCGGTGTCCAGGTGGGCGCTCATCGCGCCCGCAGCGGCCAGGGCCTGCAGCACGTCGCGTGGGTACAGGCCCTCGCGGTCGATGGCCTGCACCTGCTGGCGCAGCGGGCCCTGGGCCAGGGCGCGGGTGGCGGCCAGCAGGTCGCCGGCTCGAACGTCGGGGGGCAGGTCTGCACGGTTCATGCTCAAGTCCTTGAGGTGGCTGCGGGGGCTGGCGGATCGGCGTCGGCTGGCACCGGCCACTCAGTCGGCGAGACTGATCGTGAAGGGGATCGGGTTGCGCAGGGTGTTGGCCACTGGCGAGTAGAAGTTGGCATGCTGCACGATCTCATCGAGCACCTCGCGTGGGGCGTCGCCCTCGACCAGCACTTTCACGCGGATGGCCTGGAAGCCCATTTCGGGCGGTGTCTTCTCCAATGCCCCGCCAGCACCCCAGGCGGCGGGGTTGCCGATGTCGCCTTCCAGAAACACTTCGAGCTTGCTGAGGCGCACCTTCTTCCAGGTGGCGACTGCGGTGATGCCCACCGCCAGGCAGCCGCCCAGGCCCGACAGCACGATCTCCCCTGGCGCAGGGGCGGTGTCCTGGCCGAACAGGTGCAGGGGTTCGTCCACCACCACCGGGGTGTGTTGGCCCACCGTGCTGAGCGAGCGGTATTGCCCCTCCATCACGGTGTGGACCTTGTTGGTGCCACGGCTGGCCGGGTTGGCGCGGCCCTTGGCGGCAAAGGCGGCCAGGCCTTCGCTGTCGATGGGGCGCAGATAAGCCTTGACGGTGGTGGGGGTGTCGAGTGCGGAAGCTTCGGTCATGGTGTGGGTCCTTGATGGGGTGGGGAGCCGCGCCAATGGCGCCGGCCTGACGGCATCATTGCAACCCACATGCCAAGCTTGAAAAATCTCCGGTATTTCGTGATTTGAGAATGATGGTGTTCGATTTGATGCTCTTGATATGAGAGCGGCATCGAGCATGCGAGATGGAGGGGCGGCCGGCTTGTGTCGACCCAATGTCGACAATTTGTCAACCTTTTCAGCGCAGGCCGGCCTTGCGCAGGCGATAGGCAAACTGCCGCAGCGTCAGGTCGAGGCTCTGCGCTGCGCGTGACTGGTTGCCGTGGTGCCGCTGGAGCGCTTCCTGCAACTGGGCCGCCGTGTGGGTGCGTGCGCTCTGGTAGTCGCGCACCAGGGGGGCTGGCAGGCCCTCTTCTGCTGCTGGCCGCGCTGGCCAGATCTGCCGGGGGGGGACTTCCGCCTGAGCGGCGGTCTGACTTTGGCGCAGCAGGCGCAACAGCTGTGCTTGAGTCACCGAGCCCTGTTCACTCAGCAACACCAGACGTTCGATGAAATTGCCGAGTTCGCGGATGTTGCCGGGCCAGTCCTCTTGTGCCAGGGCCTGCAGCGCCTCGGGCGTGAGGTTCACGTTGCGTTGGTAGGCCTGGTTGGCCCGGCTCACGAAATGCAGCGCCAGGGGCTGAATGTCCTCGCGACGCTCTCGCAGCGAGGGCAGGCGGATCGGGATCACGTTGAGGCGGTAATACAGATCCTGGCGGAAGCGGCCCGTCAGCACGTCGGCCGACAGGTCGCGGTGGGTGGCGGCGACCAGACGCACGTCCACCCTCTGTTCGCGACGTCCTCCCAGGCGCACCAGGGTGCCTTCTTGCAAGGTGCGCAGCAGTTTGGATTGCAGGCCCAGGGGCAGTTCACCCACTTCGTCCAGGAACAGGGTGCCGCCGTCGGCCTGCTCGAACCAGCCCGGTCGGGCCACCACGGCGCCTGTGAAGGCCCCCTTCTCGTGACCGAACAGCTCGGACTCGAACAGCGACTCGGGAATGGCGGCACAGTTCACCTTGATGAAGGGCTGGTCGCGGCGCCCGCTGGCCAGGTGCACGGCGCGGGCAAACAGTTCCTTGCCGGTACCCGACTCACCCAGCAGCAACACGCTCACGCTGGCTTGCGAGACGCGTTCGAGCTCATTCAAGGCCTGCAGCAGGGCAGGAGAACTGCCGATCAGGCCGTAGCGCGCCGCATGGGTTTGCAGGGCCTGCGCCAGCTGGGTGTTGCGGGCTTCGAGCTGCCGTGTCTGCTCGCTCACCAACTGTTCGAGTTGCAGCAACTGCCCGGCCAGCGTGGCCAGCACGCGCAGCAGCGCCAGATCGTCGTTCAGGTGGCGCTGGCGGCTGCGGATTCGGTGGCAGGCCAGCACGCCCCAGGTCTGGCCTTTGGCGGTGATCGGCAGGGCGATGAAGGCGACGGTCTCGGGTGGCAGCTCGGTCCGGTGCACGGAGCGGAACAGAAACAAGGGCTCGTTGTCGATGTCCTGCACGATGGCTGGTTGACCCGTGGCCAACACCCGTCCGGTGATGCCCTCGCCCGACAGATACTGGCCGCGCCGGCGCTCGGCGTCGGTCAGTCCGTAGGCGTGTTCAATGCGTGCCGTGGCTGAGCCGGGCTCGCGCAGCACGATGCGGCCCCGGTTCAGGCCCAGCAACTCGCTCATCAGGTGCAGCATCTCGCGCAGCACGGTCTCGGGGC
>RXJO01000294.1:4181-4561 GCA_003987795.1 Curvibacter sp.
ACCAGGCGCATCACCTCGTGCATCAGCAGCAACTCCTGAGCGCGCCAGTCGGTGGCAGGTGCGCGCGGCAAGGTCGGGGGCTGGTGGGTAGAAGGCTGGGGCATGCCGGAGGTCATGCAGTTGCCGTGCCAGCCCGGTGGACTCGGTCAGGCCTCCGGGTTCAGAGCGCGATGTCGCTGCTGCCCGGGCACAGCAGTCGTGGGAACTCGCGCATGGGCTGCCAGTGGGCCGTGTGCTCGGGACTTTGCCAGGGGGACTGACGGCTCTGCGCTGCCGGCGATTCGAACTCGTGGTACTGCCCCTGCCCCAGGTAGATGGCCCAGCGCCCTCCCACGGGGCGATCAACGTCTGCCGACTCATGGGTGGGTGGTGGGCGCAGC
>RXJO01000305.1 GCA_003987795.1 Curvibacter sp.
TTGCCCAGGGAAGACACCACACCGCCGGTGACGAAGACAAATTTGGTCATGTCGGGGGGTCGGGAGCAGTTGTCCCGGGAGGTGGTAAACAGAGATTATAAAGGTGCCGCCGGGGTGACACCGGCGGCAGCCTTGCGGCTCATGCGGGTGTGGGCAAGGCAAAGCCCCCCGCAAGGGTCTCCCGCAAGTGGGTGACCAGGGCGCTGACGGCCCTCGGAACGTGGGCCGAATAAGGTCGGATCGCATAGAGCTGACGGGCAAATGGCCCCACATTGGCCCAGTGGCCCAGCACCTGCACCAGGTGTCCTGATCCCAAACCCGCCTGGGCACTGAAATCCGGCAGCAAAGCGATGCCCATGCCGGCCAGTGCGGCATCGCGCAGCGCCTCGCTGTTGTTGGCTGCCAGCGGGCCGGCCACTGGAATGGTCAGGCGTTCGGTCGGGCCGGCTGCCGTGTCCGGCGGCTCGAATGTCCAGGTCGGCGTGTCGCCACGGCGGGGGTAATGCAGGCAATCGTGTTCGCGCAGCGCCAGCGGGTGTGTCGGCGTGCCACGCCGTGCGAGGTAGTCCGGGCTGGCCACCAGCACCGATCGGGTGGGGCACAGGTTCCAGGCCACATGGGTCTCAGGCACGTGGTCGCTGTGGCGGATGGCCAGGTCCAGCCCCTCCATGGCCAGAGACGCCATGCGGTCGGACATGTCGAGCTCCAGCCGCACCTCGGGGTACTGCTGCAAGAAGGTGGCCAGGCGCGGCACCAGTTGCTGGCGTGCCAGGGCCACCGGCGCGGTCAGGCGCAGCAGGCCGCGCGGCGTGCCGGCCAGGTCGCGCACGCTGGCAAAGCTGTGGGCGATCGCATCGAAGGGCGCGCGGGTGTCGTCCACCAGGCGTTGGCCGGCCTCGGTCAGGCGCACGCTGCGGGTGGTGCGCTGCACCAGGGGCACACCCGCCAGTTTTTCGAGTTCCGAGATGCGCTGGCTCATGGCGGCCTTGCTCACCCCCAGTCGGGTGGCCGCGGCGGTGTAGCTGCCCTGCTGGGCCAAAACCCCCAGCCAATGCAGATGGCCCCAAAGGGTGTGGATTATTTGGTCGTCCATGGCTGTATTGTTCATCAAATCGAACAATGAGTTCAGGCGGCGGTGCTAGGCAGGCGCAGGGGCGCTGCCTAGACTGCGTCTCTGAATTTCACTCTTTCAACAGCGAGTCACCATGAGCCAGACCCTCTCTTCCGCCGACGTCGTTCACTACATCGGGGGCGCCGCCACGGCCGGCGTCAGCACCCGCCGTCAGCCGGTCTACAACCCCGCCACCGGCGAAGTGGCGCGTCAGGTCTTGCTGGGCAGCACGGCCGATGTGGATGCCGCCGTGGCGGCGGCGCAGGCGGCCTTCCCGGCCTGGTCTGACATGCCTCCGATCCGCCGCGGCCGCGTGATGTTCAAGTTCCTTGAACTGGTCAACCAGCACAAGGACACCCTGGCCCGCATGATCACGCTCGAGCACGGCAAGGTGTTCACTGACGCCCAGGGCGAAGTCAGCCGCGGCATCGACATCATCGAGTTCGCCTGCGGCATTCCGCAATTGCTCAAGGGCGATTACACCGAGCAGGTGTCCACCGGCATCGACAACTGGACGATGCGCCAGCCTCTGGGCGTGGTGGCCGGCATCACGCCTTTCAACTTCCCGGTGATGGTGCCGATGTGGATGTTCCCGGTGGCCATCGCAGCCGGCAACACCTTCGTGCTCAAACCCAGCCCGACCGACCCGAGCGCCAGCCTGTTCATGGCCGATCTGCTCAAGCAGGCCGGCCTGCCTGACGGCGTTTTCAACGTGGTGCAGGGTGACAAGGAGGCCGTGGATGCGCTGCTGGTGCATCCCGATGTCAAGGCGGTGTCCTTCGTCGGTTCCACCCCGATCGCCAATTACATCTACGAAACCGGTGCCCGCCACGGCAAGCGCGTGCAGGCCCTGGGCGGCGCCAAGAACCACATGGTGGTGATGCCTGACGCCGACATCGACCAGGTGGTCGACGCCCTGATCGGCGCCGGCTACGGCTCGGCAGGCGAGCGCTGCATGGCGATCTCGGTGGCGGTGCTGGTGGGTGATGTGGCCGACAAGGTCATCCCCAAGCTGCTCGAGCGTGCCAAGAGCCTCAAGGTGCTCGACGGCATGAACCTGGACGCCGAAATGGGCCCCATCGTCACCGGCGCAGCCCATGCCCGCATCAGCGGCTACATCGATGCCGGTGTGAAGGAAGGTGCTCAACTCTTGCTCGATGGCCGCAGTTTTGACGGTAAGAGCGCCGGCCCGGGTTGCGACAAGGGCTTCTGGCTTGGCGGCACGCTGTTTGACCACGTCACCCCCGAAATGAAGATCTACAAGGAAGAAATCTTCGGCCCGGTGCTGTCGTGCGTGCGCACCAAGGACTTTGCCGAAGCCGTGAAGCTGATCAACGATCATGAATTCGGCAATGGCGTGAGCTGCTTCACCCGCGATGGCAACGTGGCACGCGAGTTCAGCCGCCGCATCCAGGTCGGCATGGTCGGCATCAACGTGCCGATCCCGGTGCCCATGGCCTGGCACGGCTTCGGCGGCTGGAAGAAGAGCCTGTTCGGCGACATGCATGCCTATGGCGAAGAGGGCGTGCGTTTCTATACCAAGCAAAAGAGCGTGATGCAGCGTTGGCCCGAAAGCATCGGCAAGGGTGCCGAGTTCGTGATGCCGACCGCCAAGTAAGCGGTATCCGCCCACTGGCCAGGCCACCTCCGGGTGGCCTTTTTCATGGCTGCGCGCGTGACCCGAAGTGCGGGGCCAGTCTGCTACATTGCCGCATTCTTTGCCAAACGGGTCTGCTCAGCCGGGCCCTCGTCACCATGGACCTCCAGGGAAAACACATTGTCCTCGGCCTCACCGGCGGGGTGGCCTGTTTCAAATCAGCTGAACTGTGCCGCGAACTGATCCGTCAGGGCGCCACGGTGCAGGTGGTGATGACCGAGGCGGCCTGCCAGTTCATCACCCCCGTCACCATGCAGGCCCTGTCGGGTCGGCCGGTCTACTCCTCGCAGTGGGACGGCCGCGAGGCCAACAACATGCCTCACATCAACCTCAGCCGCGAGGCCGATGCCATCGTGCTGGCCCCTTGCAGTGCCGACTTCATCGCCCGTCTGGTGCAGGGTCGCGCCGACGAGTTGCTGAGCCTGTTGTGCCTGGCGCGGCCTGTCGAGCGCGTGCCCCTGCTGGTGGCCCCGGCCATGAACCGCGAGATGTGGGCCCACCCCGCCACCCAGCGCAATCTGGCCCAGTTGCAGGCCGACGGTGCCGTGCTGCTGGGCGTGGCCCGGGGTGATCAGGCCTGCGGCGAGACTGGCGACGGGCGCATGCTCGAGGCGCTGGAAATCACCGAGGAGGTGATTGCCTTCTTCCAGCCCAAGGCATTGCGTGGCCAGCGGGTGCTGGTCACCGCGGGGCCCACATTTGAATCGATCGACCCCGTGCGCGGCATCACCAACCATTCCTCGGGCAAGATGGGTTTCGCCATCGCCCGGGCTGCCCGCGAGGCGGGTGCCGAGGTCACGCTGATCGCCGGGCCAGTGCACCTGCCCACCCCCCGAGGGGTGCGCCGCGTCAACGTGGTGTCGGCGCGCGACATGCTGGCGGCCACCGTGCCAGCCAGCGAGCACGCCGATGTATTCATCGCGACGGCGGCCGTGGCCGACTGGCGGCCGGCCAGCGCCAGCGACCAGAAGATCAAGAAAGACGGCTCGGGCCAGACGCCCCAGCTGAGCTTTGTCGAAAACCCCGACATCCTCCACACCGTGGCCCAGGGTGATCGGGCGCGCAGCGGGGCGTTGTATTGTGTCGGCTTTGCGGCCGAGAGCCACGATCTGGTGGCCCACGCCCAGGCCAAGCGTGAGCGAAAAGGCGTGCCACTGTTGGTGGGCAACATCGGGCCTACCGCCTTCGGGCAGGACGACAATCAGCTGCTGCTGGTGGATGCGCAAGGCGTCCAGGAGCTGCCCCGGGCTTCCAAGCTGGCGTTGGCGCGTCAGCTGGTCGCCGAAATTTCCCGCCGCAAGGCCTGTTGAATTTTTCCAATGAACATCGACGTCAAGATCATCGATCCGCGCATGGCGGACCAACTTCCGGCCTACGCCACCCCGGGCAGTGCCGGCCTGGACCTGCGCGCCTGCCTCACCGAGCCCCTGACCCTGGCGCCCAATGCCTGGCAACTGGTGCCCACCGGCATCGCCATCTGGCTCAAGGACCCCGCTTATGCTGCCATGATCCTGCCGCGCTCCGGACTGGGTCACAAGCATGGCATCGTGCTCGGCAACCTGGTGGGCCTGATCGACAGCGACTATCAAGGTCAGTTGATGGTCAGCGCCTGGAACCGCAGTGACGTGGCTTTCACCATCGAACCCATGGAGCGCATCGCCCAACTGGTGATCGTGCCGGTGCTGCAGGCCACGTTCAACGTGGTGACCGAGTTCCCGCCCACCCAGCGGGGCGAGGGCGGCTACGGCTC
>RXJO01000052.1:0-772 GCA_003987795.1 Curvibacter sp.
CCTGCCGGATGCAACGGCCATCGTGGCCTCGCTTGAGGCTTCAGGGGACGACTGGGCCCGCCACACGGCGGTCACCTTGCGCAAGCGCTCGCCCCTGATGCTGCACGTGGTGCTGGAGCAGATCCGGCGCGCCCGCAGCCTGGACCTGGCCCAAGACCTGCGCATGGAGCGCGACATGGTGCACCGCTGCTTTCATCTGCGCCCAGGCCAGAGCGAGACGGTGGAAGGCATCCGCGCCCTGGCCGTGGACAAGGACCACCAGCCCCGCTGGAACCCGGGCCGGGTCGAAGAGGTGCCGGCCAGCTTGGTGGCCCAGTTCTTCAGCAGCCCCTGGTCGGCCTCTGAGCACCCGCTGCGTGACCTGAAGGGCTGAGCCACAGGCGTTGCACGCCGGGTTCAGAGCTGTTTGTAGACGACCAGCGCCAGGTCCAGCAAGGCCTGGCGCGGCAGATCTGCCTGCAAGGCGTAGCCGAAATCGCCTTCCACCCAGTAGAACGAGGGCACGGGCCCCTCTTGACTGAAGCTGAACCCTGCCAGCGGGGCCGGGGCCGCTGCAGGCTGGTCGGCGCCGGCTGCCTGGGCCGGCGAGGCGGGCAGGGCGCCCAGGTACAGCGTGAGCCGCTGTCCTTGCGCATCCTGGTACATGAACTGGGCGCGCGCTCCGGTGTCGCCGGGCAGCAGTCGCCCGCCCACCAGGGCGTAGCCCTTGGCCTGCAGGTCGGGCAGCTTGAGGGGGCGGCCCAGGCGCTTGGACAGCCACTGCACCAGGTGC